>DATIGO010000272.1:0-3732 GCA_035454665.1 Gemmatimonadaceae bacterium | reverse complement strand
CGCCCCCAGAGCGGCGACGCGGGCCACATCCTCGGACCCGCGCACCCCGCTCTCCGCGATCGCCACGCACGAGGGGGGAACGGCGGGCAGCAACCGTTCGATCACGGCGTCGGACATCTCCAGGGTTTCGAGGTTGCGCCGATTGACGCCGATGACTGCGGCACCGCTCTCGAGCGCCCATTCGAGCTCCGCCTCATCTCTCACCTCGAACACGCCCTCGATCCCGACCTCACGGGCCGCCGCCGCCATTTCGAGGCTGCGCTCCGGTCCCAGCGCCCGCATGATGAGGAGAACCGCGGAGGCTCCGAGCGAGCGCGCCTCCCAGAGCTGCAGCGGGTCCACATGGAAGTCCTTTCGGAGGACCGGCACGGCTACCGCCGCGTGCGCGCTCAGGAGATCCTCGTCCGCCCCCCCGAAATCGTTCGGCTCGGTGAGCACCGAGATCGCGCGCGCGCCGCCTTCGACGTACGCGCGCGCGGCGCGCGCCGCCGCCAGTTCCGCGTTCAGCGTTCCCCTGGAGGGTGATCGGCGCTTGAGCTCGGCCACGATCCCCACGTCGGTCCCCGCGCCGAGGGCGGCCGCCAGGGACTGCGGCGCCGGACGCGATCCGGCGCCCTCGCGCAGCTGCCGCTCGCGCGGACGGAGCGCCGCGGCCCGCTCGCGGGCCTGCGCGCAGAGCCTCCCGAGGACGCCCCGGGGAGGCGTCCAGGTCGATCGTGCTTGCACTTCGGGGCCTGTTCGGCTAACGTGATCTTCGGCCGTTGTTCGGGACACTCCGCATCCGGCCGCCGGTGCGGATCCGAGGGAGCTCACCCATGCCACTCACCAGGCGTCAGCACGAAATCCTCACGTTCCTGCAGGAGTATTCGAGCGACCACGGGTACGCTCCCAGTTTTGAAGAGATCGCCAAGCATTTCAACTATAACTCGCTGGCGACGGTGCATGAGCACCTGACCAACCTCGAGCGGAAGGGGTACATCAAGCGGTCGTATAATGAAAGCCGCGCGATCGACATCCTTCCGTCCGAGGCGTTCCAGCGCGCGGTGGAGCTGCCGCTGTACGGGATGGTGGCGGCGGGTGCGCCGATCGAGGCGATTCCGGGAAACGAGAGCATCACCGTTCCCGAGGAGTTTGTCCGGCGCCGCGGCGAGCACTTCGTGCTGCGCGTGCGCGGGAATTCGATGATCGACGAGCAGATCCGCGACGGCGATTTCGTGATCGTGAACGAGCGAAAGAGCGCCGACAACGGCGAGATGGTGATCGCGCTCTTGAACCACACGTCGGCCACGCTCAAGCGCTTTTATCGGGAGCGCGACGGCCGCATCCGCCTGCAGCCCGCAAACGAGCAGCTCTCACCGCTCTACGTGCACGAGAACGACGTGCTGATCCAGGGCGTCGTGGTGGGGGTCATCCGGAAGTACTGAGGACGCCTCACCGGGGCGCCGGGGCGCGTCACACGCTCTCGCGGGCGCGCGCATAGGCCGTCCGCATGCGGTCCAGGGCTTGTCGACCGGCTCCCTCCTCGAGGGCTTGCCGCGCCCGCTCGACGCAGCGCTCCATTGTCGGCGCGATCCCTCCCACGTACAGCGCGGCCGCGGCGTTGAGCACCACGGCGGCGCGGGCCCCGGGGGCGCCCCGGCCCTCGAGGATGTCGGTGACGATGCGGGCGTTGTCCGCCGGCGTTCCTCCCGCGAGCTCCTCGGCCCGGAAGCCGGAGAAGCCGAGGGCTGCTGGGTCGACCGTCCACTCGCGGAGTCCCGCGGGCCCGACCTCGGTTACCCAGGTGGGACCGAGCGGCGACATCTCGTCCATCCCCGGCTCGCCGTGCACGACGAGCGCGCGACGGGCGCCTAACGCGGCGAGGGCGCCCGCCAGGAGGGGCATGCGCCGGCGCTCCGCCACGCCCACGACCTGGCGACCCGCCCCGGCCGGATTGGCCAGGGGGCCCACGACGTTCATCACGGTGGGGACCGCGAGCTCCCGGCGCACGGGCCCCACGTGGCGCATGGCCGGGTGCATGGTGGGCGCGAACATGAAGACGACGCCGGCCTCGCGCAGGACCTGCGCCATCTGGGGCGGTGTGGCCTCGAGGGGAACGCCGAGCGCTTCGAGGACGTCGGCGCTCCCGCACTGCGAGGTGAACGAGCGGTTGCCGTGCTTGGCGACGCGGAGACCGGCGCCGGCGGCGACGAGTCCCGCCGCGGTGGAGATGTTGAAGGTCATGACCGCGCCGCCCCCGGTGCCACAGGTGTCCACGAGCTCGCCCGGGGACTCGGCGTCGATGCGAACCATCGCCTCGCGGAGCGCCCGCGCCGCACCCGCCACCTCCTCGGGAGTCTCCCCTTTCACGCGCAGCCCCATGAGCAGCGCCGCCACCTGCGCGGGCGTGGCTTCCCCGCTCATCACGAAGCCGAAGGCCGCCGCCGCGTCGCCGTCGGAGAGGGACTCACCGGCGGCGAGCCGGCGGATCGCGGACTGCAGCGCGTTAGGCGACATCGAGCGCTCCCAGCAGGCGCTCGCCCAGCCGCGCCCGCGTCACGATCAGCGCGATGACGAGACCCAGCAGCCGGACGCGCTCCACGTCCTCCTCCACGAACACGCCCCGGCGCGCCCGGTTGGTGAGGTTCACCACACCGATCAGCTCCCCGTGATAGACCAGCGGGAAGGAGATGAACGACCCGGTCGTGAGGTACTCGTCCTGGAGCAGCGGGTGAGCCGCCGCGTCGGAAACGTCCTGGACGAGCAGCGGCTCACGCGTGGTGGCCACGATGCCGCTCACCCCCTTCCCGAACGGGACCCGCGCCCCGACCCGGATCTGCGGGAGCAGGCCGCGGGCCGCGGCCAGATACAGCGTCTCGGGCTCGGGCGCGCGCAGCATGAGCGAGCACCGCTGCGCCTGCATGTCGTCGCCCACCAGGGCCAGGAGCCCGTCCACGAGCGACGCGGGTTCGCTCGTCGTGTTGTCGAGGGACAGCGCGCGCTCCACGAGGTACAACGTCCGGGTCTTCTGGCGCAGCATCTCGTGGCGGCGGTGCAGCTCGATGTGCGCCTGCTCGAGCTGTCCGATGGCGGAGGTGAGCTGCTGCTCCATCGACTGCGCCTTGAGCCCCGCGCGGCGCGCCTGCTCCTGCGCCTCGGCAAGCGACTGCTCGAGCTGCACGGCGTGGACGCCGCTGCTGCTCCCCGGCGGCGAGGTGGCTCCGCGCGCGGTCGTGAGCTCCCGTTCGAGCTCGCTCAGGCGCTGGAGGTACCCCGCGTGCACCTTCTGGGTCACCTCCTCCAGCGTGCGCACGGCCTCGCTGCGCGCCTCGCGATCCGAGTGCCGTCCATAGGCGAGATCGAAGAGGGCAGCGGCGGGCCCGAAGCGCTCGCTGGTCCGCGACCCGAACATCTTCCGCTGCTCGTACAGGGCCAGCACCGAACTGAGGCTGCCGTCGGTGGTGAGCCCGCGCAGCGAGAGAATGCCGCCGTCGGCGAACGGCGAGAGCCCGAGCAGCCGCGCGTACTCGGCGGACCGGTCACCCAGGTCCACGAACTGTCCTCCGCTCGCGACGAGCGTGCGGACGGAGGCCGGAAGATGGTCGAATGTGGTGTCGACGGGTGCGCGCTCGATCCGGTCCCCGCGCGGCGTGAGACGTTCCTTCAGGATCTGGCGGCGCGCATCGAAACGCACCAGGCCGAGCACGGCGGAGCGGTCGGCCTCGGCGAGCGCCTCACCGAGGGCGACCAGCG
>DATIGO010000271.1:0-4828 GCA_035454665.1 Gemmatimonadaceae bacterium | reverse complement strand
GCTTCCATCATCATCTCACGAAACCCGTGGATCTCGCGAAGCTTCGAGAGATCCTGGCGGCGCTCCCCGTCACCGATTCCGTCGCGTCGTGAGGCAGGGTTCGCCCGCGGCATCGGCGCTAGAGGACGCCGCGCGGGGCGCCGAAGACCCGCAGCAGGGCGTTGACCAGCGCGTGGAGCAGGGCGTAGACGAGGAGGGCGAACGCCACGGAAAGCACGAACGTGAAACCGTCCTCGATCGTGACCGTGGGAAAGACGCCGCGGAAGGGCGCATACAACGGACCCGACGCGGCGGCAATCCAGCGAACGAATCCGGCCTCGGGGTTGGCGCCGAGAACGCCGAGCAGGAGGCGCAGTCCCAGCAGGATGTAGATCGCGAGAAAAAGAAAGTTGACGATCCGTGCCGCGAGGGTGACGCCGCGCCCGGCCTGGATTTCGGCGGCCGTCAAACGTGCATCGACGACGGGGGTGCGTCGTTCGGCGGTGATCCGATCGAGCGGGTTCACCGACGCCGGTGCGGCGCGGTCGGCGAGTGCCGCGTCACCGGAGACTTCCCGGTCCATCTCGCGGCGGACCCGCTCCCGCCGTCGTGCCTCGTCCCGCTCAGCGTCCTGCTGTCGCCGCACCTGCTCGAACGCGCGCCGTTCCTCGTCAGGCGTGCGACTGGGATCCGTCAACACACTCCTCCCTGCATCCGTCGTGCGGCTGCGACGCGCTCGCGTGGCGGGCCCGCCAGAGCGCTGCGTCGAACCGTCACCGCAGGAATGATGGTGCGGCGAAGGGTCCCGGTGGAGGGCTGAGCGGGGTGAATGCCATGCAGCGTGACGAGCCCATGCGTGTCGCGACGAACTCGGCCGTCGGCTCCCGGGCGATCGTTTTCCGGTCCGTGAGGTGGATCGCCGGCGAGGGCCGCCGCCGCTACTGACCCTGTTCGACCCAGCCTGACGCGCCGCTCGGTCCCCGCACCAGGAGGAAGGTGCCGAAGCGCCCGAGCACGCGCACGGCGTCTCCCGGACTCACCTCGGCGATCACGTCGTGGGGCGCGTGCGTATCGACCGGGCGTGCCAGGAGAGGAAGGCGGCGCTCCGGGCGCTCCACCGCGACGGCACGCTCCGCGGACTCGATCAGGCGTGCGGAAACGTAGCCGGTCAGCCCGTCCGGCAGGCGGACCCGATACCAGTTGCCCACGGCCGCGATGACGCGGAGCGGCGTGTGCCGCGGGAGCGCCATCACACGCTGGGCCGCGTCGTCGGGCGCGGCGCGCAGGAGCACCCGGTCGTTAGGCGTCCGCGCCCAGTCGCCCAGGCGCGCCGTGTCGGCCAGCAGCCGCGGGACGTCGCCGCGTGGACGATACACGAACCAGTACGGGTCGACCGGCCCTTCGCCGCGCCGGTAGACGCCAAAATGGAGATGCGGCGGCGTCGTCCGCGCATTGCCGGTGTTGCCCACGAATCCCACGGTGTCCCCGGGCAGGACGCGCATCCCCTGGACCACGCGCTGCCGGTCGAGGTGCGCGTAGTACAGCCGGTTGCCGCGGACGTCGCGCAGCCACACCACGTTGCCACCACGCGGCGTGGTCTCGACGCGCGTCACCAGTGCCTCGGACGCGGCCACGGCCGGCGTGCCGCGCGGGGCGAAGATGTCGATGCCGTGATGATCGCGCCGGCCGCCGTCGCGCGGGGCGCCGTACCGGCTGCCGATGTCCCGCTCGCGCCCGCTCCCCACGGGGAACGCGAGCGTCGGCGTGAGGCGCAGATTCACGCGGAACCGCCCACCTCGCAAGAGCTCGGGCTGCGCGCGGAACAGGATCTCGCCATCCCGCCGAGGCTCCACCGTGATGAGGCGCCGGCCGCTGTCGGCGTCGGCGATCCGCCGGTACGAGGTCACGCTGTCGTGCTCCACGAGCCACGCGTCCACGAAGAGCAGCGAGGCCGTGTCGTCCGGCAGTTCCACGCCGAACGAAACCTCCTGTCCCCGTCGTACCGCGACCCGGTAGGCGATCGCGGCGGGTTCGGCCGGAGCGAAGTACCCCTCCTCGGCGAAGGGCGAGCTCACCAGTGGCGCCTCCCGCAGGGAGCGCTCGCCCGCGAGCGTCCAGTCGCGTGCCAGTGCCGTGGCCGTCAGTCCGGCGCTCTCGAGGCTCGCCACGTAGCGCTCGCGTGGCGTGCGATGGTCGAGGAGCGTCTCCGAGACCTCCCGGAGCCGGTCGCATGCCGCGAGGAGCAGCGAAACCAGCAACAGTGACGGGAGACCCGACAGTCGGCGGAACATGTAGGGTTTTACGCTCATCGCCCCGCGTACGTTTCGCGACGGGACGGATGGCGTCGCCCGGGAGGCTGCCACGGCTCCCGCAGAGGGAGCACGGCCGCGCGAACGGCCGCGGTCAGTGGGACATCCCGTAGATGAGGTAGTTGATCGCGAGCTTGTACGCGTTGTTGCTGATGTTCACCGGCCAGAAGCTCTCGGCCGAGTGCTCCATGTAGTCCCCGATGTCGTTGTTGTAGTTGATCACGACCATGAGCCGGCGCGAGGGATCGTTGTCCTCGTGGATGCCGAGGAATTCGGCATCGAGGTTCGGATTGTGCGGGTACTTCATCTCGAGGGACTCGATCCGGAAGAACGAATCGAAGATCGTGTGGGACGCGTCGAGCGGGACGATCTTCGCGTCGGGCAGCACGCGCAGCATCTGCTCCTCGAAGTTGTACCACTCGCGCAGCATGAAGTCGTCGACGATCAGGAACCCACCCTTCGCCAGGTAGGTCCGCAGCCCCTCCACTTCGGCGTCCGTGGGATGCCAGTACCCCGGCTCGGAGAGATAGGCCACCGGGTACTTGAGCAGCTCGGGATCGTCGAGCGTGTGGATGTTGCTGCCCGTCACGTGGGGATGGAGCTCGGTGATCTCACGTACCATGGTCATGAGATTGCGCTCCATCGTGGGATAGTCGAAGGCCCAGCCGCTGCCGCGATACTCGAGGTAACGGATGCGGGCGAAGGTGAATTTCCCGTCGTAGGGAACGTTGGGGTCCCAGCGCTGCCAACGTTGCCACCGCTGCCCCTGCGGGATCGCGCCGGCGGCCGCGCCGTGCAGGGCCGACGCCGCGGCAATGCCCGTGAAAGCCGCCGCGATCACCAGGGGCCAGGCCCCGCGACGGCTGAGCCGTCGGGGTGCCGCCTCCGGAGCGCGGCGCTCCGGAGGGGTGGGCAGATCGGGCAGGGAGGCTCGGTTCCGGCGCAGTGGCGGCACTCGCGAGGGCGAGAGGGTGCGTTCCGTAATCAGAATGCCGTGGCGACACGCCGCATCGCAACTCGGCGGGGATGAAAACTCCGGGGCGATCGGGCGGGGGAGAGGCCGGAGAGCACAATGCCGTACAAGAACAGAGGGTGCGGCCGCGTCATATTCCCCCAGCGCCCGAGGGGCGTACCGACGGAGGATACCACGTGCAGACACCGGGTTCGACGTTGCATCATCGCCCCGCGTCACGAAGGAGGGCGCGGCGCGCCGTGCTCCTGGCCGCCGCCCTTGGTACGTGGCTGTCGTCCCCCGGACGTGCGGGTGCCCAACCCTCGTCGGAATGCCGGATCGACAGCGTCCCCGGGCCCCTGCGCTGCCACACCGTGCCGGTGCGCGAGCGGATGGGGGACAGTGCCAGCCGGCTCATCGGGCTGCGCGTCGTCGTGCTCCCCGCGCGCGGCTCGGCATCCGCGAAGCCCCCGCTCGTTCTCCTGCAGGGCGGCCCGGGCGTTGCCGGGATCCCGATGGCCCGGCGCTTCGCCGCCTCCGGTCTCCTTCGTGAAGGCCGCGACGTGATCGTGCTCGACCAGCGCGGCACGGGGGAGTCGAACCGGCTGTCGTGCGAGGCGCTCGGCCGGAAGTTCTTTTTCGGCGCCCTTCTGCCGAAGGATCATGTCTCGGCCTGCCGACAGCGCCTGGCCGCTCACGCGGATCTCCGGCAATACCACTCCACGGCATCGGCGCACGATATCGAGGCGATCCGTCGCGCCCTCGGATACGAACGGTTGGATGTCTGGGGCTTCTCGTTCGGCAGCCGCGTCGCGATGGCGTACGCGCGCGAGTACCCCGGGCGCGTCAGAGCGCTGATACTCGATGGCGTCGTGCCGTTCGATGCGGGGCTGGTGGCCGATCACGCGCAGTCCCTCCAGCGATCGATCGACGACGTCGTAGCCCGGTGCGCCCGCGACGCCCGATGCCGGGCTGCGTTTCCCGATCCGGCGGGGACGCTGCGACGAGTCGTGGCACGTCTGGATCGTGCCCCGGCGATCGTGCGCCTCACGGATCCCGCGGGCGCGACGCGTGCGTTCTCGGTGGGACGATGGGAGCTCGCGTACGCCGTCCGCGGCATGCTGTACGGGGCGCGCGCGGCGGCGCTCCCCGCCATGCTGCACCGGGCTGACTCGTCAGGCGACCTCTCCGCCTTCGCGCGCCTGTACGCGGAGCGCAGCGCGTGGCCAGGCGACGCCACGGGGCTGGCGCCGCACCTGGGAGCGTACTGCGCCGAGGATCTCCCGTTCGTGGACACGGCTGCCGTCGCGCGTCGCACGCGCGGCACCCTGATCGGGTCGCTCTACCACGAGCAATATCGCGCCGGCTGCGACGCGTGGCCGATGCCGCGCGTGCCGGCCCGATCGCGGACGCCGCTCCGCTCCGACGTGCCGGCACTGCTCATCTCGGGGGAGCGCGACCCCGTCACCCCGCCCGCGTATGGAGAGCGCGTGGCGCGCTCGCTGCCGCGCGCCAGGCACGTGGTAGTTCCCGGCGGCGGGCATGCGGAGCAAAGTCCGTGCAAGACCTCGGTCGTTGCGGCATTCCT
>DATIGO010000270.1:0-5220 GCA_035454665.1 Gemmatimonadaceae bacterium | reverse complement strand
CCCCCCCGCGGCTCGCTGCTGACTCCCGTTCTTTACCCCCCCGCGCGCGCGGGGTCCCGAGCCGGACGACGGCCGGCGTCAGCGCAGGGAGAACATGATCCCGACCTCCGGTGCCCAGTCCGTCGCCTTCGACGTGAGTCCGATCGCATTGTTCAGCTTGAGTACGATGTTCGGCCGCAACGCCCACTGCAGTTCGGCGATGCCTTCGATTTCGTCCTCGCTCCCCTCGACCGCGCCGAAGACCCGGAACGCGGGCGACAGCCTCCTCAGGTATTCCAGCGCGAACTCACCCAGTGCCATCATGCGCTCCTCGCCATCGTACTCCACCGCCGCGCGCACGGTGACGGTTCCCCACCGGAAGCCGCGGACGACGCCGGATCCCAGCTTGAACTCCCAGTCCGACGTCCCGATCAGCTGCCGCTGCTTCTGCAGCGGGAAGACGGTCTCGAAGTAGGAGAACAGTTCGGGTGAGCGCTCGCTCTCCTCGTTCCAGCGCCAGCGCACCTGCCCCTCCACGTCGCCGAGCCCCGACTCGCTGAGGCTCGCCGGCATCGCGGTGGGATCGTGCGGGGAGCGCTCGAGCGTGGCCGAGATCGCCGCGACCTCGAGCTCCAGCGCGAGACGCCGCGAGACGCCGTATCCGAGAAAGAGCAGCACTTCGTTCGCGCGATACCGGCCGCGGAAGTCCTGATCGAGCCCGAAGCCGAACTCGTCCGGGCTGTACTCGGCGTCTGCGTCACGATAGTACTCGAGGAACGGGTATACGACGAGCTCGCCGGCATCGACGTAGGTGCCGAACATGGACGACGGGACGCCCGGGCCGCGATCCCGCGTGCGATCGAAGCGCTCCTGTGCGGGACCCGCCACGGGCATCAGCGCGAGCATCACGCCTGACGCGAGTGCCCGTCGCGCCCGATGTGTTGCGCGCGGTCCGCCCGGTGCCGCCTGCGCCGGGGCCGCCCGCCACTGCCCGAATGTCATGGGATCCTCCTCCGCACGCGTGTCGGGCCGAAGGCGCGGACGCCCGCGGCCCTGGTGCGCCATCCTGTCGCGCCCTCCTGTTGCGCCATGAGGAACCCGTGAGCGCGCGGGACGTGACAGCGCGCGGAACGCTCAGGGCGGGGCCAGCGGAATCAGATAGCGACCGTCCGCCGCACGGGCGGCGTCCGTACGAATGCTGTCACCGCGCTTGAGGAAGGAACGCTGCGCGCCAACGACGATCTCGACGTACGGCGCCGCGCGCGGAACGCCGACCTCGAACCGCGCGGAGTCCCCGGCCCCTCCGACCATCAACCGGTCGCGAGTCGAGGAGAAGGTGGCGTTGCCTCGCATCACCCGCAGCCGTACCTCCGAGTCGTCGGTCAACGTCAGTACGGCGATCGAGTGGCGGAAGGCATCCGAGAACTCGATGGTGAGGCGCGCCTCCGGTGCCACGGAGATCCCAGGCAGCGGGCCGGGGGTGGTGTCGGCCGCCGGCGCGCCTGCCGCCGGTTGCTGTGAGTCCCCCGCCACGAGGGCCACGACCCGCCGAACGAGTCCCGGCACGGGCGATCCAGGAGCGGCCCATGCCACGATTCCCGTGCCGGCGATCAGCAGCACGGTCGCCGCCCACCGCCACGCGGCACCTGGCGCCGATCGCGACTGCGCACGATGGATGATCGCGGCGGCGGAGACCGTGGGCGGAGCGACGTCGAGTGTCTCGAGCAACGCGAGCAATTCCCGCCCGGCACGCTCCGCGTCGTCCAGGCGCGCGCGGCAGGCGTCACAGGCATCGAGGTGTGCACGATGCGACCGCTCCTCGGACGGCGCCAGCTCACCGTCCAGCACACGCTGCACCTGCATTTCATCGAGATGCATCGGACTCCCTCGTGTACGCGTCGCGGAACGCCTGCCGGGCGCGCGCGAGCAGCGTGCCCACGCTCGCCTCGTGCAACGCGAGCAGCGCGGCCATGTCGCGGTAGCTGTGGCCCTCCGCACTGAGCAGCAGGAGCTGCCGCTCCCGCTCGGAAAGGCCATCGATCGCGGCGCGCACGCGCGCACGCGTTTCGTCCGCCTCGACCCCGTGCGCCGGGGAGGGCGCTGCGTCACCGAGTGACGATTCCGCACGCGTCACCGTGAGCAGCCGCCGCCGGCGGCTCTGTGTCGATCGCGCGTTGCGCAGCAGGTTCATCGCGACCGTGGCCAGCCAGGCCTCCGGCGAGCTGGGCAGCGCACCGCGTCGGTACAGCCGCACGAACGCCTCCTGCGCGATGTCGGTCGCGAGTTCGGGGTCTCCCGACACCCGGTTCAGGTAGCGGAAGAGCGCCCGGAAGTGCGCGTTGAAGACCGCCACGAAGTCGTCGTCGAACGATCCTCGCGCACGCGTCATCACGTCCGTGTCTCGTGCCACGGCCGCCGTCAGGTGAGCCTCCCCATGATGCCGGTTCGACGCCTCTGGCTCTCTCACGAGGAGCAACCGGATCGGGAGTTTGTGACAGGCGGCGCGGTCAGAAGCGCCAGTCCAGTCCCGCCACCAGCGGCGCGAGCGGCCGCATCTCCAGCATCATGGGCCGGCCGCTCGTGGGGTCCAGGGCCGTGGTCAGCGCGTTCATGCGACCCAGCACGTTCGTGACGGTTCCGAAGCCCGCGATCACCACGTCCCGCCCACCTAACGTGACGTGCCAGTGCTTCCGGATTCCCAGATCGACCCGCGCGTAGGGCGGGAGCCTCGTGCGGCCCAGCGCGCCGGGTTGGTAGTGCGGGGAGCCGCCGAACTCGCAGCCACGGTCGAGCAGGTTGCACGCCTCCCACTCCACGCTGCCCGCCAGCGCTGTGGCACGTCGGCCGCCGACGGCGGTGATGCCGAGCCGCACCGACCAGGTAGGAGACGGAAAGGCGATCACGCCCGCGTCGGCCATGTGCGTTGCCCCGTGACCGGGTACATAACGTGAGTCGCCGAAGGTGAATCGGACCCGCTGCCACGCGTAGCTCGCGAGCACGCCGAAGCGCGTGCCGCTGACCGCGCCTTCGACGGCGATGCCGCGCGCCGATCCGTCGCCGGTGATCCATCCCTCGGTCGCGAACGGCTCGCCCGTTGCCGGTGGCACGAGCGCCAGGTCGCGCGATCGCCGTTCGTAGGCGTGCACCTGCACCATCACGCCGGCGCGCGGGCGATACGCCGCCGCGAGCATCGCGAGGTCGCTGCGAGCGACCGGGAGCCCCGACGGTCCCGCACCGACGGACAGGTCCGCGGGGAAGATCGCACCGGCGAGGGATTCACCGTTCCGCATCGACTGGGCATGCTGCAGCGATCGCGCCCAGGCGCCGGTGAGGACGAGATTCGTCAGCGGCTCCCAGGTGATCCGGGCCTGCGGCGCGACGCGCTGCCGACCCGTTCCCCCGGCAAGCGCCACACCGGCACCGACCAGCACGTCGCGGCGCAGGGCGAACTCGTGGCGCGCAAAGGCCACGACCAGATCGTTCCGTCCCGTCGAGCCCATCGCCGACGATCCGTCGAGCTCGCGCATCACGCGGTAGGCCGTCGTACTGCGGCGCACCCAAGCGCCGGCCGTCGTCACGCCTGAGGAGACATGCTCCACGAGCCCCAGCACACCGATGTCGTGACGATCGGCGCCGAGGCGGAGCCGCGCCCCGTCGTGCGCCGTCCATCCCGCCATGGCATCGGCCTCTGCGCGCCAGGCCCGCACACGCGCGGTGGTCCCTCCTGATCCCAGCGGCCGTTCCCAGCCCGCGCCGGCGGAACGGCTGTGCCACTTCACGAGGTGCCGGGGCAGCGCGCCCGCGACGGGCTCGACCCCCTCCGGCACGACCGAGGCACCGAACTCGTTGTCGGCATCATATAGCAGCAACTCCGTGTGACCGCCCAGGACGGCGGGCACACGCACCTTCGCCAGCACGTCCGCCGTCCCACCGCGCAGGTACGAAGACTCGTCAGGCGGAGCGATCGCGCCGGGGAACCCCGAGCGCAGGCTCACGAGGTAGCCCGCGCCGGACCGGCCGAGCGGTCCGTCCGCCGTCAGACGCAGTTGCGTGTTGCTGACGCTTCCCTGCATGCCGTACCGCCCGCCGGGTGCACGCGTGGTCGCGCTGACGGTTCCCGCGAGCCCATCCGGGGCGTCGGCGGACGGGATCGCCGACGCCTGCATCCGATCGAGCGCGTCCGGGTTCCACGCGCTGAAGGTGCCCGCCGCATGATAGGGGCTCAATACCGGAATGCCGTCGAGGAGAAATGCCGTCTGATCACTCGCGCCGCCGGCGATGTGGACTCCGGTCGGTGCCTCCGGAGCCATCGTCACCCCACCACCCGTGAGCGCCAGAAAGGCGTCGGGCTCGGAGAGGAGCGGGTGGTTGCGCGCCGCCGCCATGGTGACGGCTCGCGCCGGAAACGACGAGCGCTCCACGTCCTCCACGCCGCGCATCACGAGTCGCGGTCTCACCTCGACCTCGCGCAGGCGCACCGGCACGCGTCGCAGCGCGACGTTGATCTCGACCGCGCCGCCGGGCGGGACGAGCGCGTGCAGCGTGCGCGAGGCGTATCCGATGCGCCGGATGGTGAGGTGCTGCGGCCCGGGTGGGACGCCACGCAGCAGATAGCGCCCCTGTTCGGTCGACAGGGACCAGCGATCGAGGTCGGTCAGCAGGACAGTGACACCCGCGATCGGGACGCCACTCTCCTCGTCCGTGACCGTGCCCGTGACCCCTCCCCCCTGCGTGACCTGCAGGGCGAGCCACAGCCGCGCGGCGCCGAGAAGGAGTTCCGGCATGCTGCCTGTCGTCAGGCCCTCCGCCGCGCAACTTGCCGCGTAATGTCACGCCCCACAAGGTGATCGTACGCCCGCGCGCCGGGCTCGAGTGCGTTCCAGTCCTGGGTCTCGACGCAGTCCGTGAAAGTGCCGAAGGCCACGCCCTCGTCCCCTCGCACTGGCCGAAGTCCTCTGCCCCGCCTGCGGCGACCGCCCGCCGGTATTCCTCGTTCAGGTGTGGCCGAGGTGTTCAAGGGCCAGCTCATGCGTGGCCACATGGACCCTCTTTCCTGCCCGAGACGGCGGTGCGTCGCCGCCTTCCGATCCAATGAACCGATCATTCGCGGCAGTGTGACACGGCGTCTCCCAGCCACGCCATCGACGAGACTGCCGCCACCGGGGACAGTCGGCGGGCGGACGGCGAACGAGCGTCAACAGCGCGTGAGGCGAAAGGACCGGGCCGCGGTGATGCCTGCTC
>DATIGO010000269.1:0-7919 GCA_035454665.1 Gemmatimonadaceae bacterium | reverse complement strand
CAGCGCTGGAAAGCGTGGGATGACGAGTGGGGCCGTGATCTGAAGATGCGCCTCTTCGTGACCACCGGTGACTTCATCTTCCGCGCCGAGTGGGAAAACTTCACCCGGACGACGCGCGACCTCTTCGTGAAGAACGGCATCAAGCACGAATCGGTCGATGTCGAGGTCGTGAAGAAGGAGTTCCCGCAATTCGACCTGCGCGGCATCACCGCCTGCCTCTACGAACACGAGGCCGGGGTGGTGCGCGCCCGGCGCTCGACGCAGTGCGTGGCCGAAGTCCTCCAGAAGATGGGTGGCGACGTGGTGGTCGCGCGGGCGTACCCCGGCCTCGCGAAGAACGGCCGCATGGGGGATCTCATCCTCGACACGCACGAGACGGCCCGGGCGGCCAACTACGTCTTCGCTTGCGGCCCGTGGCTCGGGAAGGTCTTCCCGAGCGTGATGGGCACGCGGCTGCGCACCCCGATGGGGCGCGTCTGCTACTTCGCCACGCCGCTGGGTGACGAGCGCTTTGCCTTCCCGAACATGCCGAGCTTCAACTTCCCCGGCGTCACGGGGTGGCCGACCCTCCCGGTGGATAGTCGTGGCCTCCGGGTGCGCGGTGGCGGGGGCGGAGGCGGAGGCGGGCGCGGCGGCGGCGCAGCCGGAGGACGGGGTGGTGGGCGCGGCGGTGCCGCGAGCGCGCCGAGCGGCCCGCCGATCATCGGCGGACCGGACCAGGATCCGGACCTCAGCGACCGGCACGTCGACACCGAAACCATTCAGCGGTCGCGGAACTTCCTCGCCGAGCGGATCCCGCTGCTCAAGGACGCGCCGATCAACGAGACGCGCGCGTGCCACTACGAGTCCAGCATCTCGCGGAACTTCGTCATCGACCGGCATCCGGATATGCAGAACGTCTGGATTGCCGGAGCGGGCTCGGCGGAGGCGTTCAAGTCGGGCCCGGTGATCGGTGAGTACGTTGCACGGCGCGTGCTGAACAAGGACCTCGAGCCGCAGCTCGCGGACAGCTTCCGGATCCCGAGGGAGACATACGAGGGGATCGTCGCGCCCGCGCCGGCGTCGCGGCACATGGACGGCGAAGAGGAGTAACCGCCGTCCGCAATGCACTGGGGACAGGGTTGGCCCCCGGACTTGCTTGATATTTTAGTGTGTACTATAATGACATCATGGATCCTCTCACTGCTCTCGCCGAGCCGCGGCGTCGCGAGATCCTGCACCTCGTATGGAGCCGCGAGCGCACCGCCGGGGACATCGCGCGCCGGCTCCCCGTGACGTTCGGCGCCGTCTCCCAGCACTTGCGCGTGCTGCGCGAGGCAGGGCTCGTCGACGTGCGGCGCGGCGGACGCCAGCGGATCTATCGGGCGCGAAAGGAGAGCATGGGGCCGCTGCGCGAGTACCTCGAACAGCTCTGGACCGGCCGCCTGGTCATCCTGAAACGGCTCGCGGAGGCGGAGCAGAGTGCGAATGTCTGACGATTCCATCCTCGAGCTGCGGATCAGAGTCGAGGCCAGTCCGGCCGTCCTGTATCGCTATCTCAGCGATCCGGATCGGTTCCGCGCCTGGATGGGCGACGCCGACATCGAGGCGCGGCCCGGCGGCGTGGTCCGCGTCCGCTATCCGAACGGGCACTGTGCGCTCGGCTCGATCATCGAGCGGGTGCCGGATCGGCGCCTGGTGTTCTCGTGGGGCTACGAGGGAAGTGCCGAGCTGCCGCCCGCGACGTCGACGGTAGCGATTGAGCTCGAGCCGGAGGGCGGCGCGACGGTGGTGGTCCTGCGGCACTCGGGCCTGCCGGGTGGGCCGTCTCGCGACGGCCATCACGACGGCTGGACCCACTATCTCTCCCGGCTCGCCGGCGCCGTGACCGCGGAGCGGCTGGCGGAAGCGGCGACGCGTCACGTCGACGCGTTCATGACGGCGTGGGCGGAGACCGAGCCATCACGCCGGCTCACGATTCTGGAAGCCGCGTGCGAGGCCCCCGCCGTCTTCGCGGACCGCCTGGGTTCCGCGACGGGGTGCCAGGCGATCAGCGACTACATCGGCGCCGCGCAGCGCTTCATGCCGGGGGCTCGTCTGGTGCGATGCGGTCCCGTGGAGCTGGTGCTCGACCGGGCGCGGTTTGCCTGGGAGGCCGTTGCGGCCGATGGGCGAGCGCTCGGCAGGGGGGCGCACTTCGTGGAGCTGGCCGGGAGCGGCCGGCTTCGGCGACTCACGGGGTTCTGGGATCAGGCATGAACGAAGGCAGCCGGATCGCCCTGGGGCGACCCGGCTGCCGGGGTGGCGTTCCGTCTGCTGGCGCTACTTGCCGAGCCTAACGACGTTCTCCGCGGCGGGCCCCTTCTTCCCGTCGACCACGTCGAACTCGACCTTCTCGCCTTCGGCCAGGGTCTTGAAGCCCTTGCCCTGGATGGCCGAGTGATGGACGAAGCAGTCCTTCGATCCGTCCTGCGGGGTGATGAAGCCGAAGCCCTTCGCCTCGTTGAACCACTTGACGGTGCCGGTCGTACGCATGCGCTACTCCATGTTGGTGCAGATGTGCTCGGAGTGCGGACAAGCCGTACTGACCGATCACACTGTGCGTGGGACCGCCCCCACGCGGGCTGAGGTCATGTCTGGCCGGCCAATCGGACCGGCAGATGACCCGAACAAAGAGAAAAAGGCCGGCGCGAGAGCCGGCCCCTCCGCTTCCGCACATCCGAATCCGGTTCCCAACGGCGCTCCAAAGTAATGGGGAGCGGAAGTACCGGCAATATCACCGGATCGGCGGCCCGTGGGTCAGTCTGACCCACTGCGGCCGGGTTCCGTCGACGCTGGCGGACGCGCGGCTCCGGGTCGCGGCTCCGGGTCGCGGCTCCGGGTCGCGGCTCCGCTCGGCCCCGCTGGCGCCGCAGATCGGCCACCGCCGGCGACCGAGCGAGCCGTTCGGCGCCCCGTGAGCCGGGTCGGCCGCGCGGTGTTCCCGGCCGCGCACGCCTCACGGCCGGACGGGACTCGCGGCAGCGCGGTGCGGCGGCGTGCACGCGACGGGCCGCTGCTCACGGCGGTGAAAGGACGGCGGCGCCGGACGGCGCGAATCGGCCGCTCCCTGGGCTGTCGGGCGGGTTGCGGGGCGGGCGCGGCGCGTGCCCGCGGGAGCGGCCGGCGCACGACGGCCACGCGTCGGGGGCGTTGCCCGCACTGGAGGCGGGGTGCCCGGGAACTGCCGTTCGGCGTTAGGCGCCGCAGGCCGGGGAAGAAGGTCAAGCTCGTTAGGCGCCGCGCGCCCGGGTCATGGGCCCCGCCCGGCGCCGCCGCGGCGCGTGTGGGCGGCCACGCGATCGGCGTCGTGCGCATTGAGGGGGCGCGACGCACCGGCTACGTTGGAGGGCGTCACGGACACGCGCCACCGTCTCCGTCACGCCGCGCTGTCGCTGCGCCCGCCGGGCCGCGCGACCGCCTGCATTTGACGGCGGGCGGCGGCCATCCACCCCATCTGCCCCCGACCGCCATGCGTTGCCTCCTTCGCTCTCCTCGCTTCCGCACCCATGCGCCGGGAACCGCGCGCGCGCTCGCGGTGGTGCTGCTTCAGCTCCTGCCGGCCGGCACGCTGCAGGCACAGGCGTTACGGCCGGGTGCCAGCACCCGCGCCACCACCACCGTGACCTTGACGCCGCGCGACACGGCCGGTGCGCAGAGCGCTGTGGCTCCCGCGCAGCCGGTCCGCATCACGATCGACTACGGCCAGCCCCACGCCCGCGGGCGCACCGTGGCCGGCGCGCTCGAGGCGGACCTCGACTCGGTCTGGCGGCTGGGCGCCAACGACGCCACCTCCTTGGTGACGGGCGTCGACCTCATCATCGGTACGCTCCCTGTTCCCCGGGGGGAGTACACCCTCTACGCCCAGACTGCGCGCCGCGGGGACTGGCACCTCATCGTGAGCCGGAAGACCCAGCAGTTGGGCACCGACTACGACCGGGCGCAGGACCTGGGCCGTGTTCCGCTGCGGTCGCGCACGCTGGCCGCACCGCTCGAGAGCCTCTCCATCTGGCTGATTCCGGCCGGTGACGGGTCACCGCGTGGCGAACTGCGCTTCGCCTGGGGGACCCGCGAATTCTCGACCGAGTGGCGTGTGCGATAGGGCGCTACCTTTCAGTCTCTCGCGCTCGCCCCACTTCGGCCCCGACACACCTCTCGCCATGACCGGTAATCGACTGCAGGATCTCCATGATGCGGGCCAGTCCGTCTGGCTCGACTTCATCGATCGCACCCTGCTGCACGACGGCAGGCTCGAGCGCATGATCCGCGATGACGCACTCGCAGGCATGACCTCGAACCCGACGATCTTCGAGAAGGCCCTCGCGGAGGGCACGGCGTACGACGGCCAGATCGCGGCGGCGGCCGGCGAGCGCAGCGCGCTCGACCTCTTCGAGCTCATCGAGACCGACGACGTGCGGACGGCGTGCGACCATTTCCGCGAGACGTACGAGCGCACCCGTCGGCGCGACGGCTACGTCTCCATCGAGGTCTCGCCCGCGCACGCGAACCGCGCGGACGAGACGATCGAGGAGGCACATCGGCTCTGGCGCACCGTGGACCGGCCGAACGTCATGGTGAAGGTGCCGGGGACGCCGGCCGGCGCGGCGGCCGTTCGGCGGCTCATCGCCGACGGCATCAACGTGAACGTCACGCTGCTGTTCTCGCTGGACGCGCACGCCCGCGTCATCGAGGCGTATCTGGCGGGGCTCGAGGACCGGCTGTCCACCGGAGCCCCGATCGACACCTGTGCATCGGTCGCGAGCTTCTTCGTGAGCCGGGTCGATACCGAGGTCGACCGGCGCCTCGAGGCGCTGGCCGCAGCGCGGGGCGGAGACGATGCCGGGGAGCCGGTGCTGGCGCTGCGCGGCAAGGCGGCGGTGGCCAACGCCCGCCGGGCTTACGCGCTCTTCCGCGAGCGATTCTCGGGTGCGCGGTGGGACGCGCTTGCGCGCCGCGGTGCGATGGTGCAGCGCCCCCTGTGGGCGAGCACGAGCACGAAGAACCCCGCGTACCGCGACGTGATCTACGTGGAGCAGCTCATCGGTCCCCACACCGTCAACACGCTCCCGCCCGCGACGATCGACGCGTTCCGCGACCACGGCGTGGTGGAGCGCACGATCGACCGCGATCTGGATGCCGCGGAGCGCCATCTCGCGGCGCTCTCACAGCTCGGGATCGACCTCGGATCGGTCACGGACAAGCTGCTGGCGGACGGCGTGGCGGCGTTTCAGAAGTCGTTCGACGCGCTCATCGCGGGGCTGGAGCGCAAGGCGGCGGCGCTCGTGCCGAGCCGCTGACGCGCCGCGTGCGTGCGAAGATCGTCTGCACCCTCGGACCAGCGTCGTCGTCGCCCGAGGCGATCGGCGCGCTGATCGACGCCGGCCTCGACGTGGCCCGCGTGAACTTCTCGCACGGGACGCACGAGGAGCACGCCGCCCGGATCGATCTCGTGAGGCGACTGGCGGCGGAACGCCGGCGCCCCGTCGCGATCCTGGGAGACCTGCAGGGTCCCCGCATCCGCGTCGGGGACCTCCCCGCGCCCGTGGTCGTGGCGCCGGGCGAGGAGGTCGTTCTCTGTCACGAGGCCGATGCCGGCGGCGGCGACCTTCCGGTCACCTACGACGACCTCGCGAACGACGTGCACGCGGGGGACCGGATTCTCATCGACGACGGGCTGCTCGAGTTCGTCGTGCTGGAGGTGAACGGCCCGCGGGTCCTCACCCGCGTGCTGCACGGGGGCGAGATCCGGCGCCACAAGGGATTGAATCTCCCAGGGGTCCAGGTTTCGGCGCCCTCCATCACGGAGAAGGATCGCGTCGACGCCCGCTTCGCCGTCGCGCACGACCTGGACTATCTCGCCCTCAGCTTCGTGCGACGGATGGACGACATCGCCGCACTGCGGGCGCTCATCCCCCGCTCCCTGCTCGTCGTCGCGAAGATCGAGAAGGACAGCGCCCTCGACGACATCGAGAACATCGTGCACGCGTCCGATGCGGTGATGGTCGCGCGCGGTGACCTGGGGGTGGAGCTGCCGTTCGAGGAGGTTCCGCTCGTGCAGAAGCGGATCATCCGGCTGGCGAACCAGTGCGGCCGGCCCGTGATCACGGCCACGCAGATGCTCGAGTCGATGATCGAGCATCCGCGCCCCACACGCGCGGAGGCCAGCGATGTGGCCAACGCGATTCTCGATGGCACCGACGCGGTCATGCTCTCCGCCGAGACGGCGCTGGGGCGGTTCCCCACGCTCGCCGTGCAGGCGATGGCGCGCATCATCACCGAGATCGAGCGGCATGGGGCGCCGCAGGTGCGGGTCGAGCGGCGCGCGGGGCAGCGGAACGCCACGGGCGAGGAGACGATCGCGGCCGCGACCGTGACGGCGGCGCGGCTGCTCGGTGCGCCACTCGTGGTCGTCTTCACCAAGAGCGGATTCTCGGCACGGGTGGTTTCGTCACAGCGCCCCGACGTGCCGATCCTCGCGGTCACCGACATCGAACGCACCTGCCATCAGCTCTCGCTCGTATGGGGCGTGATCCCCGCGCTCGTGCCGCACAGCGACACCTACACGCAGATGTTCGAGCACGCCAGGCGGGAGGTCCTCGCGCGGGGACTGGCGCGCGCCGGGGACCGCGTGCTTGTTACCGCGGGGGTTCCCTTCGACATCCCCGGCACGACCAACCTGCTCAAGATCGAGGTCGTGTGAAGCTCACCTTCCTCGGCACCGGCACGAGCTTCGGTGTGCCGCAGATCGGCTGTCACTGCAACGTGTGCCGCAGCGCGGACCCGCGCGACCGGCGGACGCGCGTGGGCGCGGTGGTGGAGACGGATCGCGGGACCCGGCTCCTGATCGACACGCCGCCGGAGCTGCGCCTGCAGCTCGTGACGTGCGGGATCGATCGCGTGGACGCGGTGCTCTTCACGCACGACCACGCCGATCACGTGCAGGGGCTCGACGATGTCCGCGCGTTCACCATGCGGCGCGACGCGCCGCTGCCGATGTACGGCTCCCGTGAAACGCTCGACCGCATCGCACGGCGCTTCCCGTACATCTTCGACGACCGCGTGCGGCCCATGCCCGGCACCTCGAAGCCGGAGGGAGAGGTCCACGTCATCGAGGACGGCGAGACCGCGCAGATCGGCGACGCGCAGGTCACGGCCTTCAGCGTGCCGCACGGCGCGGTGACCGTGTTCGCGTACCGGATCGGTCCGCTGGTGTACGTGACCGACGCCAAGAGCGTGCCGCCCGCGGCGCTCGAGCGGATGACGGGAGCGCGGGTGCTGGTCGTCAACGCGCTGCTGCGCACGGGGCATCCCACGCACCTCTCGCTGCCCGAGGCCCTGCGCGTGGCCGAACAGGTCGGAGCGGAACGCACGTATCTCACGCATCTCACCCACGAGAACCTGCATGCCAACCTCGAGGCCGAACTGCCGCGGGGCGTCGCTCCGGCGTTCGACGGGCTGGTCGTGCGGGTCGAGTAACCGTCCCAGGGGCGCGGTGGTGCCATGACCTCCCGGATCTCCCTCGACTACACGTGCATGACCGCCGCGGCGGTGTCGGGTGGCGTGGACGACAGCGAGTGGACCGAGCTCGCGGCTTCGTTCCGGGCGGCGCACGCGGCCACCATGGCGCGCCACGAAAGGGGCCAGCTCGGCTTCATCGACCTGCCCGCGCCCGGCGCGCACCTCCAGGCCGCGCGCGCGCAGGCCAGGCACATCCTCGAATCCGGCGTGCGCGACGCCGTGGTGCTCGGCATCGGCGGGTCGGCGCTCGGTCCCATCGCCCTGCGCACCGCGCTGCGCCCGTCCGGGTGGAACGCCCTCTCCGACCCCACGCGCGGCGGCTTCCCGCGGCTGCACGTGCTCGACAACGTGGACCCGGTCACCATGGCCGGGCTGCTGGAGCG
>DATIGO010000268.1:0-16255 GCA_035454665.1 Gemmatimonadaceae bacterium | reverse complement strand
GAGCTTCTCCCGCCAGGCCTGGCGGGAGAAACTCGACTCTGACCCCAATTTCACTCGGCGCGCAGCGCCTCCATGGCGTCCACGCGCGTCGCGCGCCACGACGGCACCAGGCACGCCGCGGCTGCGACGATCACGAGCAGTGCCGCCGTGCCCACCAGCACGTGCGGCTCCTGCGGCGAAGTCTCGTACAGCGACGATTGCAGCAGCCGCGTGATCCCGAGCGCGGCCGCGAGACCGATCGCGAGGCCGGCGATGGGCCACGCCATCCCCTCGCGCAGCACGTCCCACAGTACCCGCCGCGAGTCGGCGCCGAGTGCCATGCGCACGCCGAACTCCCGTGTGCGTGTCGCCACGCCGTACGAGAGCACCGCGAAGATGCCGCTGGCCGCGAGCACCAGGGCCGCGACGCCGAACCCACCGAAGAGGATCGCGTCAAAGCGATTCCGGGCCCAGGAGGCGCTCACGATCGCGGCGAGTGGCTGTACCTCCTGCAGCGCGAGCTCAGGATCCACCGTCGCGACGGACTGGCGGATCGCCGGGATCACCGCCAGGGGATCGCTCCCGGGCGCCGTGCGCGCGAACACCATGCGCGAGGCGTACGTGAACTGGGCATAGGGCGTGTAGACGCTGGCGAGATTCGGTCGCCGGTCGAGCGGATTGTACACGACGTCGCCCACGATGCCGACGATCTCCGCGCTCGCGGCCGGGCTGTCGAATCCGCTGCCACTGAACCAGACGCGCTGCCCGAGCGGATCCTCGCCGGGCCAGAACCGCCGCGCCGCGGTCTCACTGATCACGGCCACGCCCGGTGCACCGGCCCCATCGCCCGCCGTGAACACCCGGCCGCGTCTCAGCGGAATGTCGAGCGTCGCGAAGTGATCCGGTCCCACGTAGTGACGCAGCACGGGTGGCGCCTGCCCCGGAGTCGGCGGCGTGCGGCCCTCGATGAAGAGGACGTTGCTCGCGCTTCCCGCCAGCGGCGCCCCGCCGTCCACCGAGGCCGACACGACGCCCGGCACCCGCGCCACCGCGGCGAGCAGCTTCGTGACGAACGCCGGCGCCGCCGGCGGCGGCACGCGCGCTTCGGACGGAATCACCCAGAACGTCAGGACGTTGTCCAGCCTGACGCCGAGGTCGACGCGTCGCATCCGCTGGAAGCTGTCGATGAGGAGCCCCGCCGCCACCACGAGCAGCATGGCGAGGGCCGCCTCGAGACCGACGAGCACCCCGCGCGCCGAAGGCCGCCGCAGCGTGAGTGCACCGCCCGGGATGCCCCGCGACTGCGCCTTGATGCCAGCGGCCACATTCACGCGAAACGCGCTCAGCGCGGGAGGGATCGCAACGAGCAATGCGGTCAGCACGGCGATTCCCACCGCGAAGGCCACTTCGGTCGTTCTGAACGCCGGCGCGTCGAAGGGGGCGAGGCTGCCGTAGAAGTTGCGCGGCGCCCACGCGTTCGCGGGTGGTGTCACGAATCCGCTGGCCCACCACGCGAGCACCACACCCGACGCCCCGCCGGCGCCCGTGAGCACGAGGCCTTCGCCCAGGAGGTGCCGGAAGAGCCGCCGGGGCGAGCTGCCGAGCGCGACCCGCACCGCGGACTCGTGTTGCCGCACGGCCGCGCGTCCGAGCAGGAGGTTCGTCACGTTCGCGCACGCCAGGAGGTGCAGCACCACCACGGCACCGAGCAGCACGAAGAGCGACCGCCTGACCGTGGGATTGGCGCGCGCCTCGTTGAGCGTCGTCGCGCTCGCCGTCACGCGCTCGTCGGGGAAGTCGGGATCGCTGGGCAGCGCGCGGTTGATGCTGGCGCCGAGGAGCTCCAGTTCGCTCTGCGCGGCAGGGAGTGAAACCCCCGTGCGCAGCCGTCCCACCGCGCTGATGAAGTTCTGGTTGGTGGTGAGATACTCGGCGTAGGTGATCTGCGGCGAGGTCGTCCGCGGAATCCACACCTCCGCGCGGCCGGACAGCCCCGTGAACCCGGCCGGCAGCACGCCGATCACAGTGAGCGTCACGCCGTTGAGGCGGATCGTTCGCCCCAGGATCGCGGAATCCGCGCCCCACCGCCTCGTCCAGAGGCCGTGGCCGAGGAGCACGACCGGCGTGGGGCGAGCGGGATCATCCTCGGCTTCGGTGAAGAGCCGTCCCCTGGCAGGACCGACCCGCAGCAGCGGGAAGTACGAGGCGGAGACGCGTTCACCCTGTACCAGCTCGGCGTCGTGCTCACCCGAGATCGTGAGCGACGCGGGCGAGTAGCTGGCCACGCGCTCGAAGCTCTGCTGCCGCTCGCGGAGCAGCTCGTAGCGGGGGAACGACCAGCGCTCCCGCCGGGGTGGCTCGCCCTGCGGATTGCGCTCCAGGTAGAGCATCGCGAGGCGACCGGCGTCGTGGAACGGCGGCTCACGGAACACGGCGGCGTTGATCACGCCGAAGGCAAGGGCGAGCGCCGCGACCCCGAACGCGAGCGTGGCGACCACGGTGGCCGAGAGGCCCCGGGTGTTCCGCAGCGAGCGCAACGTGGCTGTGACCGGCATGGCGTGGCTCCGCTCCCTGAAAGCTGTGAGATGTCGGCGCGGGGCGAAATGCTTGATCTCCGGCCGCGATCGGGAGTCGGATGACGGGCGTGGCGCCAGCGAGACGTCACGGAGCCCTGCTCTACCTCTGGGACTCTTGACGAACGCCCCGGGCAGCGCCACCTTCTCCCCTAACCTCGTGCAGGGAGAGGCATGCCGCGCGACACCAGCGACCTCCTCCACGGCACCCTCGACCTGCTGGTGCTCAAGGCGCTCGCCACCCAGCCCATGCACGGCTTCGGGCTGTGCCAGTGGATCGAGCAGCGCACACGCCACGAGCTCGAGATCGTCGACTCGGCGCTCTACAAGGCGCTCCACCGGCTCACCGACGCCGGCGCCATCGCCGCTGTGTGGGGCGTGTCCGACAACAATCGACGCGCGAGGTACTACTCCCTCACTCCGCGCGGCCGTCAGATGCTGCGCGCGGAGATCGCGACGTGGAAACGCTACGTCTCCGCGGTCTCCGGGATTCTCGAGACGGCTTGAGGCCCCATGCTCTCACCATGGCTTCCGCGCGGCATCAGGCGCCTGTTTCAGCTCCCGGCAACGCGTGCGCGCATGGCGCGCGAGCTGGACGAGGAACTGCGGACCCACTTCGCGATGCGTGTGGAAGAGTTGCGCGCGCGCGGGCTGAGCAGGGATGACGCGGAGGCGGAAGCACGGCGCCGCTTCGGTGACCTGGAGGAGTTCCAGCAATACGCGGCACACCGCATCGCGAGACGGGCGCGTTGGCTGCGCGTGACGGATTGGCTGGCCGAGCTCGTCCAGGACGTCCGATTCGCCGCGCGCCAGTTCACGAAGGCCCGGAGCCTCACGGCGATCGCCCTGCTCACGCTCGCGCTGGGCATCGGCGCCAACGCCGCGATCTTCACCGTCGTGCATCGCCTCCTGATCGCGCCGCTGCCCTATCCGGACGGCGACCGGATCGTGAAGCTCGTGGTGGGGGACGGCAACGCGCCTGACCAGGCGATGCTCGCGGCGTGGCGCGATCGCGCGCGCTCCGTCGATGCGATCGGCGCGGTGTCCGTGCACGCGCTCTTCCTGCAGGACTTTGGCGACACGCGGGACACGGTCCCCGCTTTCATCACGGCAAGCTACCTCCGGCTCCTCGGCCTGCGGCCGGCGCTCGGGCGGGACTTCACGCCTGCCGACGCGCAGCCCGGCGCCCCAGCCGTGACGATCATCAGCTACCGGAAGTGGCAGCGCGAGTTCGGCGGCCGCGCCGATGTCCTCGGATCGACGATCCCCGTCCCGGACCTCGACGACCGACAGTACGCCATCATCGGAGTGGCGCCGCGCGAGATGTCCATCCCGATGTCGGCACCCGCCGGCGTGAGCGGCAAGCTGCGGCAGGCCACCCCCGCGATCTGGCTGCCGGCCTCGCTGGACTCGCTCGCGGGGAGCGACGTCTTTGCCAGGCTGCGACCGGGAGTCGCGGCGGCGGCGGCGACCAGGGAGCTGCAGTCGATCCTGGACAGTGAACCACCGACCGGTCGCGAGCCGGTTCGCGCTCGCGCCATGCGCGCGCAGGACTTCCTCGATCCGCGCGAAGCGCAGACCGTGCAGGTGCTCTTCGTGGCCGTGGGCGTGCTGCTGCTCATCGCCTGCGCGACCGTGGCCAATCTGCTCATGTCGCGCGCCTGGACCCGGCGGCGTGAGTTCGCCGTGCGTACCGCGTTAGGCGCCGGGCGCCTCCGGCTCGCCCGCCAGGTGTTGACAGAGAGCGTCCTCCTCGCCCTCGCAGGCGGTCTGCTCGGCATGGGGGTCGCCTGGGCGGCGCTCGAGATCATCCTCACGCTCAGGCCGCCGTCGCTGGAACATCTGGACGGCGTGACGCTGCACCCGGCGGTTCTGTTCTGGACCGCCGGCATCTCCGTGGGCACGGGAATTCTCTTCGGGTCGGCGCCGGCCCTGTTCGCCGGTGCGAGGCCGGTGGGCGACGTGTTGCGCAGCGAAACGCGGACCGCCTCGGGAGGAAGCGCTGCACAACGGATGCGGTCGGCGCTCATCGTGTTCGAGATCGCGATGTCGCTCGTCCTCCTGGTCGGCGCGGGGCTCCTCGTGCGCTCATTCGTCGGGTTGCAGCGCATGCACCTCGGCTTCCGGCCACAGGGCCTCGTTGCAACCGACGTGATGCTCAGCTTCGGGCGGGAGGGGA
Source organism: Gemmatimonadaceae bacterium (assembly GCA_035454665.1). Classification (GTDB taxonomy): domain Bacteria; phylum Gemmatimonadota; class Gemmatimonadetes; order Gemmatimonadales; family Gemmatimonadaceae; genus DATIGO01. Next base: position 11,524 of record DATIGO010000268.1, on the reverse strand, counting down.
GCGCGGCGGACCGTGCGGCACGCCGGGACGAGCTCTTCCAACTTCTGCGAGCCATGCCGGGGGTCACCGGCGCGGCGATGGGCATGATGCCCGGCCAGGGTTGGCGGGTCCTGGCGACACTCGAGAGCGAACCCGACGCGAGCGGACACTCGAGGAGTGTCGCCGACTTCGCGGCAATCTTCATCACGCCGGATTATTTTCGCCTTGCCGGCATGTCCTTGGTCGCGGGGCGGCCACCCGATTCCCTCACATGGCCGCGCGGCGGCGGTAACGCCGATCCGTCGATGTCGCCGGAGGTCGTTGTCAGCCAGGCGCTGGCACGGCGCTTGTGGCCGGAGGGAGGGGCCATCGGCGCGCGACTCGTGGAGAAGAGTAGCGGGCCGTTCACACGCGCGGGACGGAGCGCCTCATATACGGTCGTCGGCATCGTCGAAGACGTACGCCTGCCTGGTGGCCGGGACGCGAGATGGACCATGGAGCTCTACAGCCCCATGCCACCGCGATTGTTTCAGCTTCCGCTCGTCCTGCGCACCACGATGCCGGAAAGGGAAATCGTGTCATCGATCCGGCGCGTCGTGGCCGACTTCGATCGGACGCTCCGAGGCGAGACGGGTCTCCTGTTCGGCGCGATCCTCCGCGAGGTGACCGTGGGCGACACCTATGTCCGCGAGAGTCTGGCCCCGGCGCGGTTCGCGATGGCGCTGCTCGTGGCCTTTTCCGTGGTTGCGCTCGTGCTGTCGGGCGTCGGCCTGTACGGGGTGATCGCCTATTCCGTCGCGCAGCGCACGCGCGAGATAGGCGTGCGGCTGGCGCTGGGAGCCGACGCGATGTCGGTGAAGCGTCTGGTGGTGGGTGGTGGTCTGCGACTGGCGATGGTGGGCATCGGGATCGGCGTGGTCGCGGCGGCAGGCAGCACGCGTGTGCTGTCTCACGTGCTGTACGGGGTGAGTCCCGCGGATCCCGGGACCTTTGTCGCGATCGCCGTGCTGGTCGTAACCATCGCCGTTGCGGCCGCCTACATTCCGGCGCATCGGGCGACCCGCATTGCGCCGACCGAGGCGTTGCGGGCGGAGTGAGGGAACCGCCGTGGTCACGCGTCGGCGAGCGCATCGCCACGCTCGCCCACAACTCGCAAGGAGCGATCACTATGCGTTCGTACGTTCCGGTCTTCCTGCTGATCATGACCATGCATCTGCCAGCCGCCGGGACGGGGGCGCAGGCGCCCGATCCCGCAGCAGCTCAGGCGGGTATTGCGCGCCTGGACTTCATGGTCGGGCGATGGCGCGGGCCGGCGTGGCAGCAGCGTGGCGCCGAGCGCGTCCAGACCCAGATGCTCGAAGTCGTGGAGCGCAAGCTCGGCGGCGCCGTTCTCCTCGTCGAGGGTCGAGGGACCGTGACGGTGGCCGGCGCGGAGGAACGTGTCGTGCACCACGCGCTTGGAGTCGTTTCGTTCGACCCCGCCAGCGGCACGTACACGCTGCGGTCGTACCTCGCAACCGGGCAGTGGGGCGACTTTACGCTGACCCTTATCGACGGCGGCGTGCAGTGGACACGCGAGGTGCCAGGCGGTCGCGTGCGAAACACGGCGCGGTACACGAAGGACGAGTGGCACGAGATCGGGGAATTCTCCCGGGACGGGACGACCTGGATGCCGATCATGGAATTGCGGTTGCGACGCGAGCCCTGATCGCCGCATGTGAGGGGGAGATCGTCGGCCCGAACCTGGTCATGGCAGATCCCTGTGGGTGGGCGTCTCCGCATCGAGTCGTCGCATCCTCGCCGCGCAGCGGGTTCTGGTGGGAGCCAGGCCGCAGGTCGTGCGCCTGATCTTCCATGGCGCGGACGACCACGCGATAATCGAGGCACTGCTGGCGAGCGCGCGCGACCCGGTGGGCTTCTCCGCCGCGGCCTCGAGCGGCTGCAGGAGGTGTGATCACTCTACGGGAGGGGCGAATGCGCGACGAACGCCTGCGCATCACCGCGGCGGCTGGGCTGGTCATCGGCGCTCTGCTGGGGATGGCCGGGTCGTTCGCACCGACCGCCGAGCTGCGGAGTCTCGCGTGGGCCGCCGATGGCGTCGCGCTGGTCGTCGGGAGTGCCCTGCTCGTCGTCCATCATCTTCGTCAGGGCCATGAACAACTGGCCGCTGGCTTCCTGACCTTCCTCGCCGGCCAGACGCTGATCGTCTCCGGCTCCGCGGTGGAACTCGCGGCGAGCGCTCCGTCATTCGCGGCCGGAGCCGCTTTGTGGTCCGCGGCCCTGCTTCTCATCAGTGCCTCGCCTCTTCTCCCGGTGTTCGTCAGGGTGACCGGGGCCATCGCGGCGATCCTGTTCATCGTGACGGCGGCTCGCATCTTCGCCGGGGCGGCGCTGACGCCGCTCTCGAGGCCGCTGCCATTCCACGCCTATCCATTCCTCGCGATCACACTGTTCGGGTGGGCCTGGGTGCACGTGAGACCGCCCCCGGAGCGCTTGCTTCATCGCGAGGTCGACGCAGTGGGCACCCGCTGATCCAGCCAGGTCAGGATCTTCTGCAGCACCTCTGGGCCAGCGGTGTCGTCGAGCAACGCGTGCAGTCCCCCTTCGATGATGCTGAGCGTCTTGTCGGGCGACGTCACAAGCGCGACGAACTCACGGCTCCCGCTCGGATCGGGTGCGCGATCCGCACCGCCGTGCAGCACGAGAACCGGAACGCGCAGCTCCCGATAGCGCGCCCAGTTCTCGCGCGACAGCGTCACGCCGCTGCCCGCCGTTACCCAGGAGAGCCCGCCGTGGTACATCAGCGGATCGGCGTTCAACCGCCGCTGCGCCTCGGGGGCACGCGTGACGTCATCCCAGCCGCCGGTGCCGGGCACCGGCAGGGTGGGGACCACGAAGGCGCCGGCGCGTGCCACGAGTCGCATGAATCCACTCAGCCCCCAGTCGAGCGTCGGCGCCAGGAGGATCATGCCGTGGAGCGCGGTCTGATCGCCGAGCACACTCGTCACCGTCACGAGGCCGCCGACCGAGTGGCCCAGCACGAAAACCGGCAGCGGTTGATCGCGCAGCTTTCGCCGAGCCGTGCGGTGGTCCGCGACCCACGCGCCAACATGAGTCGCGCCACGTTTGCCGGGAGAACGGCCGCTCCCCCACATGTCGAAGGCGTAGACGCTGATGCCCCGATCGAGGAGATGGGGGATCAGTCGGCTGCCCTGATTGACATAGCGTTGCGCATAGTCGCCCCAACCGGTTTGGAGCAGCAGCACGGCCCTCGGGTTCCGCGCGTGCCAGACGTAGCCGGTGACCCCGGTGCCGATGTCCCATGCCTCGCAGCGGATCGGCCCGGCATCACGCGTGGCACTCGGCGCGAGACCACGCATGGCCGCGATGGTGCTCGGGTCGGATTGGCAGCCGGTGTCGACCGAGATACGACCCGTCGCGCTCCTGACGTTGGCGACCCGGCCCACCATCCAGAGCGCCGCCGCCACGCCGGCCAGGACGCCGGCCACCTTCCGCCATTGCGATGCTGACGGCATGGCAGCGCTCGTCACCTTGATGACGTGATGCCCCGGAAGGGGGCGTAGTCCAGGTAGTCGATGTGGTGCGCGATTCTGTCGCCGCGAACACGGAGCCACGTCGTGAACCGCGCGGCGAGCGGCTGTCCCTTGAAGATTCCCCGCCAGGTACCCTCGACGGCGACCCATTCGCCGTCCGTCAGGCGACGATCGATCTCCCAGTGGAAGACCCTGTAGTCGCCCTTCGCGAGCAGTCCGTTCAGCGCGTCACGGTATCGCACGCGCCCTTCGGTGCGCGCCCGCGCCGTTGGATCCTCGAGCCGAAAATCGTCGGTGAGGAGATCGGTGTACCGCTCTACCGCCGCGGCCGACGCCAACACGGGCATGGCCTCATAGCGCCTGTAGAACTCGTCTGCGACGCGAAGTGCGCGCGTTGAATCTCGGCCGCCCGCTGCGGGCACGGCATCCACGGTACCATCCGGCACCGCCTCGGTGCCGGCGACCTGGCGCCGCATCGCGGCGTAATCCACATAGTCGATCTGATGCACGATCCGGCCGGCTTTGATCTTGAGCCAGGTCGAGAACCGCGTGCGAAACGGTTTGCCGTTCTGAGTTCCCTCCACCCATCCTTCGACGGCCGCCCAGTCCGCCGACGCGACGCGGCGGAGAATCGTCCAGCGCACGGGGCCGAGGGGACCGGTGAACGCCGCGACATAGGCCTGGCGAATCGTGTCCCGGCCGACGGCGCCCTGTCCGAGCGTGGGGTCCTCGAAGAACACATACGGAGCGTACCGGTCCAGCCAGCGATCCATGGCCGGCCCGGTTGGCGCCGCGCTCATCGCGCTGTAGTCGAAGTAGTAGGCGTCGACCCAGGACCACGAGCCGCCGGCGTGCGCCGCCTGGGCGCGCGCGATGCCACCCGTCATTCCCCCGAGGATGGCGACCAGGCCCAGGTGCGAAGTGAGCGCCACGCGTCCGCGCCAACCCCGGCGCCCGCCACGTCGTTTCATCGTCGTCTCCATCGCAAGCTCGGCGCATATATACTACGCTGTAGAACAAATACGCAAGCGTTGCGAGGTCTGAGGGACGTGGAGGTGGCTACGGCCTGACGACCAGTTGCCTCGCGCGCATCCATCCGCCGACGGCCGTCGCCGGCACGAGCAGGAGCTGCAGGGCCAGCGGGTACCACCCGGGCATGGCCTGCCCCGTCGCGACGAGGCTGAGCATCACGCCAAGGGAGCCGCAGGCGACCGCCGACGCCAGAGGTGCGACGCCGCCGAGACGTGCCGCCAGATATCCCCCGGCGACGCCGTACGCGAGGTCGACCGCGAGGGCGACGATCGCGAATCGCGCCATTGTCTGCGCAGAGATCGTGTTGAACACCACTGCGGCCGACGCGCTGGCCACGATCAGGACGGCGAGCAACGCCGCCAGGGCCGCGCCGAAAATGCTCGCCATCGCCCGCGTCCCGCCCGCGCGCAGCGTCGCCTGTGCGAGTGCCGGCAACGACCGCAGTATCTGGCTGAGCATCCATCGGTCGGCGAAGCGCGTTCCTCGGGCGGCCGCCAGCGCGGTCCGCTCCTCGAGCAGATCCCCGATGATGGCGTCGCGAAGTCCGCGGTCCACGTTGAGACCGGTGAGCACGACGTCGAGCAGGCGCAGGCTCATGCGCCGGACCACCGCAACCCGTGCCCGCTCCAGAGCCGGCGCACGGTCGCCTGCGCGTCGCGGATGGCACGATTCCCCGCCGCCGTCATCGCGAAGCAGCGCCTGGCCCGCCCGCCGCGAACCGGGGTCGGGTCGGATACCCACGACTCGACCAGGCCCTTGTCCTCGAGCCGCTGCAGCGTGGTGTACACGGCCCCCACGGAGCAGTCACGCTTCAGCCGCTCCGACACCGCACGCCGAACCGCTGCGCCATAGGCGTCGTCGCCGAGCAGACTCACACACAGGAGCACCGCGAGCTCGAACTCGCCCACTGATCGAGGTGGCATAATCTACACAATGTAGAGTATTTCCCGTTCCAGCAAGTCGTGCGAGAATCATCACAGACTCGGGGCTGATCGAGACCAGGAGCTCCCGCGGATCCGGAGGCACGTCGGCCTCGAACGCCTCCGGTGCACGGTGCCCCGCGGCGACGCCTCGCGGCTGGGCTGCGACGCCGCGCCGCGAACGGCGGACGCAGGGCCTCCGTCCGCGCCAGGCCATGAGCCACACGGCCTGGTGGCTCACGAAACCCATCTCATGGAAGCGTTCACCCACGAGAAGGGACGAGTGGGACGAGATCGGGGGAGTTCTCCCGGGATGGAACGACCTCGGATGCCGATCCTGGAGATGCGGTTGCGACGCGAGCCCTGATCGCCGCATGCGACGGGGAGATCGTCGGCCCGGCCCATCGGCTCGTACCAGATCACTTGCCTTCGGGCGATTCCCCGATCGAGCATTCAGTGCCACGACGCCCGGGCGCGAGGGAGCGCCGGCGGTGCGGCGTCACTCGCTCCGGAGGAACCCACATGATGCGGCAGGTGCTCGGGCTGGTGGCAGTTGGTCTCGTGCTGACTTCGGCCGCGCAGGCGCAGGGCGCCGGCGCGCGCGACGATACCCGGCCTATCCGCGAGCTGATCGCCTCGGTCGAGGCGGCGAACAACGCGGGCGACGTGGAACAATGGGTGGGACTCTTCGCCAGTGACTTCGTCTACATGGCGCCTAACGCACCAGCGGTCACGTCGCGCGACTCGTTCGCCGAAGTCGCCAGGACGGGATTCCGGCACCAGGCGGCGGTGCGCATCCAGCCGCTCGAGATCAGGGTGATCGGCGACTGGGCGTATGCGAGAAACGCCGTGAGCGGAACCGTGACGCTCGCGGGTTCGGGACAGGTCGTCACCGTGGACGTGAAGCAGCTCGCCGTGTACGCGCGCGAGCGCGACGGGCAATGGCGGATCGCGCGGCTCATGAGCAACAGCAATCGCTAGGACACGTTACCCTGGAGTCGACGTTCACCCCAACGCTGGGTCCGCAGCGGGCGGTGCTCATCACGCCTTCAAGGCAGTAGCCACCGGGTAATCTCGGAGAAGAACCCGGGGTCAGAGTCGACGTGATCGACTCTGACCCCGGGTTCTCTCCTACCGCTCTGCTTCGAGTCCCGCGTTCAGCGCTTTCTGAATCCGCGCGCGGCTCTCCTCCACGTGCGCCGCCATGTACGCGTTGAGCGTCCCGGATGAGGCCGCGGCGGCCAATCGCCGGTCGAGGTCCCGCAAGGTCCGCCGAGCGACTGAACGCGCGTCCGCCGGCGTGCGCGCGGCCGGCCGCACGACCAGCGAGGTCATCTGGTCGAGATACGCCCGCTGCAGGTCACGCCGCACGGCGTCCGCATTGGAGACCGAAGCCGCAGTCCAGGTTTCGCTCCACACCGCGCGCGTGATCGTCGAGAAGAGCTCGGGGATCGTCACCATGTTCGCAGCGCCATATCGCGTCTCGCCGTCGCGGATCATGCCCAGACGCAAGGGCTGCAGGAGCTGCCCCAGCACCGAGGTCTGGAAGCCCAGCGTGGCCTCGTGGTACGGGTAGTCCAGCCGCCCGTTGAACGTGGTGGTGCTGCCGAAGTGGAACCAGCGGTTGGAGCCCATCTGCTGCAGCACCGCCGGCGGCACCGCGAGCGCGTTGCGCGCGAAAACGCCTTCCACCAGGAGCTGCAGCGCCTCGAGCTGCTTCGCCCTGGGGATCGCCGCGAACGGGGGACGCGCGTTCGGGTCGCCCGCGTGGTCTCTATTGATGTACGCGCCGCCGACGTACTTCACCGCCGGCGCCATCGCGCGCGCGTACTCGGTCATGAGGGCGGAATACGCCGCCGTGACCGCGAACGGGCTCTCGTTGTCGCTGAGGACGTGACGCGGCAGGTCGTTGATGATGCCGCGGATCAGCGCGCTGCGCTCGCGGCCCCACGCGAGCGGGTCGTCGCCCAGGTCGTACGTGTTGATGCTGGGGTCCAGCGCCCCCGCTCCGCCCGACTCGGCGTTCGTGCCGTAGAGATGCCGGCGGTCGGCTGCCTGACGAGCGATCCGCGCCGCCTCGGCGCCATCGTGTGTGTAGGCATACGAGATCGCCCAGCGGTCGTACGACCCCACTCCCGGCGTGTAGAAGTAGCCGTTCGGCCGCCCCGCCGCGGCCACGTTCACACCGGGATACTCCATCACGGAGCTGTACAGGCCGTCCGCGTCCGCGAAGGCGCGCTCGTGGAGCTGCGCGTTCGGCGTGCTGGCCGAGGAGCGGAAGTTGTGCTGCAGGCCCAGGGTATGCCCCACCTCGTGCATCGTCACCCACTTCACCGCCTGCATCACGAACTCGTCAGGCACCGGGTCACCGGGCCCCAGGTCACCCCGCGCGATGAGCGCGGCGCGCAGCGTGGCGCCCTGCGCCTCGAATGCCTCGATGAAGCCCGCGAGCTCGTGCCGGTCGCTTCGCATCTCGAATGGGCCCACCCCGAGGGCCTGCTCGAACGCGTCGGCCGCGGTCACGGGCGACGCCAGACGCCGCCAGTTGTTCTTGTAGTTCGCGAACATGTTCGCCTCGTACAGCATGTCCGCGTCGAGGATCTCGCCCGTGCGCGGATCGACCGTGGACGGGCCGATGGCGCCGTAGCCCGGCTGGTCGGACGTGTTCCAGCGCAACGTCGCATACCGAATGTCGTCGGGATCTGCGTCGGTGGGGAGATCCAGCGCGAAGATCGCGTCCACCCACCCAGCCGCCTCGAAGGCCGGACGCCACGCCTCGACACCGGCCTTCATCGCCGCGCGGTAGCGCGCCGGGACCGTGTGGTCGATGTAGTACCGGATGGGATTCCTCGGGCGCCACTTGTCCCCCGCCGCCTCGCCGCGCTCCAGGCGCCAGCGGTTCACCATACGCACGAAGAACGTGGAGTCATCCTGCGAGAAGTCCTTGTGCACCGTCAGGAAGTTGCCCACACGGTCGTCGCCATGCCGCGGCGTCATCGGCACCTCGGGGAGCGCCGCGAGCGTGTAGTGCACCGAGAGCGAGATGTAGCGGCCGTCGGGCACCGACGCGAAACCGACCGGGTTGTTCGGACGGAACGTGAGACGCGCCCGGATGTTGGTGTTGCGCGGGAAGCTCTTCACCGACTCGACGTAGCTGCGCGGCCGATCGAAGGGGACCGGCGGCGGTTGCCCCGGCCCGGTCGCCACCGCGAAGCGCACGCGCTGGCCGATGCCGGAGAGGTCGGAGACGAACCAGTTCGTGACGTCGATCAGCGCGGCGGAATCCTCGCGGAACGACTCGATCCGTCCGGTCTCGACCACCGACGGGCCGAAGCTCAGCGCCACCGCGCGCGCCACGGCCGTATCACGCCCGCCCGTGAAGCGATGCGGCTGCTGCAGCAGGAAGACCTGCTCGCCGCGCCGCTCGAGCATCATGACGTTCGCCTCGAAGAGGCTCAGCATCGTGCCGCCAAAGAGCCCGTTCGCGCCGATGCCCTGCGCGAGCTTCATCTCCATCAGGAAGTCCTGCCCGAAGCGCTCGCGCGGCACCGCGATCCACACCTTGTCGTCCTTCTGGTACGTATCGAAGTAGCCGGCGCGGTGCTCGGCGCCGCGCGTCACTTCGGCAAACGGCCGCAACGTGGGCCGCTGGGCGTTCGCCCCCTGGGGTGCACCTTGCGGCGCGCCCTGTGCGCCCGCCGGCGCGGCCCCGGTGGGAGGAGTAGCCTGCGCGGAGAGCGTGCCGGAGACGACGAGGAGCAATCCAAGGGGTCGAAGCATCGTCAGGACCCTCGCGGGGAGGTGAGGCGCCACAGCGCGTGACCTCGAATGATCAGCCCGCCGCGAAAGGCGCGGAAGGGGGCCCCCAGCCGGACGTTCCGGCTCGTCCGCCGCGGATCGCGGCTCGTCACGCCGGGTCGTCCTGCGCCGCGCCGCCTATTCGTCCCGCATGGCGATCAGTGGCTCGACCGAAGCGGCACGACGCGCCGGAATGGCGCTGGCGATCAGGGCGACCGTGAGCAGCAGCCCGGCCACGGCGGCGAGAACCAGCGGATCGCCGGGCCCCACGCCGAAGAGTTGATGACGGACGAGGCGCGCAGCACCGACCGTGCCGATCGCCCCAAGGACGCAACCCGCGGCCACGATCGCGAGCGCCTGACGCACCACCATCCCGGCCACGGCCGTCCGCTGCGCGCCGAGGGCCACACGCACACCGATCTCCCGCGTGCGCTGCGCGACCTGAAAGGCGATCAGGCTGTACAGCCCGATGGCCGAGAGGAGCAGCGCGACAGCCGCGAACGACGCACTGACGAACGCGGCGAGACGCGGCCCCGTGAGCGTCGCGTCCACGACGTCGCGCATGGCTCGCACCCCGTAGATCGGGAGGTTGGGGTCCAGCTCGCGCACCGCCGCGCGTGCCGGCGCCGCCAGCTGCGCGGGATCACCCTGACCGCGCACCACCACGGTCATCAACCGGTACGGTCGCGTGGCATGCGAGACGTACAACTCCTCCCGGGACGGCGCGGCGACACCGTAATTGGTCACGTGCCGAACCACTCCCACGACCTCCAGCGCGTGGAAGCCCCATCCCTGCACACGCTTCCCGACGGGATCCTCACCCGGCCAGAAGGTTGCCGCGAATGCTTCGTCCACGATCGCGACGGGATCCGTCCCCGCGCGGTCGGCCGTCGTGAATCCGCGGCCACGCACGAGCGCGATGCCCATCGTCCGGAAGTAATCCGGCGTCGCCACCATCACGTCCACCGACCGCTCATACTCGGGGGTCGTCGGCTCGCCGAATCGGCTCATGCCCGACTGCGACCCGGCGCCGCTGAACGGCAGCACGCTCACGGCCCCGACGGCCTCCACGCCGGGCACCGCGCGGAGACGCGCCTCGAGCCCGCTGAAGAAGCCGGTCGCGCGCAGCGTATCCGAATACGGATCCGCCGGCAGGCTCACCGAGAACGCGAGCACGCCCGTGGGCTCGATCCCGCCGGTGTCGGCGCGGAGGGCGGCAAAGGAGCGGAGCAAGAGTCCGCTCACCGACAGCAGCATCAGCGTCAGCGCGACCTCGGCGGCGACGAACGCACGGCGGGCCCTTGTGGCGCCCACGTCCGTGCCGCTGCGGGTCCTGAGCCATCGATCGGCGTCGAGGCGGCGCGCCCAGAGCGCCGGCGCCGTCGCGAACAGCAGCGTCGACAGCCCGCTGGCCACCGCGACGAGGACGAAGACGCGCGCGTCGAGTCCGATCGCATCGAGCCGCGGCAGGCTGGTGATATTCGCACCGAAGGCGAGGAGCGCACCCCACCCCACCAGAAGCCCCCCCACGCAGCCGGCCACGCTGACGATGGCACTTTCGGCCAGCAGCTCGAGCGCGACGTGGCGGTGACTCGCGCCCAGCGCGACCCTGATCGCGATCTCGCGCCCGCGCGCCGTCGTTCGCGCCAGGGCGAGACCGGCCACGTTGGCGCACGCGACGAGCAGCACGAGCGCGACGGCCGCGAGCAGCAGCAGGAGGCCGCTCTGCAGATCTCCAAGAATGACGGTCGCGGCATCGTCGACGCGGACGCTCTGGTCCGCGTTGGTCATGGGATGCTCGCGCGTCAGCTCGGCGGCGATCGCGGCCAGGTCGGCGCGAGCGGTCTCCACGCTGGCGCCGGGGCGCAGCAGACCGATCCCCACGAGGCCGGGATGATCGCCGCGACTCGCGCGTGCTGCGGCGGGGAGCCCCTTCATGGGCAACCAGAGGTCCGCGGGGCCGTAGACGATCCCGTCGGCGAAGCGGAAGCCGCGGGGCATCACGCCGATGACCTCATAACGCTCGCCGCTGAGGGTGATCGTCCGTCCGACGATGCCGGAATCGGCGCCGAAGCGGGCCGTCCATAACGAGTGGCTCAGGACCGCCACGTTGGCACTCCCCGGCGCATCCTCCTCGGGGAGGAACCCTCTCCCGAACACGGGACGCACTCCGAGCAGCGGGAACAGGTTCGCGGTAACGACGCCCGCCAACACACGCTCGGCGGCACCCTGGTCCGTGAG
>DATIGO010000267.1:0-15039 GCA_035454665.1 Gemmatimonadaceae bacterium | reverse complement strand
CCCCGAACGCGGGATCGAATCCCTCCGCGGCGAGCAACTCCTTGGCGGTCGGGGTGAGCTCGAGCGTGATCTTCCGCTCGGCGAGCAGCTTCCTGAGCCGCGCGAGCTGGAGTTCGACGATGAACTCGATCTGCTCGATGCCGAGCGGATGAAAGATGATGATGTCGTCGACGCGATTCAGGAACTCGGGCTTGAATGTCTGCCGCAGGGCGGCCGTGACCTGCGCCTCGACCTGTGCCCAGTTCTCCGTCCCGTGCTCGAGAATGTACGTCGAGCCCACATTCGAGGTCATGATGATGACCACGTTGCGGAAGTCGACCGTGCGTCCCTGCGAGTCGGTGAGGCGGCCGTCGTCCAGGATCTGGAGGAGGATGTTGAAGACGTCGGGGTGCGCCTTCTCGATCTCGTCGAAGAGCACGACCTGGTACGGGCGCCGCCGCACCGCCTCGGTCAGCTGGCCCCCCTCCTCGTAGCCCACGTAGCCCGGCGGTGCGCCGATGAGGCGCGCTACCGCGTGCTTCTCCATGTACTCGCTCATGTCGAGCCTCACCATGGCGTGCTCGTCGTCGAAGAGGAACTCGGCCAGGGCGCGCGCGGTCTCGGTCTTCCCCACCCCGGTGGGCCCGAGAAAGATGAACGAGCCGATCGGACGGTTGGGATCCTGCAGGCCCGCGCGCGAGCGCCGCACGGCGTTGGAGACCGCCGATACGGCTTCCTGCTGGCCGATGACACGGCGCGCGAGCTCGTGCTCGAGCTTGGCGAGGCGCTCGCGCTCGCTCTCGAGCATGCGCGAGACGGGAATGCCGGTCCATCGCGACACGACCTCCGCGATGTCGTCGGCGGTGACCTCTTCCTTGAGGAAGCGGGGCTGGCCGTTCTGCCTCGAGGCGAGCTGCTGCTCCGCCTCACGCAGCTTCGCTTCGAGCTGCGGGATGGTCCCGTACTGGATCTCGGCGGCCTTGCCGAGGTCGCCGGCCCGGGTGGCCTGCTCGGCGGCGATCTTGGCCTCGTCGATCTGCTGCTTGATCTGACCAACGGTGCCTAACGTCTCCTTCTCGCGCTGCCACTGCGCCTTCAGCCCCGAGGCGCGTTCGCGCTCCTCGGCGAGCTGGCGCTCGAGGGCCTGCCGCCGCTCGACGGCGGCCGGGTCCTTCTCCTTCTGGAGCGCCTGGCGTTCGATCTCGAGCTGGACGATGCGCCGCTCGACTTCGTCGATCTCCTGCGGCATCGAGTCGATCTCGATGCGGAGGCGCGAGGCCGCCTCGTCGACGAGGTCGATCGCCTTGTCGGGGAGGAAGCGGTCGCCGATGTACCGATTCGAGAGCGTGGCGGCGGCGACGATCGCGCCATCGGTGATGCGCACGCCGTGATGCGCCTCGTACCGCTCCTTGAGGCCGCGCAGGATCGCGATGGTGTGCTCCACCGTGGGCTCGCCCACGTAGACCGGCTGGAAGCGCCGCTCCAGGGCCGCGTCCTTCTCGATGTACTTGCGGTACTCGTCGAGCGTCGTGGCGCCGATCACCCGAAGCTCGCCACGGGCGAGCATGGGCTTGAGCATGTTGCCGGCGTCCATGGCCCCCTCGGCCTTCCCCGCGCCCACGAGCGTGTGCAGCTCGTCGATGAAGACGATGAACGCCCCCTCGGACTCCGTGATCTCCTTGAGCACCGCCTTGAGGCGCTCCTCGAACTCGCCGCGATACTTGGCGCCCGCGATGAGCGCCCCCAGGTCGAGCTGGATGAGCCGCTTGTTCTTGAGGCTCTCGGGGACGTCGCCGTTCACGATGCGCTGCGCGAGCCCTTCGGCGATCGCCGTCTTGCCCACGCCCGGCTCGCCGATCACCACCGGGTTGTTCTTGGTGCGCCGCGAGAGCACCTGCATCACGCGACGGATCTCCTCGTCGCGCCCGATGACCGGATCGAGCTTCCCCTTGCGCGCCGCCTCGGTCAGGTCGCGCGTGAAGCGCTGGAGGGCGCGGTACTGATCCTCCGGGGTCTGGTCGGTGACGCGATGCGATCCCCGCACCGCCTTGAGCGCCTCGAGCAGCGCGCCACGGTCAGCGCCGACACCCGTGAGCAGCGTCCGGCTCTCGGCCCCCTTGGTGTCGGCCAGCGCCAGGAGGAGATGCTCCGTGGACACGTACTCGTCACCTAACGATCGCGCCTCCTCTTCGGCCCGATCGATCACCTGGTTGAGCTCGCGGGAGAGCGTGGGCTGCGCCCCGGTCTGACGCGGGTAGCGGGCGATCTCGCGCTCGGCCGCCTCGCGCAGCGCGGCGGCGTTCACCCCCTGCTTCTGGAGCACGGGTGTGACGATCCCCTCGTCCTGCGTGAGCAGGGCGATGAGCAGGTGCAGGTCGTAGACGAGGGGATTCCCGTTGCGTCGCGCCAGCGCGAGCGCGTCGTTGATCGCCTCGGTGGATTTGACGGTCAGCCGGTCTGGATTGATCATCGTGGAGAGCCTGGCGCGGGGGCCGTTGCGGCGTCACTGCGTAATTGGACACGGCCAGGGGGCAACCGCAATGCCACGTGACGGGCGCCGCTTTGACGGAGGACCGCGCCGAATCGGCCGGGGTACCGAGCCCACACGGCAGCCCGTGCGGCGGCGCGGGATCACGCCCGCCTTGACCATCGTTCCGCCCATCGATAGGCTGCGAACCCATGCGCAGGGCCTCACTCGTGGTCGTGTCCGCCGTGCTGCTGGCGAGCTGTCGCGGCCAGGAGATCGTGAGCGGTGTGAGCGATTCCACGTTCGCGCGGACGATGATTGCGCTCCGCCGCCTCCCGCTCGCAACCGGTGGCGACACCACTGCGCGTACCGCGGCGCGCGACTCCATTCTCCGCGCACACGGCGTCACCGCCGCGCAACTGGAGTCGGCCGCCGTGCGACTCGCGAGTCAGCCGGACCGCGCCGCGAACCTCTGGCGCGTGATCGAGGCGGCGCAACTCGCCCCGAAGTAGAGAGTTGAACTGCGAGCAGGGGCGCTCGCTCCAGGTCATCCCGAGCGCAGCAAGGATCTGCGACCTTCCCCGTGGTCAGCCTCGTCGGCTCACGAAAGCACGAAGGGCGCAGCCCTTCTCAGGCCGCGCCCCTCGCAGGCGCACCACCGCCTATCTCGTTAACTGGTTACTTGCGAATCGTCATTTTCCGCGTGATTGGTCGGCCGTCGATCTCGAGGCGATACGAGTAGATCCCGGATGCCGCCTCACGATCGGTGTTCAGTACCTTGCCATCCCAATACGCCGTGTAGTCGCCGCAGCTAAGGAACACGTTCTCCAGCGGCTGGCCTCCGGCCACGCCCGCCGCCGAGCCCTGAAGAACGGGCGTGGCCACGTGCTGTGCGAGAACGTTGTAGATCCGCAGCGTCACGCGATACTGACGCGCCGGGTCGATGCAGTTCGGGAATCCCCCGAGCCTGAAGCCGATCCTCGTCTCGGGATTGAACGGGTTCGGATAATTCTGTCGAAGTTCCGACCCCGTCGCCGCATCGCGACTCGACTGCTGGCTACCCTGACCAACGAGTGGGCGCGCCGTGACTGCGCAGAGAGCAAGCACGAACAGCCGTGCCGCCCATCGGTGCATCATGTGCCTTCTCCGGACTGACAAGAAAGATGCTCTGTCCTAACTCCTGAAACGGGTGGACGTTGTGCCGTTCCCAGCGAACTTAGGAAGCAGCCCAAATCCTGTCAAGAAAACCATACCCGACTACGCGCCGAGAAATACCCGACCCCCATCGCGCCGTTCCGTAATCCGTTGTCGATCACAGTACTCCAGGAACGGGATCAAGTACTTTCGGGACAAGCCGACGAGATCACGCAACTCCGCCGGCGCATATTCCCGTCCGCGCGTCATCCCGTCCCTCAGTCTACCGACCAACGCCCCTAACGTCTCAATCGCATAATAACGATCGGCCTCCACGGCAACGACGAGCCCGTCCCGCTCCAGCATGCGCACCAGACGCATCACGTCGCTGTGATACCGCGCAGTGAGCGCCGACACGTTCGGCGGCTCGGCCCCGCCAGCCCGTAAATCGGCCAGTACTGTGTCGCGCAGCCGCAACAGCTCCCCCGATAGAGTGGGCTGCCAGCCGGCTCTCGACACATTGGACCCTCGCAGCGTCACGAGGGATGCCCGCGACAACCGGGTCAGCGCCTCATCGATCAACTCCACAGCCGCCGGGATCCGGTGGCGCAGGTCCGCCACGGTCAGGCCGTCGTCGAGCGGCGCGCGGGCGTGGTGGGCGTCGACCGCGGCTTGCACCGCGGCCATGGTCCCCGTGACATCCTTCTCTCCAAAGAGGCGCGCTCCGACCTGCACCACCCCGCCTGCCTCGCGAAGGAGTGCCAGGACGTCGCGCTGTCGCATGCCCAGCCGAAGGTAGAGCGTGTCGACCTCGATGCCGCTCGCCCCGGCTTCCTGCACCAGGAGCGCGAGGCGCTGGGCGGGTGCGGAAGGACTCTCCCGCCAGAGCCGCGCCCGGCGCCGGGGAGGCAGCGGATCGGTGACCATTCCGCCACCCACCGTCGCGGCGGGTGACTCACGGCGCAGCACGAAGCGGTCCCCCGCGCGGGCAATGATCGGCGTCTGGAGGACCACCCGCGCCGGGCTCCGCTCGCCAGGCTGCAGGGGGCCACGCGCCGCAACGACGCGTGCCGCCACGTCCGTGGCGCCGAGGTGCAGGCGGACATGTTCCCGCGGCCGGAGCGGGCGCTCCTCGCCGGAGAGCAGCGCGACCTCGGTGCGGATCACGGTGGTCGCGGGCCAGCGAAGATCGCCCAGCACCCAGGCGCCGCGCGGTACATCGGCCACGTCGACGCCGGCCAGCGCAATCGCGGCGCGCGACGCGGGACCGGCCGCCGCCACGTCGCGGCCATGCGTCTGCACACCCCGCACCCGCACCTCACGCCCGCCGGGGTGCAACAGGACGCGCTGGTCAGCCGCGATCGTCCCGCTCCAGACCGTCCCCGTGACGACCGTACCGGTGCCGCGGACCGAGAAGACGCGGTCCACTGGCATCCGGAATACGTCCTCTGCGTCGCGCGCGGGGATCGACAGCGCCGCCGTCGTGAGCGCGACGCGCAAGTCGTCGAGACCCACACCCGTGAGCGCCGACGTGGCGACGATGGGTGCGCCCTCGAGGGGTGTGCCCGCCACGGCGACCGCCACGTCTGCGCGCACGAGCTCGAGCCAATCCGGCTCCACGAGATCGCTTTTCGTGAGCGCGACCACGCCCCCGCGGGTGCCGAGAAGGGACAGAATTGCGAGGTGCTCGCGCGTCTGCGGCATGACGCCCTCGTCCGCGGCAACGACGAGCAGCGCCAGATCGATCCCGGTCGCTCCCGCGACCATGGTGCGCACGAACGCTTCGTGCCCGGGCACATCCACGACTCCGACCGTGCCCACTCCCTGGAGGACGAGCGGCGCGAAACCGAGCTCGATCGTGATGCCACGGCGCTTCTCTTCGGGGAGCCGATCGGTGTCGATCCCGGTGAGCGCGCGCACGAGGGCGGTCTTTCCATGATCGATGTGCCCCGCGGTGCCGATGATCATCCGGACATCTCGTCAGGCGGTCCGACGGCGGCTCGCCTCCCAGGCGTCGAGCGCGCGCAGCTCACGTCCATCGGTCACGTGATGGTGCAGGAACTCGCGCAGCAGGCGCAGGTGCGCGCGCCGCTCCGCGTCGCCGTGCAGTTCCGCGGGGATTCCCTCGAGCCAGCGCCGCAGGGCGTGGCGGGCATCGGCCGGGAGCGCGCGGCTCACGGGCGTGGTGACCGCGCAGCGGCGGCAGACCACCCCGCCACCCGAATGACTGAAGGGCGCGGCATCCTCCGCAGGGATGCGGGCGTGGCACATACAGCAGAGCTCCACCGCCGGGGCGAATCCGAGCGCGGCGACGAAGCGCCAGGCGGCGGCAAGTCCGAGATCCGTCGCGGTGCCCGGCGGCGCCGCGGCGAGCGCGTCGAGCGAGGCGGTGAGCACCTCGAAGGCCTGATCGTGCGGGTCGGCGTGGGCGAAGCGCAGCGCGAGCTCGGCCAGGGCCGAGGCCGCGGCAAAGCGGTCCAGATCGTCGGCGACGCCGAGGCGCGCGCGCGTGACGTCGAACCCGCCGAGCGTGGAAAGATCCCGGCCGGGCCTGACGTAGAACTGCGCCACACCGCTGGCGAAGAGGTCGAGCGAGGAGCCGAAGCGGCTCTTCGGCCGCCGCGCGCCGCGCGCCAGCACCGACTGGACGCCGAGCTCCCGGGTCGCCAGGCGCACGATGCGTGACGACTCCAGGTAGTCGAACATGTGCAGCACCACCGCGTCGGTGATCACGAGCGCCATGCGTCAAATCTAGCGCCGTGCCCGCCGCGGCCCTATCGCGCCGAACTCAGGCGAAGTCCCACCGTGAGCACGCGTCCGGGCATGCCGAAGTTGGTGACCTCCTCGTACCGCTCACCGAGGAGGTTCTCGAGCCGCGCGAACAGCCTCGCGCCGACCCCCGCGTCGCCGGTGACCAGGAGGTGGCTCACGCTCACGTCGGTGCGCGTGTACGCATCCAACACGACGGGCTCCGTGGGAAAGGTCGCGAAGTCACGGTCGTGTCGCGCGCCCACATGGCGGATCACGAGGTCCGCGGTGGTCCGCGCGCCGGGGGTGGCCGACAGGGTGAGCGTGGCCCCCCGCGCGGGACGGCGCAGGAGCCGCTGCCCCTGGACGAAGGTCGCCCCCTCGCCCGTGTCGAACCCGGCGTCGTCCACACGGGTGCGCAGCAGCGTGGCGGCGACCGTGGCGCGCAGCACCGTGGTGAGCGCCCCCGATGCCTCGACCTCCATGCCGCGCGCCGATGCGGCCGCGACGTTGAAGTAGTTAGGCAGCTCCGGCGACACGAAGGTGTACTGGATCAGATCGCGGAAGCGCTGGTCGAACCAGGTGACGGCGACCTGCGCGCGTCCACCGGCCAGCGCCTGCCGCACCCCCAGCTCCCAGCTCCGGGACCGCTCGGGCACCAGGTCGGGATTCCCCACCGAGAAGGCGGAGCTGAACGACTCCAGAAACGTCGGGGCCTTGAACGCCCCGCCTGCGCTCGCGCGCAGGATGCCGCCCGCCCACGGCCGGAATGCGGCGGCGACCCGCGCGGTGCGGAAGACCCCGAAGACGTCGTTGTCGTCGTACCGGGCTCCCGCACTGAACGACAGGCGGCCGGGCTCCGCGAGCCACTGCACGTAGTAGGCCCGGTTGAAGCGTTCGGCGCGAAAGGCCGAGCGCACGGTGCTGAAGTTGGAGCTGTCGGCGCTCCGCACGGCCTCGCGCATCCACTCCGCGCCGACCGTCAGCAGGCTCGCCCCGGCCAGGGAGACGCTGAGCCGCGTGTCGGCCACGCGGCGCCGGGACGTCGCGGAGCTCTCGTACGCGTAGAAGCCCACGCTGTCGTCGGGGCTGTCGGGGGCGTCGTCGGTGCGGAGCCGACCCTCCAGGGCAGACAGCGCGATGACGGCCCGCGCGCGCGAGCCCACCGGCTGCGAGAGCTCCGCGGAGACGAGGGTGCGCCGGTCCCGGCGAAAGGCATTGCGATCGACGACCCGCCCCGCTCCGTCGGTGGGATAGTGGTATTCGTCGCGGCCGTGGCGGGCCGCGGCGGCGAGCGTGCCCCCCGTGGCGATGCCGACGCGTGCGCGCGCGCTCAGTCCGTCCTGGCGGAACGCGTTGTTGAACGGGAGCATTCCCTCGCTCCGCTCCCGCGCCGCGCCGAACGACAGGCTCCCCCAGGCGCCGCCGATGCCTAACGTCGCGTCGCCGCGCGTCGAGCCGAAGCGGCCCGATTCCGCCGCGACCGTCCAGGCAGGACCCCCGCTGCCGTCCCGCGTGAAGATCTGCACGACTCCCGCGACGGCATCGCTGCCATAGAGGACGGATGCCGGGCCGCGGACCACCTCGATCCGATCCACGTTGGCCAGGGAGAGCCACGACAGGTCGATCGCCCCGCCGGCGTCGTTCACCGGCACCCCGTCCACCAGCACCCGCGTGAAATCGCTCTCGCCGCCACGCAGGAAGAGCGACGACTGTGCGCCGGCGCCCCCGGTGCGCACCACGGCGAGCCCCGGCACGAGGCGCAGCGCGTCGGCCACGTCGCGGACACCCAGCCGGGCCAGGTCCTGGTGGTGCAGCACCGTGGCGGCCAGGGCATCACCGGCGATGGCGACGGGCTCCCGCGTGGCCGTGACCACGACGCGCGGGAGCGCAGTGGAGTCGGGTTCCTGCGCCGGCGCGAGCGCGCCCCGCAGGAGCAAGGTCACGATGGCGGCGAGCGGGACGACGCACGAGCGGGCGGAAGCAGGTTGGTGTCGCATGGGAAGTCCCTGGCGGTGAATGGATCGATGTTCAGGAACGCGGCGGTCCGACCCGCCGCAACGGGATGAGCGTGGGGGCGCCGACGGCCGGGTCGCGCGCGACGACCAGCGGCCATTCGTAGACGGATTCCAGCACGGCGGCGCGCATCACCTCGTCAGGCGCCCCGGCGGCAACCACCCGGCCGCGGTGCAGGAGGACCACGTGATGGGCGAAGCGCGCCACGAGGTTGAGTTGATGACTCACGACGAACACGGCACGCCCCGCGCGCGCGAGCTGCGCGAGCAGCTCGAAGGCCGCCATCTCGTGGCCGACGTCGAGGAAGGTCGTGGGCTCGTCGAGCGCTATGGCCGGCGTCTCCTGGGCGAGGGCACGCGCCAGGCGCACGCGCTGCCACTCGCCGCCGGAGAGCGCATCGGTGCCGCGCTCGAGGAGCTCGGCGACCTCCGCGTCGCGCGCGGCCCGTTCCACCGCGGCCGCGTCCCGCTCGCCGCCGCCCCACGCTCCCGCGTGCGGATACCGGCCGAGCGCCAGGTAGTCGCGCACGCGCATGGGAAAGGCGGGTTCCTCGCGCTGCACGACCACGGCCACGCGGCGTGCGGCCTCGCGTCGCGTGAGGTCGTGCACGTCCTGCCCGCCCACGATCACCTGTCCGCCGGCGAGCGGGATCCGCGCGAGCATCGCGCGGATCAGCGTGCTCTTGCCGCTCCCGTTGGGGCCCACCACGGCGGTGAGGACCTGCGCGGGCGCGTCGAGCGACACGCGGTCGAGCGCCGGCGTCGCGGCTCCCGGGTAGCGCGCGGAGACTTCGCGAAAGCGGATCATCGCGCGCGGCGCAGGAGGGTGAGGAAGAAGGGGACGCCGAGCAGCGCCGTGACCGCGCCCAATGGAAGCTCCGCGGGCGCGCGGGCCGTGCGCGCCGCGAGATCGGCGAGCACCAGGAGCGCGGCGCCCGCGATCGCGGCCACGGCGAGCACCGCGCGATGGCGGACGCCCACGAGGCGCCGCGCGATATGCGGCACGATCAGTCCAACGAAGCCCACCAGACCGGCCGAGGCCACGCTGGCGGCGGCCAGGAGCGACGCGGCGAGAAAGAGCCGCCGGCTCGCCGCATCGGCTTCAACGCCGAGGGCGGCGGCGCTGTCGTGTCCCAACGCCAGCGCGTCCAGATCGCGCGACCAGTGGACGAGCGGTGCGCCGGCGACCAGTAGCGCGCCGGCGAGCCAGGCCGCGTCGTTCCACTCGGCGGCCCCCACGGACCCCATCATCCACCAGAGCGCACCGCGGACGGTGTCGCCGGGCGCGTTCGCCAGGAGCACGAGGATGGCGGCGTTCGCGAACGCGCCGATCACCACGCCGGCCATGAGGAGCACGCGGGGATCGCCGCGCGCCCCGGCTGCCCGGGCGATGCCGAGTACCAGCGCGACGGCAGTGACGGCTCCGCCGAACGCAGCCAGGGAGACGGCGGCCGGCGCGGTCGCCCCCGCGCTGACCATCACGACGGCGCCCACGGCCGCCCCACCCGAGACACCCAGGAGGTACGGCTCGGCGAGAGCATTCCGGAGGGTGCCCTGGAGGACCGCGCCGCTCATGCCCAGGGCCGCGCCGACGAGGAGCGCCAGGGCCACGCGGGGCAGGCGGACCTCGCGCACGATGGCGGTGACCGTGGCGTCGGCGTTGCCGGCGAGCGCGCCCCACACCTCGCCTAACGACAGCCGGACCGGCCCGACCGCGACGGCGACGACGGCGGCGGCGAGGCAGAGCGCCGCGAGCGGGAGCCAGGCGAGGCGGCGCACGTCAGCGCACCGTCCCTGGATGCAGCAGGCGCGCGAGCGACCGGGCCGCTTCACCGAGTCGCACCCCCGGGCGTCCGACGAGCGTGGTGTCCATGATCAGCAGGCGTCCCTCGCGCACGGCCGGGAGGGCCTGCCACCGGCCCGGGCGGCGCAGCTCCGCGGCCGTCGCGGGGCTCACGACGAGGTGATCGGGATTGCGGCGCAGCACCTCCTCGAACGCGACCTGGGGCGACGGCGCCGGAAGATCGGCGAAGACGTTGCGCCCGCCGGCGATCGTCACGAGCTGCGACAGGTAGCTCCACCCTCCGATGGTGAGGAGCGGGTTCTGATACGCGAGGAAGAAGACCGATGGACGCGGCAACCCCGCGGTCGCGGCCGCCACGCTGGCGAGGGAACGGGTGACGGAGTCGATCACGGCGCGCGCGCGGTCCTCGGCGCCGATCACGAGACCCAGCGTCTCCGTGGCCCGGACGAACTCCGCGATGAGATCGACGCGGAGCGCGAGCACGGGCACGCCGGCCGCGCGGATCGCGCGCGCCGCCTCACGGTTGTCGGCGCTGGCGTAGAGCACGACGAGGTCGGGGCGCGCGCCCAGGAGGACCTCGACGTTGGGCCGGATGCCGTTCCCGAGGTCGGGGACAAGCCGCGCGGAGTCGGGATAGAAATCCCAGTGCGTCCGCCCCACGAGGCGGCCCCCGGCGCCTAACGCGAAGAGGAGCTCCGTGGTGGTGGGGATGAGGGAGATGATCCGCGTCGGACGCCCACCCAGGGGCACCGGATTGCCGAAGTCGTCGCGCCGGGAGGACGTGTCGTCGACGACGCGCGAGCCACAGGCCACACTCAGGGCGGCCACCCCGATCCCCACGGCGCGCCGGGGCCAGGCGGGCGCTCCCCCGGCGCGCACCGGCACCCTCAGCCGGTTCGTGAACCCTCGCACGAAACGAAAAACGGACATTCATCCCCGTCCATGGGAGAACGTCCGCATGCGCGACGGCTGCGCCGCGACGGCGCTCCGGTCGCCACCGGCCCTCCCCCGAGGAACCTTTGCCGTGGCGCGCGCGGGGGTCGTCTCCTGGCTCCGGGCCGCGGGGCTCGCCTTCCCGACCAGGTGATCCCGGTCAGTGGCGTTCGAGTCCGCGAACTGCGCCCGTTACAGTGGCGGGGCCGCACCGGCATCACACCGGTTTCCGTGGCCCCCGTGCGCTACGTGAATTGTGAGCAGGAAGCTAGCGCGGACCGGCGGCCGCATCAACCTCCGGCTGGCCGGGTGCTCCAGGGCTCCGGGCGAGAGCGGCCGCGAGCCGCGCCTTGAGCTCCGCGCGACGCGCCTCCCAGGCCGCCGGCGTGGCGTGGCCGGCCGCCTCCTGCCGGTCGCGCACGGCGTCCAGCGCGGCGATGGCCTGCGCGAGCGTGTCGGGATGGTCCGGATCGACGATCGCAGGCGTCGGGACAGCCCGCGGCGCGGTGCGCGCACCGCGCCGCCCGAAAAGGATGCCTAACGCGAGCGCTCCCGCGGCGAGCGCGACCAGCAGGACCGAGCGACGCTCGCCGAAGCCTCCGGGCGAGCCGGGGAGGTCGAGCCGCACGCCGGCGCCGGCCGGGACGTCGCTCCCCACGAAGCGCTCGAACTGCCGCCCCTCGAGCGCCACCACGTCCTGCCGCGTCACGGCCCCGCTGGCCACCGCGCCACTGCCTTCCACCAGCACCTCGACCATGGCCGCCGCCTGATCCAGCACGAGCGACAGCGAGGCCTGCGTCGGCGGCAGCTCGTACGTGAAGACCACCTGCTTCACCCCGGGCGCAAAGGGCGCGAAGATCGCCGCACGTCCCAGGTCGAAACGGACTGCGTCCGGGGAGATGTCCCCCTGTCCGACACCGGGGTTGCGGACCCCCTCGGGGATCCGTGTGGCCCACGTGCCGTGCGGCGATGCGCCGGCGACCCGCGTCAGCGTGGATTCGTTCGCGACCTCGAAGACGTCGACGACGTGGCGCGTCCCGTCCGCGTCGGGCGGCGACACGACGAAGTGGCGCCCGCGCACGACGAGCGGGATCGCCGAGGACGTCGTATCGAAGACCGTGACGTCTCCTTCCGGGCTCCGCACCGCGGCCTCCCGCAGCGGCGGCGTGAAGTACGCGATCCCCGCGTATCGCGTCGAGACGATGTACATCGCCTCGCCCGGGCCCACACGGTAGCGGAAGCGGTAGCGCCCATCGGCCGCCGTGCGCGCCGAGTCCACGGGCCCGGCGCTGTCGGAGGCGATGCGGTGCAGCACCACGTACTGCCCGGCAACTGGCCGCTCGCCGTCGCCGCGGAGCACGCGTCCCTCGACGGAGCGCTGCTGAGCGCCCACCGGCGGCGCAGGATTCTGGGCGACGCCCGACGCGAGGGGAGCGGCCGCAGCACCCGCCAGGCAGACTCCCAGCGCAACGACGGTCAGGAGTCGGCCGCGCGTGTTCACGGATTCAGGTGGATCGACGCCGTCGCGTCAGATGTTGAACTTGCCGAAATCTTCCGGCCGCAGGTTGGAGAGGTAGCGCTGGAGCTGCTCCGCCGTCATCTCATCGGTGCTCTGCCGCGGCTCCGTTTCCGGAATGACGGAGTCGCTGTCGGCATCCTCCTCGATCGCGCCGGCAAAGAGCGTCTCGTCGGCAAAGATCGGCGCCGGGAAGCGCAGCGCGACCGCGATGCTGTCCGAGGGACGCGCATCGACATGCACGACGTTTTCCCCGCGCACGATGTGCATCTCGGCGTAATACGTCCCCTTCTGAACCTTCGTGATCTGCACGCGGCGCAGCTCACCGCCCAGTCCGGCGATGAGGCTCTTGCACAGATCGTGAGTGAGCGGACGGTCCTTCTTCACGCTGTTCATCTCGAGCAGGATCGACTCCGCCTCCGCGGGTCCGATCCAGATCGGCAGCAGCCGATCGCCCCCCTTCTCGCGAAGGATGACGACGTGCGTGTTCGACCCGCCGTCCAGACCGAGCCGTGCGACCGTCACTTCCACCATCGAGCTCATCTCAGCTTCACCACGACGACTGGTTCTACGAGCACTTCCTCCCGAACTATCGCACGGCGGCTTTCAGTTCGCCAACCTTGTCGAGCCGCTCCCATGAAAACTCCGTCAAGCTCCCCTTCCCATTGGTGATCTTGCGGGGCTCGCGACCGAAATGGCCGTAGGCCGACGTCGCGGAATAGATGGGCTTGCGCAGGTCGAGCGCGCGGATGATGCCCGCGGGCGTCAGATCGAAGACCTCACGGATCGCGCGCGTGATTGCGGTGTCCGGGCAGCGCCCGGTCCCGAACGTATCGACCATCACCGAGACGGGTTCCGCCACGCCGATCGCATAGGCGAGCTGCACCTCGCAGCGCCGCGCGAGCCCCGCCGCAACCACGTTCTTCGCCACCCAGCGCGCCGCGTAGCACGCCGAGCGGTCAACCTTCGTGGGGTCCTTGCCGCTGAACGCGCCGCCCCCGTGACGCCCCATGCCGCCATACGTGTCGACGATGATCTTGCGGCCGGTGAGACCGGCGTCGCCCTGTGGTCCCCCCGTGACGAACCGCCCGGTCGGATTGATGTGATACGTGGGCCGCTTCTTCCGCAGCTCCTTCGGGATCACGGGATCGATCACCGCTTCGGCGATCACCTTCCGCAACTTCGCCTGCGTCACCTGATCGTCGTGCTGCGTGGACACGACCACGTTCTCTATCGCCACCGGCCGGTCTTCCTCGTAGACCACGGTGACCTGTGCCTTCCCGTCGGGCCGCAGCCACTCGATCTCGCCGGACTTGCGCAGGTCGGCGAGGCGCTTGGTGAGCCGATGCGCCAGGAGGATCGGCGTCGGCATCAGGTCATCCGTCTCGTCGGTCGCGTAGCCGAACATCATCCCCTGGTCGCCCGCCCCGCCCGTGTCGACCCCCATGGCGATGTCGGGGGACTGCTTGTCGATCGTGCTCATGACCGCGCACGTGTGGCTGTCGAAGCCGAAGGTCGCGTCGGTGTAGCCGATGCGCCGGATGGTGTTGCGTACGACCGACGGCAGGTCGATCCAGGTCTCGGTCGTAATCTCGCCGGCGACCACGGCCAGACCGGTCGTCACGAGGGTCTCGCAGGCCACGCGGGCCTTGGGGTCCTGCGCGATGATGGCGTCGAGGACGGCATCCGAGATGGCGTCCGCCACCTTGTCGGGGTGTCCTTCAGTAACCGATTCGGAGGTAAAGAGATGACGTTCGGGCACGGGGGGCCGAGTGAGTATGGATGTGAAGGGGTGTCGGGGGCGAAACGTAACGGGAGACGCGGCCCCGCCGACAGGTGCCGGCACCCGATGGACGGGCTCTCGACCGAAGGCAAGGGGCGCGCCAGCACGGGGGTATGCGCCGCCCGCCGCGGACGGCGGCAACCGCGGCGGCTCCCGCCAGCGGGCCTCCTGGTCCGGGGTTCAGGCCCGCGACTCTGCCAGGAAGGGCGCGTCCCCGAACGCAGCGAGCAGCCGGAAGCGCAGCTCCCGTTCCGCCTCCGCCGCCGTGCGGCGTGACAGGGCAGCGGCAGCCGCCTCCTGCGCAAAGCTCGCACTGATGCCGCGCACGATCCGCTTCACCATCGGTACCGCGCGCGGGTTCACGCTCAGTTCCCGGAGTCCGAGTCCGATCAGGGTGAAGGCCATGAGGGGATGCGACGCCATCTCGCCGCAGACCGCCACCTCGAGCTGCCGCTCGTGCGCCACCTCCACGATGCGCCTGATCAGCCGCAGCACCGCGGGATGCAGGGGGGTGAAGCGTTCCGCGAGATTCGCGTTCCCGCGGTCGACGGCGAGCGTGTACTGCACGAGATCGTTGGTGCCGATGCTGAAGAACGCCACGTCATCGGCGAGGGTGTCGGCAGCCACCGCTGCCGCGGGAGTCTCGACCATGACGCCGAG
>DATIGO010000266.1:0-5769 GCA_035454665.1 Gemmatimonadaceae bacterium | reverse complement strand
TGCCGCCACGACCCTGCCGCGGGTAGGCGCCGCGGCGTCTCGCTCGCGGAGCTCGTCGTGGCGCTCGCCCTCCTCGGCGTCGTGGGCGCCGCGCTGCTGCGCGCCCTCGACCGCCAGGCCCGCTTCCACACCGGCATCGTGCGACTGGTCGAAACGCACGCCCAGCTCGCGATCACACACGACGCGCTCGCCGCCGAGCTGCGCGCCGTGGCGTCGCCGCACGACCTCCTCCGCCTCGGCGATACGGCCGTCGTCTACCGCACGGTCGTCGGCACCGCCATCGCGTGTGCGGTGGGGCCCGGCACGGTGGACCTGGTACCGGAGATCCTGGCCGGCCGCGGCGCATTTGCGCGGCTCCGCACCGCGCCGCAGCCGGGAGACTCCATCTGGCTCTTCGACGAGGGAGCAACCCTGTCAATGGGCGACGACGCGTGGCATCTCGCGCACGTGCGCACCGCGCAGCCCGTGCCTGGAGCCTGCGATGGCACGCCGTTCGTGCATCCCGTCGCCGATGCCGGGCGGCGCGCCTGGCGGCTCACCATCGATACCGTCCCGCCACTCCCTCCGGGCGTCACCGCCGGAACGCTCGTGCGCGTCACCCGTCTCGCCCGGTTCGCGCTGTACCGGTCGGCCACCGGAGAGTCCAGCCTGGGGTGGAGCGAGTGGAACGCCTCGTCCGGAGGTTGGAACGTGATTCAGCCGCTCACCGCACCGTTCCTGCCCTACAACAACGCCCAACCCGGGGCGAGCGGCGTGGCGTTCGTCGCGGCCGACTCGCTGGGTGCCGCGTCGGTTCCCGGTCCGCTCTCCAGCGCGCCGGCCCGGATCGGCGTGTCGACCCGCGCCGCCACCGCGCAGGCCATCCGCCTCGATGGCATGCCGCGTGGCAGGCATACCGATTCGCTGCGATCGCTGATCGCGCTGAGGAACCGCCCATGATCTCGCCTCGCCCGTCCGCATCGCCGCAAACACGCCACGGCGTCGCGCTCCCGGCGGCGGTGGCGGCGCTGACCCTGGTGGCCCTGTTCCTCGCGGGCTCGGCGTTCGTCGCGCTGCAGGAGGCGCGCGCGGCCTCGAATGCGCTCGGTGAGCGGCGCTCGCTCGAGGCCGCGGAGTACGGCGCGGCGTCGCTGCTGCGCGACTGGGATCGCCGCTGGAATCTCTCAGTGCCTCCAGGAGACACGCTGGGACCGTGGGTGCATGCGCTCGCGGGCGGCGCGTCCGCCGCGGTGCGCGCCGTTCGGGCCACTCCCACCACCGTGTGGGTCGTGAGCGAAGGCACGGCGGGGATCCCCGCCGTCGACCGCGCGGCGCGGCGCGTCGTCGGCGCACTGCTGCGGCTCGATCCGGATGGGGCGCCGGTGCTCGCGGCGCTCACGGTGCGCGACAGCGCGTCCGTCACCGGCACCGGCAGCGTCTCCGGAGCCGACTCGATCCCCGCGGGGGCGCCGGATCCATTCTGCGGCACGATGCCGTCGCCGGTGGCCGGCCTGGCCGCACCCGACACGCTGCGGGTGTGCGATGGAACGTGCGGCGGGGCCGCGGGGCTCGTCTCGGGCGCGCCCCGGCTCTTCGCCGACGCGGCGGCCGCGGACCCGCTGGGCTATGTCGCGGTGCCGTCCGGTGCATGGTCCGCGCTCGCGGCCCGCGCCGACATCGTCCTTCCGCCTAACGCGGTGGTGACGCCGGGACCCGTCGCGTCCGGCGGGGTGTGTCAGCGGGCGGCGCCGGGGAACTGGGGAGATCCTTCGGCGCTCACGCCGTGCGCCGACTGGCTGCCCGTGATCCATGCCCTGGGCGACGTGACGGTCATCGGTGGCGCGGGGCAGGGCATCCTCATCGCCGCCGGCGACGTGCGGCTGGAAGGCGCGACGCGCTTCGCGGGACTCATCGTGGCTGCCGACGACGTCGACGTCACCGGCGATGCCCTGGTGCTTGGCGCGGTGCGCGCGGGCGACGCGCGGGCCGCGGCCGGTGATCACACGCACGTCACGAACGGGGGCCAGGTGCGCTACTCGGCGTGCGCGGTGACGCGTGCGCGTCTCGGCTCCGCGCTGCTGCGCCGCGTGCGACAGCGGTGGTGGACCGAGCTGTTCTGAGGTCGCAACGCCTGACGACGGCACCACATCGACGCCATGGCGAAACATCGGGCCGATGGTCATGGCGACGCCGCACCACACGTCGTCGTCACGCGCGCGGCGTGATGCAACTCACGCCATTCGGATCGCGCAAGATGCGACGCAATATGCTGTTACTCCCCGTCCGGGGCGGTCGTGTAAAGGGCAGAATCGACCGACCTTCGGGACCGTGTTCCTCCCTGCAACACGCTGCAGCACGCCGCCACAATCTGACGCCACAGCGCGCCAGGGCGCACCGCAGCAGAGGGCAGACGGGCACACCTAACCAGGGCGCGCTGATCCTCGACAGGCGCGGAGCCGCTGGCACGATGCAGTCCGGCTCCGCGCGTCGCACGAAAGAGACCACCGAGACCACTCCAACGGCCGAGTCGCACGAGCAGCATCGGCCCGCGGCATCCGATCCACACCGCACTCGCTCAACTGCTATGGCGCTCTTCGGTCGCAAGAAGACGACGATCGGCCTCGACATCGGCTCAGGGCTCATCAAGGTCGCGGTGATGGATCACGGCCGCGGCGAGCCCGAGCTGACCCGCGTCGTCATCGCTCCCCTCCTGGCAGATGCCATCGTCGAAGGGGAAGTCATGGATCCCGGCATCGTGACCGACACGATCCGTTCCGCGCTGGAAGAAGCGGGGCTCAAGTCGCGCGAGGTGGTCACGGCGGTGGGCGGCCGCGACGTCATCATCAAGAAGATCCAGATCGAGCGCGTGAAGGAGCAGCAGGCGCGCGAGCTGATGCGCTGGGAAGCCGAGCAGCACGTCCCCTTCGACATGGAGTCGGTGGAGCTCGACTTCCAGATCCTCGATCCCGACGGCGCCGGCATGGACATGAGCGTCCTGCTCGTCGCCGCCAAGCGGGATCTCATCGAATCGAAGATGCACCTCCTCGCCGACGCCGGCCTCAAGCCGGCCGTGGTCGACGTGGATGCGTTCGCGTTGCACAACGCGTTCGAGGTGAACCACCCGGACGCGATGCACGGCGTGGTCGGGCTGATCAACATCGGCCACGAGGTCACGAACATCAACATCCTCGACGACGGCGTGCCGATCCTCACGCGTGACATCACGGTGGGGACGCGGCGCTTCCGCGAGGATCTCATGCGCGAGCGCGGGCTCGGCACCGACGAATCGGAGTCGCTCCTGCAGGGTTACGATCGCTCGCCGCACCTGGACGCCGTGATCGAAGGTCGCGGCGAGGAGATCGCGGTGGGCGTGGAGCGGGCGGCGGCCTTCCTGGCGTCCTCGTCGCGCAGCGGCGGCCAGATGCGCTCCGTGTTCCTGTGCGGCGGCGGTGCCCGCGTCCCGGGCCTGGCCGAAGCGCTGGGCCGGCGCCTGCGGCTCCCGGTGCAACTGGCGAACCCGCTCGCCAACGTCCGCGTCGCCGCGGGCGCCCTCGATGGTCTGGTGACCGACGAGGTCGCGCCGCTCCTCATGCTCCCCATCGGCCTCGCCCTCCGCAAGGCCGCGTGACCATCCCGCCGAGCGCATAACGATGATCGAAATCAACCTGCTGCCGGGCGCGACCAAGAAGTCGAAGGGTCGCAGCGCCGGTCTCTCGCTGGGAGCCATGGCCGGCGACGTCCGGGCCCGGATCCGGGACCCGTACATGCTGTCGGCGGTCGCCGGCGTCGCGCTCGCGGCCGCGGCGATCGGCGGCCTGCACGTCACCCAGACGGCACGCGCGAGCGAGCTCGCCGCCCGCGAGGAGCAGGCGGTGGCCGACTCCACGCGATTCGCGACCGTTCTCCGGGAACGCCGCAAGGCCGAGGCCAAGCGCGACTCCGTGCTGCGCCAGCTCCGCGTCATCCGCTCCATCGACGAGGAGCGCTTCGTCTGGGCGCACATCATGGATGAGGTGAGCCGCGCGCTCCCGCCCTACACCTGGCTCCAGTCGCTCGCGGTCACCGATCCGCAGCTTCCGCCGCCGATCGTCGCCAACGACACCATGCCGAAGCAGGATCCGGCGCCCATGCCCGATCCCCTCAAGTTCCGCGTCGTCGGCAACACCGTGGACATGCAGGCTCTGACCCGGTTCCTCCGGATCCTCGAGGCCTCACCGTTCATCAAGAACGTCCAGCTCGCCCGGACCGAACTGGCGATGCAGGACGGAAAGGAAGTGACCCTGTTCCAATTCGACGCGCAGTACGAGCGTCCGGACAAGTCCGTGATCTCGACGGCTCCCGTTTCGCTCTCGGTGAGGTAACCCATGGCTCTCCTGCCGCAGAATCAGCGTGACCAGTCCATGGTCCTGGTGTGCATCCTGGCCGTGGCGCTCGCCGCGTCCTACTGGAACTGGGTCTGGTCACCCAAGAACGCCACGCTGACCACCCTCGAGCATCGCGTCGATACGCTCGAGATCCGGAACGACAGCGCCCGCGTCGACCTGGCGCGCGGCACGGTCGCGGAGCTCACGGCCGAGGCCGAGCGCCTCGCCAAGGATCTCGAAGTGATGCGCCTCCTCGTCCCCGTGAGCAACGAGCTCCCGGCGCTCCTCGAGCAGGTGTCGACGGCCGCGCGCCGCGAAGGGCTCGACCTCTCAGCCGTCGAGCCACAGCCCGTGATCGAGGGCCAGCTCTTCGACACCTATCGCTACAAGCTCGTCGTCACCGGTGGATTCCACGCCCTGGGCGAGTTCCTGACCAACGTCGGATCCCTCACCCGCATCGTGGCGCCGATCAACCTCACGCTGGCGCCCAACACGAACCGGAACATCATGGCCGTGAAACGGGCGCCCCCCGGCACGGCGGCGATCGACTCCAAGTTCGAGATCCAGACCTACGTGATCAGAACGGCGCCTCCGGCGCCGGGAGGCAAGTCATGAAGACCCCACGCCTCGCGGTCGGGTGGATTCTCGTCGCCGGGATGATGGGTGCGGTGCCCGCGCTGGCGGCGCAATCGCTGCCCCCGATCACCAAGTCGAAGCAGGCGGCCACGCGCGCCGTGGAGGCCACCAACGCGCACACCCGGGCGATGACCAGTCCCGCGGCCGATTCCGCGGCCGCGGCCCGGCAGGGCGGCAGCACGCCGAGCGGTTCGCAAGGGCGTCCGCAGGGCGATGACTCGCAGGCCGGTGCGGCACGGCCGGCCACGCAGAGCGCGGCCGGCCGTGCCGAGACCAGCGCGGCCGCCTTCGAACGCGAGATCTACCGCTATGAGCGCGCGGGACGGCGCGATCCGTTCGTGTCGCTCATGGAGAACGGCGATTTGCGCCCGCTCATCACCGAGCTCCGGGTCACGGGCATCGTGTTCGACGAGAGCGGCCGCTCGTCCGTGGCCGTCCTCCGCGACCTCGGCACGCAGGAACAGTACCGCGTCCGCGTCGGCACGTCCTTAGGCCGCATGCGGGTCGCGCGCATCGACCGGAAGTCGGTCACGTTCACCATCGAGGAATTCGGGTTCAGCCGCCAGGAGACCCTGGAGTTGAGCGACGATCCCAACAAGGAGAAGAAGCAATGAGGCGAATCTGTACGCTGGCTGCGTTGACGGCCGCCGCGCTGGGTCCCGGCGCCGGTCACGGACGCGCCGCGCACATCGATACGCCGTCCGCGCCCGCGGCGCGTGCGGCCACGGCCGGTGCCGTGACGGCGCTCAGCCTCGTGCCGGCCGACGGGCGCGCGGACGTGATCATCTCG
>DATIGO010000265.1:0-17958 GCA_035454665.1 Gemmatimonadaceae bacterium | reverse complement strand
CACGGCCACGACGCTTGACAGCAGGCCGCAGGTGACAAAATATTATCACTTCGGGTCCCTCGATCCCCTGGGTGTCCATGGCAAGCAAGGCGCGTGGTACGTTCCCGCCGCCGCTCAGCCGGCGTGAGCGGCAGATCATGGATGTGGTCTTCCGCCACGGGCGCGCGACCGCCACCGAGATCCATGCGGAGATCCCCAGCCCGCCGAGCAGCGCCGCGGTGCGGACGCTGCTGCGCATTCTCGAGCAGAAGGGACACCTGCGACACGACAAGGACGGCGTCCGGCACGTCTATTATCCCACGACGCCGCCCGAGGTCGCCAAGACCTCGGCGCTCCGGCACATGATCGGCACGTTCTTCGGCGGATCGCGCGCGGCGGCGGTGGCCGCGCTCCTCGACGAGTCCGAGCGGCGACTCTCGCCGGGCGAGCGCAAGGAGATCGACGCGGTGATCAAGCGCCTGCGGCGCGAGGGACGATGAGCATTCCGGTCACGCCGCTCGCACTCCCGAGCTGGCTCCCCGGCCCCGCGGCCAGCGCCCGGGTGACCGCGCAGGTGTACGCGCTGCTCCTCATCCTGACGGCGCTCCTGCTGCTGGCCGGACTCGTGGCCCTCGCCCTCCGGCGCGCGCCGGCTGGGACCCGGGTCCTCGTCTGGCGTTCGGCGGTCGTGGCCCTGCTCGCGGTTTGCCTCGGTCATCTGCTCCCCATCGAACTGTGGACGGGGACGCTGCCCGCGGGCCTCGCCGATCCCCTCGTCAGGCTCGGCAGACTGCAGGTGGCACTCGCGGAGTCCGCCGGAGCCCGGACGAGCGGCGCGCCGGCGGATGTGACCCCAGGCGCGAGCGGCGTCGTCATCGTCCGGTGGCTCGTGCTGCTGTACGTGTCGGGTGTCCTCGCGCTCGTGTTGCGCGCCGTCGGTGCGGGCGTGGCGCTGCGCGCGGTCGCGCGGCGCGCGCGACCGATGCGCGATGCCACGTGGGACGGTGCGCTGCGGGAAGCGCGCTGCGCGCTCGGTATCGGGCGGCCGGTCCGGCTGCTCGTCACGAGCGAGCTCAGGGTTCCGATGACCTGGGGCGTCACGCACCCCGTGATCGGTCTCCCGCGCGGGGCGGAGCAGTGGAGCCGCACGCGGTGCCGCGCCGTCCTGCTGCATGAGCTCGCGCACGTGCGCTCGGGCGATGCCCTCTTCGCATTCCTCGTCAGGCTGCTCGGCGCCCTCTTCTGGTTTCATCCGGGCGTCTGGTGGCTGGCGCGCCGCCTCCGGTCCGAGTCCGAGCTCGCCGCCGACGACCGCGTGCTTGCGAACGGCATCCGTGCGAGCGATTACGCCGAGCTCCTGATGCTCGCCGCCGACTCGGCCAGCGGGGCGCCGTGGCGCCCTGCACCGGTCGCACTCGTGCGACGGGTCGGCCTGCCCGGGCGGCTCGCCGCGATCGTCGACGTGCGCCGCGATCGCCGTTCGCCCGGCCGCCTGGCCCGGTCGGCGGCGGTGCTGCTCGCCCTGGTGGTCGCAGTCCCCGCGGGGGCCGCGCGCCTGGCGCCTTCGCGTGACGTGCTCACCGCGCTCCTGCGCGACGGAACCTGGGACGCGCGCGCGTACGCCGTGGTGGGGCTCGCGCAACGGCCGGATTCGATCGAGGTCGCACGCGCGGCCTCTCGATTCGATCCGAATCCGCGCGTGCGGGCCTGGGCGCGGCTCGCACTCGACCGCGCGCCTGGTGGGCGGCCGCTTCCCTTCCTGCTGAACACGCTCCCCGCGCTGCAGGCCGAGCCTCGCTGAGGCGCCAGGGCGTTTCACCTCCCGCATTGGAGCGTTCGTCATGCGAAGCAAGGTGCCAAAAATTTCTCATAGGTCACTGATTGCCGCGGCCGCGGTCGTGCTGTCTGGCGGTTACATCGACCTCGTTCGAGGCGGGATCAGCCTCGGTCCTGTGCTGCTCGTCGTCGCGTACGGTGTGCTGATTCCGGCGGCCATCTGGTGGGGTGCCCCGTCGAGTCGACCATCCGATCGCGGTCCCGACAGCGGGTATCGCCCGTCGTATCGTGGCGCCGCGGTCGTCGCCGTCGGGGTGTTCCTGCTCTATCTGACGACACTCGCGCCGTCCACGGCGTTCTGGGATGCCAGCGAGTACATCGCGGCTGCCTACACGGTCGGCCTGCCGCATCCACCGGGGAACCCCTTGTTCGTGCTCATCGGCCGCGTCTTCTCCCTGCTGCCACTGCCGGGGGGCGTGGCGGTGCGCATCAACATCCTCGCCGCGCTTTCGAGCGCGGCAGCCGCGGGGATCTGGTTCCTCGTCACCGAACGAGCCACGGTGGGTTGGCTGGCCGCCCGGTGGCAGCGGCGGCTCACCGCGACGATCGCGGCGCTGCTCGGCGCCACGGCGTTCACGGTCTGGAATCAGTCGGTGGTCAACGAGAAGGTGTACACCGTCTCGCTGCTGGGCCTGGCGATCGTCTCATGGCTCGCGATCCGCTGGTGCGACGAAACGGATCCGGTGCGTGGCGATCGTCTGCTGCTCATGATCGCGTATCTCTGCGGCCTGGGATACGCCAACCACATCGCGGGACTGTTGCCGCTGCCCGCGGTGGCACTCGCGGTGCTGCTGCACCGCCCTCGCACGCTGGTGCGCCTCCGGGTGCTGCTGGCCGGCAGCGGCCTGCTCCTGCTCGGCTCATCGCCGTTCGCCACGCAGCCGATCCGCGCCGCGCACGCGCCGCCGATCAACGAGGGGGAACCGACGGCCTGCCGCGAGGGACTCCGATTCTCCTGCACGTTCTCGCGGGGCACCTGGGACGCCTTCCGCTTCAACCTGAACCGCGAGCAGTACCCGGTCACGGCGGGGCTTCGGCTGGGGCCGCTCGATCCCGGCGAGGCGCGCCTCAGCGCGCGGCAGGCGCCGTTCACCGCGCAGGTGGGAATGTGGTGGTTGTATTTCAAGTGGCAGTGGCTGCGCGACGTCGGCGGCGGGCATCAGCGGCTGCAGTCCGCGCTGGCCGGTGTCCTGCTCGTGCTGGGATGCCTCGGTGGCTGGGCGCACTGGCGAGCGGCGCGCCGGAGCTTCTGGTACTTCGCGACGTTGCTGTGCACCGTGACGGTGGTCCTGATCTGGTACCTGAATTTCAGGTACGGCGCCTCGCAGGCCCCGCAGCTCGGTGACGCCGTGGCCCGCGAGGTGCGCGATCGCGACTACTTCTATCTCTGGAGCTTTTCGGCATGGGGCGTGTGGGCGGCGATGGGACTCGTGCTCACCTGGGAAGCCCTGGCGTCCTTCCTCGGCCGGGAGCGCCTGACGAGTCGGCTGGCCTGGCCGCGCGGCCTGACGCTCGCCGCGCCGGTGCTCGCGCTCGCGTTCGTTCCCCTCGTGGCGAACTGGCCGGTGGCGTCGCGGCGCGGCGACCGCACCACCATCGCCTTCGCGCGCGACCTGCTCAACTCGGTCGAGCCGTACGGCCTGCTCGTGACCTACGGTGACAACGACACCTTTCCACTCTGGTACGCCCAGGAGGTCGAAGGTGTCCGGCGCGACGTGACGGTCGCGGTGCTGTCGCTGCTCAACACCGACTGGTTCGTGCGGTCCATCATTCGACGGCCCGTGTACGAGTACGACGCCGCGCGGGGGCCGGCCGTCTATCGGGATCGCGCCTGGCCGAAGCCGCATGGTCCCCCGGTCGACCTGACGATCGCGCAAGCCGATTCCCTGCCGGAAGTGGTCGTGCTTCGGGAGCCCGTCCGATTCTCCAAGGCCGGTCTCGCCGCGACGATCGAGCCGGCCGACCTGCCGCCGGACGGCCGCGGCGGCGGCTTTCTGCAGCGATCGGACATCGTCGTGCTGCGCGCGATCGCAGACACCTGGCCCGAGCGGCCAGTCTACTTCAGCCGGACCACGGCCGACTACGCGTACCGGCTGGGACTCGGCGAACATCTCGTGAGCCAGGGCCTCGCGCGGAAGCTCGTCCCGGCGGCGCCGTCCTCGTCCGGTGATGCCGTCCTCCTGCCGGGTGGCGGGTGGTTCGACCTGGACCGGTCGCTTGCGCTCTGGGACGATGTCTTCCAGGGTCTCGAGGCCATCGTCGATCTCGGACGCTGGGTTGACCGCCCGTCGCTCAACGTGCCGTACGCCTACCTCTTCGCCGGCGCAGAGCTGTCCGAAGCGCTGCGACTGCGGCAGCGAGGCGAGGCATCGGCGAAGGTACTGGATTCGGTCAACAGGCTCGCTCGCGCGCTGGGCGTCGAGGGAGTGAGTCGGTAGGAGATCGCGGGACGTGGAGCACGCGGATCATTCGGCACTCGGGGGGGATGCTGCGGATCGCTCCGGTGCGGGCTTGAGGCCGCCTGGTCGGTAGGTGGTCGTTCAGGTGTTGCGCCTCCATCTGTCCGCTGGGCGAATTACAACCCTCGGGGACCACGGACTGTCCGACCCGTTTGATCACTGCCGGAGCCGATCAGTGCCGGAACTGAGTCGCGACCTTCGCCTCGCCGTTCGCTCGCTCGCCCGCCGTCCCGCGTTCTGCGTGGTGGTCATTCTCACGCTTGCCCTCGGCATCGGCGCGAACAGCGCGATCTTCAGCGTGATCAACGCGGTGCTGCTGAAGCCGCTGCCGTATCGCGAGCCGGAGCGGCTCGCGATGATCTGGAGCCGCTGGACGAACTTCGACAAGACCTGGCTCTCGGCCGCGGAGTACCTCGACTACCGGGCCATGGACCGGCAGTTCGAGGACGTGGGGCTCTGGACCACGACGGGCGAGGTGGCGATCACCGGCGGTGGCGACGCGCCGGAGAGCGTGAACGCCGTCGCCATGACCGCGAATCTGCTTCCGGTCCTGGGGATGGCACCGCTGCACGGCCGCACGTTCACGGCGGAGGAAGACGTGCCCGGCGGACCGGCCGTCGCGATGCTCGGGTACGACCTCTGGCAGCGGCGGTACGGGGGCGACGCCTCGCTCGTGGGCCGCACGATCGAGATCGACGGGAGTCCGGTACAGGTCGTGGGGATTCTGCCGCCTGCGTTCCGCTTCCCGATCGAGTTCCAGAGCCGCTCGGTCGCGCAGGTGGTACAGCCCGTGGCGCTGAACCGGAGCGCGCCGAATCGCGGCAACCATGGCTATTACGCGATCGCGCGCCTGCGCCCGGGGGTAGAAGTCGCGCTCGTGACGAACGAGCTGCGGAACCTCACGCGCCGCTGGACCGAGGAAGGGCTCTACCCCGAGTCGATGCGCTTCACGGCGTTCTCGGTTCCGCTGATCGAGGAGGTGAGCGGCGGCGTACAACTGGCGCTCAAGGTCCTGGCCGCGGCGGTCGGGCTGCTCCTGCTCCTGACGTGCGCGAACGTGGCCAATCTGCTGCTCACGCGAGCCGACAACCGGAGCCGCGAAGTGGCCGTGCGCGCCGCGTTAGGCGCCGACCGGTGGAACATCCTCCGGCTCGCGGTCACGGAGAGTGTGCTGCTGGGCATGGCGGGCGGCGTGCTGGGGCTCGCGTTCGCGTGGGCCGGGCTCAGGGTGCTCGTGGCTCGCGCTCCGACGACCATCCCGCGGCTGGACGAGCTGGCGGTCGACGCGTGGGTGGCCGGCTTCGCCCTTCTGCTCTCGGTCGCGACCGGTGTGCTCCTGGGTCTCGTTTCCGCCGGACGTATCGGGCGCGTGGACCTGGCGGGCGCCCTGCGCGAGGGCTCGCGCGGGCAGAGCGGCAGCGTGGCGCGCCGGCGCGGGCGCACCCTCCTCGTCGTCGCGGAGATGGCGCTCGCGGTGCTGCTCGTGATCGGCGCGGGACTCACCATCCGGAGCTTCCGCAATCTGCAGGCGATCTCGCCGGGCTTCGACGCGCGGAACGTGCTCACGCTGCGTCTCTCCCTCCCGGCCAGCCGGCACCCGACGGCGGCGCACGTCGTGAGCTTCTACGAGCAGCTTGGCAACGCGGTGCGGCAGCTGCCCGGCGTGACAGACGCGGGCTTCGTGCGGCTGCTCCCGCTCGCCAGCGAGATCGGGGATGCGTTCTTCGAGATCGAAGGACGGCCCCTCCCACCCAACGAGCCCGGGCGCTCGGCCGACTGGCAGGCGGCCACGCCCGGGTACTTCGAGGCCATGCGTACGCCGCTCGTCCGGGGCCGGCTGTTCGGGCCCGAGGATACGCCGGATGGGAACCAGGTCATCCTGATCAATGAGACCCTCGCCCGCGAGTACTTCCCCGGCGAGGATCCCGTCGGACAGCGGGTCCGCTTCTTCGGCCAGCAGTCGCCCTGGCGCACGGTCGTGGGTGTGGTCGGCGACGTGCACCACAACGGCATCACGCGCCCGGTCAAGCGCGCCTTCTTCGCCCCGCACAACCAGTGGCACAACTCCGCCGGCGGCACCTCGCGCCGCGCGATGACGCTCGCGGTGCGGGCGACGGGCGATCCCCGCGCGCTGCTCCGCCCCATCGAGCAGGCGGTCCGCCGTCTGGATCCGGACCTTCCACTCACACAGATCGCCACGCTCGAAGACGTGCTCGCCGCCGCCACGCGTGAGCAGCGCTTCACGACAGGCGTGATGACCGGCTTTGCGGGCCTGGCCCTGGTGCTGGCGGCGGTCGGCATCTTCGGCGTGATGTCCTACTCGGTGAGCCAGCGCACCCGCGAGATCGGCATCCGGCTCGCGCTGGGCGCCGGCCTCGGCTCGGTGCGCGCGCTCGTGATCAGACAGGGGCTCGTTCCGGCCGTCGCGGGGATTGCGCTGGGCGTTGGCGCGGCCGCGCTGCTCACGCAGTATCTCCGGAACCTGCTCTACGGGGTCGCTCCCATCGACGCGCTCACCTTCACGACGATCCCGGTGCTGCTGCTCGTGGTGGCGGGGGGATCGGTGCTGATCCCCGCTCTGCGCGCCTCACGCGTGGACCCCGTGGAGGCGCTCCGGCAGGAGTGACGCCGTCACGGCTGCCGGCCGCGGCGCCTTTACGAGACCTTCACGGCTCCGCCGTTCGTGAGCTGCGTCTTCGCGAGCAGCCCGTCCATCAGCTCGAAGATCGCCGCCTGCGCCGCGGCGTTCTTGAGCGCGCCGAAGCTGATGTGTAGCCGTCCCGCGGGATCCAGATCTTCCCGCGTGTGCGCATTGAGCGTGCTCATGGCGCTCGCGCGCTCTTCGTCCGTCAGGAAGCGGGACGCTCCCGGCAGGAGCTCGAGGACCGGAGCATCGTGGCGCCGGGGCGTCGCGGCCCAGAAGATGGCCTTCGAGTCCGCGCATTCGAACCGGACAACGCCCTTCTCGTTGGGGTCCGCACGGAAACGGACGAGCCCGGGATGGGCATCGCTCCACGCAATCATCGCATCCAGGACGGCCAACAAGCGGGTCCGTTCGGTTTGAATCGTGTCCCGGCTCACCGCGCTGAGGAACGCGGCGCGTGCGAGGGGTAGCGTGGCGGACATCGGTGCACTCCTGGGCTGATGCTCTGCAGGCCCCGCCCGCGGGCAGGGGGCGTCCACGAAAGATAGTCCCGGGAGACCTCGCGGTGCGCCTCATTTTCGCCCGGAATCCGCCCTTGCGCCGGGCGGATCGGCACCACTCGCAGTCGCCGGGGCGCCCGGCGTCAGCGGGAGGGCCGGCGCGGACGTTACCTCGGTAGGGCTCACCACGGGCGCGGCCGACCGGCCGGGGCTGCCTCCACCAGACTACGCTGTCCCGCAGGTACCGACTGATGACGAATCGACCCCTTCGCCTCTGGTCCCCGCTCCTCGTGCTGGCGGCCGCACTGATCACGCTGCCGTCCGGGGCCGCGGCGCAGCGCGGTGGTGGCCGTGGCGCCAGCACCCCGAGAGCCGACAGCATGCGCATGGCGCAGCGCCTCGATACCGAGGGGAAGCACGCCGAAGCCCGCGCCGTCTTCCAGCGGCTGATCGAGACCGCGCCCGATCCACTCGCCAGAGCCCAGGTGCAGCGTCGCATGGCCATGTCGCATGGCTACACGAACGAGTGCAGCAAGGTGGTCGAGTACGAGGAGCTGGTGATCGCCTACTGGGTCACGCGCGAGCAGGCCGAGCCGCAGAACGCGCACTACCAGCAGGGAGAGATGGCCAATGAGGCGGCGCGCGTCTGCCTCGAGGCGGGCGAGGTCGACGTCGCCGAGCGGATGTACCGGCGTGGGAGCGACCTCGGGAACCGTGAGCCCGAGCCGCGTACGCATCCAAGGAGCCTGTGGGACTATCGGCTGGCGCACGCCCTGGCGCGGGTGGAAGCCCGCCGCGGCAACCGCGAGGCGGCGCTCCGGCACGTGGCCGAGGCACGACGCATCCTGGACAGCGATCCACAGATGGCCGAGGACCAGGAGCGCTGGTATCCCTACCTCGTGGGATACGTCGCGCTCTTCACGAACGATCTTCCCACGGCGGAGAAGGAACTCACGCGCGTCACGACGGAGCTCATGGAGAACGATCCGTTCATGCACTGCCTGCTGGCGATGACGTACGAGAAGATGGGGCAGCAGGAGAAGGCGACGGAGATCTACCGGAAGGCCTTCGAGATGGCGACGGGGAGCAACCCGCCCAACGTTTTCGCGAGGACGTTCGCGGGAAAGAAGATCGGCGCGCGCTGATCGCGGTCCGCGCCCGGCGCGCGGTCCGGGCCTGCCATCGCTGCCGACGTCTACCAGAAGGCGGGGGTCTCCCTCCGGACGGCTATCCGAAGATCGCCCACACCGGCGGGAAGGTGAACAACAGGCCCAGCACGATCAGGACGAGGGTCGCGCTGGACACCGAACGCGCGTTCACCTCGCGGCTCTTCCATCGCGCGTGCAGCACGGCCCAGACGATCAGCCACGTGAGCACGCCGAACGTCGTGCGCCCCGAGACGCCCCCCGCCGGCCCGTAGAGCGTGGGCGCGGCAAAGACGCCGGCCTCGCTCAGGATCACCCAGAACCCGACCGCGAACGCACCAGCTCCCGCCGCGAGGAAGGCGGCCATCGCGGCGCCGCTCGCCGTGCCTGGGCTCGCGCGCGGTGTGGAGGCGTCGGGTGCTGTGCCGGTGCTCATGTTCCGGATCCGGTTGCGTCCCCCGTCGCTATTGCAGCGGGGCGACCTTGTTGATGAATGTGCCGAGCAGACCCGCCGCGGACACGAGGCCGAGGCAGATCGTGAGCAGCGTGATGCCCATCGCGCGGATCCGGGGGTCGTTCACGAGTGTCGCGGGGTTCCGCGCTCCCACTGCGGCCACTCCCGTCGCGAGGATCGCGGCGATGAAGGGCACGTGCTCCTTGATCTCCATCGCGAACGAGTGAAGCCATGCCGTGGCGGGATCCGCGAGGAGCATCGCGCGAGGATACAGCGCGAGATCGGTCGCGCCCTCGGGGGGCGGGACGCGGTAGAGCGGGAAGACCACGTATGTACCCACGATGACGACGAGCCACAGCGTGACGGCGGCCAGGATCGTCGCCCCCGAGAGCCAGCGCGCCTGGCGCGGGGTGAGCGGGACTGGTGCCGCGCCGGCCGGCCGCGTCGCCAGCACGAAGAAGAGCGCCGCCACGAGCGCGGCCAGGGCGGCCCCGCTCAGGACGATCCCGTGGAACATGGTCCAGAGACTGCGATCGCTGAAGAGCACGGCTCGGCCTCCCGCGGTCCGTCGATCTCCCCGACAGCCGATCACAACGTACGGCGGCCGGAACCTCGACGTAAGAGCGAGACCCGGCTGACACTCCCGCTCGTAGCACCTCGTACGGTGATGACCCGGCACCCTCCGCGGGGCCGCATCTCCCGACCGTGAGAGAATCGATATGCTCGACAGCTTCCTGCACGACGCCCGCCACGCCCTGCGCGGCTTCGTCCGCGGCCCCGTCTTCACGCTCACCGCGATCCTCTCGCTCGCGATCGGCATCGGCGCCACCACCGCGATCTTCTCGCTCGTCGACACGCTCCTGCTCTCGACACCGCCCGGCATCGGCGCGCCCGAGCGGCTCGTGAACGTGGGACG
Organism: Gemmatimonadaceae bacterium; assembly: GCA_035454665.1. Classification (GTDB taxonomy): domain Bacteria; phylum Gemmatimonadota; class Gemmatimonadetes; order Gemmatimonadales; family Gemmatimonadaceae; genus DATIGO01. Next base: position 8,025 of record DATIGO010000265.1, on the reverse strand, counting down.
AACGCAGAACGGGAACGGCTTCGACAACATGTCCTGGCCGAACTTTGTCGACTACCGTGATCGCAACCGCACCCTTTCGGGCCTCGCCGCGCTGCAGTTCGAGACCCGCGCCGTGAGCCTCGCGGGACCCGACGGCGGCGAGGCGCTCCAGGGTTCCATCGTCAGCGGCAACTTCTTCGAGGTCCTGCAGGCGCGGCCGGCGCTGGGCCGCTTCTTCCTCCCCGAGGAAGACCGCACGCCGCGATCGCATCCCGTCGTCGTGTTGAACCACGCCTTCTGGCGCGAGCGCTTCAACGGCGACTCGGCGATCGTCGGACGCGGCCTGGTGCTCAATGGGTCACCGTTCACCGTCGTTGGTGTGGCCGCCGAAGGATTCCACGGCCCCATGGTGCTCGCCCCGGATGTCTGGGCCCCGGTCATGTCCGCGCCGCTGCTCGGCCTGCCGGACGATGTTCTCACGAGCCGCGCGAGCGTATGGCTCATGGCGATCGGCCGGCTCGCGCCCGAGGTCGGTCTCACCCAGGCGCAGGCCGACCTGAGCGCCATCGCGAACCAGCTCGAGCAGAGTTTCGCGGAGGTGAACCGTGGACAGGGCGTGCGGCTCGCACCGGCAACGCTGTTCCCCGGGGACTTCCAGGGCATCGTGAATGCCTTCATGGCCTTCCTGTTCGCTCTCGCGGGACTCGTGCTGCTGGTCGCCGCAACGAACGTGGCCGGGATGCTGCTGGCACGGGCCGCGGCACGGCGGCGCGAGATCGCCGTGCGGCTCGCGATCGGGGCCTCGCGACGGCGCCTCCTGCAGCAGCTCCTCACCGAGAGCACGCTCCTCTTTCTCATCGCCGGCGCGGCCGGTGCGGTGCTCGCCCGCTGGCTGGTGACGGGACTCATCGCACTCGTGCCCCGACTCCCCGTGCAACTCGGGATCGAGCCGCAGATCGACTGGCGCGTGCTCACGTTCGCGATCGCCGTGTCCCTGGTGGCGGGCCTGCTCGCCGGTCTGGCCCCCGCGCTGCAGAGCACGCGCCCCGCACTCGCGCCAGAGCTTCGCGGCGACGCGAGCGGTGCGGGCGGCGGCACGCGGCAGCGGCTGCGGAGCGGCCTGCTCGTCGCCCAGATGGCCTTCTCCACGCTGCTCGTGGTGATCGCCGCGCTCTTCTCGCGCGCACTCGTGCAGGCGCGCGCGATCGATCCGGGGTTCGATCCGCGCGGCGTGCAGATCGCCACGCTGGACTTCAACCTCGCGAATCAGGATGAGGAAGCGGCGCAGCGCTTCGCCGCCACGCTGCTCGAGCGTGCGGCCATGATCCCGGGCGCCGAAGGGGTCGCGATGAGCCGCATGCTTCCCCTCGACGGCGGAGGGTTCGGCCTCGGCAGCATCGAGGTTCCAGGGCGTCCCGCGCCGGATCCAGAACGGGGATGGATCGCCGACTGGAACATCGTGACGCCGGGATACTTCGACGTGATGCGCATTCCGCTCGTGAGCGGCCGCGTCTTCAACGACGCGGATCGCGCAGGCGCCACGGACGTCGCGATCATCAACCAGACGCTCGCGGAGCGCATCTGGCCCGGCGAGGATCCCGTGGGGAAGACGTTCATCAACGACGAGCGCCCGGTCACGGTGATCGGCGTGGCCCGCGACGCCAAGTACCGCTCGCTGGGCGAGCCGAAACGCGGGTTCGTCTACGTGCCGTTGACCCAGCGCTACCACCACGCGATGTCCCTGCTCGTGCGGGGCGTCCCTGGCGCGGCGCTGGCCGCGCCGATCCGGCGCCTCGTGGCGGAGCTGAACCCCGCCCTGCCGATCCTGAGTGCTCAGACGATGGAGACGCACGCGGCGATCGGCCTTTTCCCGCAGAGGATCGCCCTGATTATCGCAGGGAGCCTTGGCGCCGTCGCGCTGCTGCTCGCGGTGCTGGGTATCTACGGCGTGACGGCCTACGGCGTGGCGCGGCGCACGCGGGAGATCGGGATTCGGATCGCGCTCGGGTCGCCCCGCGTCCGGGTCCAGCGCCTGGTGCTCCGCCAGGGTGTGGTGCTCGCGGGGATCGGCGTGACGCTGGGGTTGGTGGCGGCGCTGGCCGTGGCACGCCTGCTCGAGAGCCTGCTTTACGGTGTGCCCGGGACCGATCCTCTGGCGCTCGGCGGCGCGGCCGTGGTGCTCGTCCTCGCCGCGCTGGCCGCGAGCTGGATTCCGGCGCGCCGCGCGGCTCGCGTGGATCCGGTCGTGGCTCTGCGGACAGAGTAGGTGTCGAGATTCGGTTCTACGGTGTGACGATCGTTCCCAGGCGCACGACTTCGAAGTCGGATCCCTTGAGCTGCTTCATCGTGTCGATGTTGGCGTCGTTCCAGCGCGGATCTGGGGCGCCGCTCACATAGAAGCCACCGCCGTTGTCCGCGAGCAACATCCCGTACGTCTTCATCGCCGTGAGGATCACCTGCACCTCGGGTGGAAAGCCCGAGAGGTCAACCGAAGCCTTGAGACGGACTCGCATCCCCATGGGCGGGAGGTTGGGATCCGTCTGGTTGCTCGCCCAGTGGCTCGCGGGTGCCACGTACGCACGGCGGGTCACGGGACAGGTGAAGCGCAGCGCGTGCGCGATCACGCCCTTTTCGACGGCCTCCTCGTAGCGCACGAGGCCCGGGAAGATCGGAAGGCCCGCGGCATCGGCGGAGGTCCATCCGGCCGGACGCTGCGCATTCGTGGCGAGATCCCAGATCGCGCCCGACCCCGCGGTCCAGCTCGCTCCGCCGTTCACCGGACGCGCATCGAACAGCTCGTACAGCTTCCAGCTGTCCTGATCGACCACGATCACGTGGCGGTCGCCGGTGGCGTCCGGCCCGCCCTCGATGGGGGCGCTGGGCGGAATCGGGTAGGGTCCCGGGTCGCTCTCATCCGCGTAAAGGAACGAGACGGGGACGCGTGGCTGATCGCCCCGCACCACGATGTACGGAATGCCCCACGGCGCACCGGCCCAGGTCGTGCCGAAGTCGGGGTGCAGGCTGCGCGTGGCGCCACACGCCGCGATGAGATTCGCCGAGTTGGGATCGACGGGCTCCCCGGAGATGTTCCGGTTCCAGGGATTGTCCGCGGGAAAGACCGTCCGAGGGAGCAGCGGCGGCGGCTCGCGGTTGTCGACGCCGGCCGCCGGCCCGGTGGTGTCGCCCCGGCAAGCCGCGAGTCCCGCGAGCAGGGCGACGACCCGGATTCGCCTCGAGGGACGCGCGAGAGCCAGGAAGGTTGGTGCCATGGGCCTGCAACCTCGCGCCCGAGGGCGCTCCCCTGCCTTGACGCCGCGCACGCGCGCCTGCGGTCGTTCGTCACGTTGTGACTCGCGTCCAGGTTCGCTTTCCCTGAGCGGACGGCGTCCGGCCTCCCACGCGCTCAGGCTCGGCGCGATGCATTCGAAGGATGCGCGGGGCACTGAAATGGTTGCAGATCATTGGCGCGGGCGGCGATTTTGCACACGTGCTGAACGCGGTAACGACAACCCCCCGGGATCTCGACGCGGCGCTGGCCCGGCTCGGCTACTCCGAGTTCCGCCCCGGCCAGCGCGAAGCCGTCGAGACTCTCCTGGATCAACGCCGCCTCCTCCTCGTGGCCCCCACGGGAGGCGGGAAGAGCCTGATCTATCAGCTTCCGGCCGTGATGCTCGGCGGGACCACGCTCGTGGTCTCGCCGCTCGTCTCGCTCATGCACGACCAGGTGGCCGCGCTCTCCGCGCGAGGCGTGGCGGCGACGTTTCTGGCTGCAACGCTCCCGGCAGACGAGATGCGGCGCCGCATGGCCGCGCTCGGACGCCGCGAGTACACGATCGCGTACGTGGCCCCGGAGCGCCTGGCGTATCCCGGGTTCCGCGGGCTGGCGCGCGAGCTCGCCCCTCCCCTCGTGGCGATCGACGAGGCGCACTGCATCTCCGAATGGGGGCACGACTTCCGCCCGGAGTACCTGCAGCTCGGTGAGCTGCTGGCGGAACTGCGGCCGCCGCGCGTGCTGGCCTGCACGGCAACCGCCACACCCGTGGTGCGCGACGAGATCCTGGAGCGGCTGGATCTGCCGGACGACACGCCGCAGCTCGTTCGCGGCTTCGCCCGCCCGAACCTGGGACTGCGCGTGCGGCAGGTGCGCGCGGCGGCGGAGTGCGAGCGCGTCGTCGACGACACGCTGGGGGAAGCGATCGGCGCTCCGGGGGAGGCGCGGGGCACGGCAATCGTCTACTCGCCCACGCGCCGACAGTCCGAGGAGGAGGCGGACCGGCTCGCGGCGGCCGGGTGGCGGTGCGCGGCGTACCACGCGGGACTCAGCGGTGCTCGACGCGACCGCACGCAACGCAGCTTCCAGGACGGCTCGCTCGACGTGATCGTGGCGACGAACGCCTTCGGGATGGGGATCGACCGCCCCGACGTGCGGGCCGTCATCCATCTGGCGGCGCCGGGTTCGATCGAGGCCTACTATCAGGAGGTGGGGCGGGCGGGACGCGACGGCGCGCCGGCTCTGGGCGTGCTGTGCACGAGCCCGAGCGATCTCCCGCTGCGCCGGCGGCTGCTCGTAGCGCCTAACGATCATGGCGTCGCCCCCGACCCGGCGCGTGTACAGCACAAGTGGTCGCTCTTCCTCGAGCTGATGCGCTGGGCCGAGGGCGGCACCTGCCGCCACGACGCCATCCTGCGGTACTTCGGCGACGAGGCCGAGACGCTGGCGGGATGCGGGCGGTGCGACAACTGCACCGCGCTCGACGAGCCGGACGAGGCCGACGCCGCCGAGACCGCGACCGTCGTGCGCAAGGCGCTGAGCGCGGTGGCGCGGATGCACCGGAAGTTCGGCCTGCAGGCGGCCGTCCGGCTCCTGGGGGGCGTGCCCGATCCCCGGCTCCAGCGCTCCGGCCTCCAGAGCACGAAGACCTTCGGTGCCCTCGCTGGCAGGAGCGAGGAGTGGCTCCTATCGCTGCTGAGACGCTGCGTCACGGCCGGTTGGGTCGACTTCACCACCGGGGATCGCCCCGTCGTGCTGCTCACGCCCGCAGGCAGGACCGTGTTGTTCGGCCAGGGACCCGTGCGTTTTCTGCTGCCGCCGGAGCAGTCGCGGCGCACGCGAACGCGATCGGCCGGCGCGCGCGCCACGCCGCTACGCGGCGCGGAGCCTGAGCTGGGTCCGACGGCGCGAGCGCTCTTCGAGGCCCTGCGCGCGCGGCGGCTCGCGTTGGCGCGCAGTGAGCGTGTCCCGCCCTACGTCGTCGCGAGCGACCGGACCCTGCGGGAGCTGGCGGAGGTCTGCCCGCGCTCCATGGGCCAGCTCCAGGGCATCTACGGGATCGGGCCGGCCAAGGCGACCCGGTACGGTGAGGCCTGGCTGGAGGTCTGCCGAGCGACTCCGTAGCTCCGGGACCAGCGTCCGATTTCGGGATGCACGGTTTCGGAGGCGAACAAGGCGCCGCGAACATCCGCAACCCGCGATGGGTTGCAATGCATTGTGTCACAACCGCTTGCAGGGATGACGGTGAGTGGCACGACAGGTGCTCTCCGAACGGCGACCCTCCTATGGTCCTCTTCGGAGAACAGGGAATGAGCCCAGTGATTCAGGACTTCCGCCTCGCGCTGCGCGGTTTCGTTTCCCGCCCCGGTTACTCCACCGCTCTCGTCGCCACGCTGGGGCTCGGAATCGGCGCGAGCACGGCCATGTTCAGCCTGGTCGACGCCGCGCTCCTGCGGCGGCTCCCGTTCGATGAACCCGACCAGCTGGTCGCGATCTGGGGAGTGGCGGGGCCCGAGCGGAGTCCGCGCGGATCCTCGCTGGTCGAGGCACTCGACTGGCGCGCGATGAACTCGACCCTGACCGATCTCTCCGTCTACGACGAGCTGTCGCTCAACCTGCGTGCGCTCAACGGCGTGGAGCGCGTCGACGCGGAGCTTGTCTCCGCTTCGTACTTCCCGCTCCTGGGTGCCACGGCGGCGCTGGGCCGTACCTTCCTCCCGGAAGAGGACCGCGTCCCCGACGCCGCGCCGGTCGTCGTCATCAGCCAGGATCTCTGGCAGCGTCGCTTCAACGGTGATCCCTCGGCGATTGGACGTACGCTCGTGCTGAACGACCGGCCGTTCACCGTCGTGGGGGTGATGTCCGAGGGATTCCACGGCCTCTCGTTCGACACGCACGTCTGGGTGCCGTCGATGTCGCAGAGTGTGTACGTAGGGAGCGGGCTCTATTCCACTCGCAGTTCGCGGTGGCTGATGGCGCTGGGTCGGCTCAGGCCCGGGGTCGATTCCGCGACGGCCCAGCGCGATCTCGACGCGGTGGGAGCGCGACTCGCCGCGCTGCATCCCGCCACGAACACGGACCGCGGCGTGCAGATCTACGCGCTCCGGCAGAACTATCTCGGCCAGACGCGTTCGCTGCTCACGATGGTCTTCGGGGCCGTGCTCATGCTGCTCCTGGTGGCCTGCGCGAACGTGGCCGGGCTGCAGCTCGTGCGCACGACGTCGCGGAGCCGGGAGATGGCGTTACGACTGGCCCTGGGCGCGGGCCGCGGACGGCTCGTCAGGCTGCTCCTCGCGGATGGGGTGGTCACGGGGCTGGCCGGCGGCGTGGCCGGCGCGATCCTCGCCGCCTGGATGCTGCAAGCCGCCCTCCCGGCGCTGCCGGACGGCCTGCTGCCGCCCTGGGTCGATCCCGCGCTCGACCCGCGGGCCCTCGCGTTTGCGTTAGGCGTCTCGCTCGTGGCCGGGATGTTCTCGGCGCTGGTGCCGGCGCTGCGTGGCGCGCGCGCGGACATCGCCGCGGCACTCAAGAGCGGCGCGCGGTCGGCGGCCTCGGGACTGGGGCGCATCCGGAAGCCCGGGACGCAGCAGCTCCTCGTGGTGACCCAGGTGGCCGCGGCGCTTGTGCTGCTCACGGGAACGGCGCTGATGCTGCGGAGCCTGCGGGCGCAGCTCGACGTGCCACCGGGATTCACGGCGGCCGGCGTGACGATCGGGCGGCTGTCGCTCCCCCGCGAGCGCTACACCATCGAGGCGCGCGTGCGCTTCGCCACGTCGCTCGCCGAGCGCCTGCGCGCGTTGCCCGGCGTGGCCTCGGCCTCGGTCAGCTCCGATATCCCGATGGCCGGCGGCATCACGGCGGGCAGCATCACGATTCCCGGACGGGAGGGTGGACGCACCATCCGGGCCTTCCGGCACTCGGTGACACCGGGCTTTTTCGCCAACCTCGGCATCCGGCTGCGCAGCGGCCGTGACTTCGCCGACCGGGACGTGGCCGATGCACCGGCCGTAGTGATCGTGAGCGAGGCCATGGCGGAGCGATTCTGGCCGGGTGAGGACGCGGTGGGGCAGCGCTTCCGCGTCGGGGACGAAACGGGGCCGGAGGTCATGATCGCCGGCGTGGCCGACAACGCGCGCTTCCGGGACCTCACCACGGATCTGACGGCGCCGGCAAGCGAGCCCGATGTGTACTTCCCGTTCGCGCAGCGCACGGACGCCGACATCGTGCTCGCCGTGCGCTCGAGCACGGGTGCGCTGGTTCCCCTCGAGCTGCTGCAGGCGGCGGTCGGCGCGATCGACGCGGGGCTCCCGGTGTTCGGCGTCGCATCGCTCGAGGAAGTGCTGCACCGGGAGAGCGCGAGTCCGCGCTTCGGCTCGTTCGCGCTGAGCGCCGTGAGCCTCTTCGCGGTGCTGCTCTGCGCGCTGGGCATTTACGGAGTGATCGCATTCGTGGTCGGCCTCAGCCGAGCGGAGATCGCGATCCGGATGGCGCTCGGTGCCGACGCGGGGAGCGTGCTGCGCCTCATCGTGGGGAACGGGCTCGCGCTCGTGGGGGTGGGTGTGATATTCGGCATCGCGATCTCGCTGGCCGTGGCGCCGCAGCTCTCCGAGCAGTTCTTCCGGGTGAGTCCGCGCGATCCCGTAACGCTGGCGATCGTGACGGCCATCGTGCTGACGGTGGCAACCGTGGCCAGCTGGCTGCCAGCGCGGCGGACGCTGCGGGTCGAGCCGAACACGGCGCTGCGGTCGGAATGAGACGTCGGAGTGGTCCGGCGG
>DATIGO010000264.1:0-6141 GCA_035454665.1 Gemmatimonadaceae bacterium | reverse complement strand
GCCGAACCCGGAACGCCACCCCGAGCCCGGAACGGCGCCCCCACTGACCTTCGCCCCCTTGACTCGTCAGGTGCATGGCTCCCGTTGAGCCCCCGATTCAGGTACCTTTCAGTCGTACATGTCACCACAGAAAAGGCGCCGGAGCCGCCAGAAGAAGAGCTCCGCCAAGCGTTCTCATCAGCGTCGTCCGCACCATCGCCAGCCGCGGGACTCGTCTCTACCGACCAGCCGCACCGCCTACGCCGATACGCGGGACTGGCTCCTGAAGGAGCACGGACCGGTGTGCGCATATTGCGCCCGGGTCTGCCAGCCTCGGACGATGACCCTCGACCACGTCACCCCGCGGCTCGGCCAGTCGGCCTACGATCGGCGTGACAACCTGGTCCTGGCGTGCAAGCGCTGCAACACCGCCAAGGCCGATAAGCCGTTCCTGGCCTACGTGTTAGGCCAGCGGGCCCGCGCCGAGAATCTGCTCCGATACGGGCAGCACCTGAGCGAGGGGATCCTGAGCATCCTCAGGCCCATGGTAGGACCCGACTGGGTTCCGGCCGCCCCTCCGGCTCATCGGCCGCCGCGGAAGAAGCAGCGGTTCGGGCCGACGGAGCGCGACGGCGAATCGCCGTATCTCGACACGGACTCTCCCTACCGCAAGTCGGCGTAGGGTCCTTGGCGGAGCCCGATGCCGGTATTGGCATCGGGCTCCGGAGGACGTGCCTCGCGCCGTGCGGGCACCGCTTCAGGCGGTCGGCGGTCGCGCGGCCAGCCGGGACCAGTGCTCCCAGATCAGCACCATCGCCAGCGTATCCAGCCGGCAGTACTGGCTGAGGAGCTGCTCCCAGGCTGCCCGGGTCGCCTGATCCTCCCGCTCCACGCCGTACATCATGGCCTCGTACGCGCGGATCGCACCCGTCCCCTCCACGACCGCCTGCGGCTTCCCGTTGATCTCGAGCGGCGGCAGCGCGGCGTAGGGATCGCGTGCCGGATCGCCGTCGTACCCCATCACCTCCCTGAAGCGCTCCCGCACCGCCGAGTCCGAGCGCCATAGCGCGTCCAGCACGAACTTGATCGACGTCCGCCCGCCCATCGCCGGGTGGAAGAAGTGGTTGAGCGTCACCTGGTTCAGATCCAGGATCCGGTCCTTCTCCGTGAGCCACTCGAGCCAGGCGCGCAGCTCGGGATCGTCCTCGCCGAACGGCTCCAGCTCCTTCAGCACGTCCTTGAGCGTGCTGCGCTCGAAGCCCGCCCAGGCCAGCACCGTCCCCGACCGCCCGATCCGCTCGCGCAGCGTGCGCGCGAACTCGGCGTTAGGCCAGAGGTCCACCGTGTTGAGCCACTCGGCGTGCGTGAGCGGCGCGCCGGGACGCTCGATCGTGTGGCAGCTCCACTGGAACGCCACGAGCCCGTACGGCCGCATCCCCGCGTGCGGCGGGAGCGCGAGGCGCGCGGCCTCGAAGTCGATGAAGTGGAGCGGATACTCCGCCCCCTCCAGCACGCCGCGCAGCCCCGGGTCGCACCAGGGCGTCGCGCTCCGCGTGTGACGGATCTGGATGAGCTGGCGGCGCGCCACCCTGCCTATCGAGCCGTCGCTCTTCGTGAGCGACTCTTCGGGGACGTCGAGCAGCGAAACGCGCCCCGCGTGCAGCGCGCCGGCCACGATGCTCTCCGTGGCGTGATACAGATCCAGCACCAGCGGCGTGACCTGCGCGTACCCGCCCCAGCACTCGGCGAATCCGTGCGGATCGTCAGGCGTGTCGAGCCCATCGAGCCGGTACTCGCACTTCCTGCAGACGTGCCCGATCGTGGGCGTGAGCCGGCGCAACCCACCGCGCAGTGACGCCTCCAGCGTGTCCACTTCCTCGCGCACCTGATCCATGATGACCGCCACCTCCTCGGAGACGTCCACCTCGGTGAGCACGTCGTCCTGCCGCACGCGCTCGGCGTCGCCCGTGAAGTGCACGCGGTGCAGCGTCTCCGTGCCGTCGCTCCGCACGCGCCGCTCCACGCGGAACATCGCCGGGAGCCCGTCGATCGTCGTGCGCTTCGCCTTGTCCACCAGGCAGAGGAAGGGACGGATCGTCGCGTTGGGATACAGCTCGCGCAGCACCAGCACCTGGAAGGCGATGTCGGCGATGTACTCCTCCCACTCGGAGGCGATCGGCGCGTTCCTGCGCTTCGTGCGGATGAGGTTCGGCTTCCCCTCCGCGAGCCGCTCGGCGTTCAGGCGCGAGTCCCAGCTCTTCGCCTTGATCTCGACGAGGCGGAAGCTCTTGCCGCGCTTCTCCAGGATGTCCACGCGCGCCAGCTTCTGTCCCGAGAGGAGCGTGGCCTCGAAGAGCGTGACGTTCTCTCTCGTCAGGCACTCGGCGGTGGTCTCCGCGTCGGCCCGCGGGTCGCCGCCGTATTCCAGCGCGATGCCGAGCGGGTAGCGGAGCTTCGCGACCTGCTCGACCATGTACCCGCCCCGCGCGAGCATCGCGAGGTACGGGTCCTGGTCGTCGCTGGTGGGGTAGCGCAGCTCCTTGTAGTACAGCTTCGTGGGGCAGGTGCGGGCGAGCTTGTAGTCCGACTTCGACAGCGTTCGGAAAGGGACTGCTTCGGGCACGACGTACACTCCGCGAAGGACCCGCCAACACTGCGACGACGGTCTGACAGTGCGGGCAATACTCTCGCGAGTGAGGCGTGCGGCAGCCTTTCGCGGTTCGTTCGGTGTCACGCACCCGGCGTTCCGTTGTCATCCCGAGCGGCGCGAGGGATCTGCTCACCGCAGCCCGTAGCCGGTCACGCTCGCACCGGGAGAAGATCCCTCGTCGCCTGCGGCTCCTCGGGATGACAGACGTCCGGCGCGATCGCGCGGCCTTGACGGCCCCCGCACGAACGCACACATCTGTCCCTTCCCCACCGGCGATCGCGCGGAGGCGGCGCGCGTTCGCGCCACCCGTGCACGCATGCGGCTCGTCGGTCCCGATCTCACGCTCTCCGCCACGGACCTCGCGAACTTCCTGGGGTGCCGCCACCGCACGGGGCTCGACAAGGCCGCGGCGCTGGGCGAGCGCCCCTACGTCCGCCGCGACGATCCCCTGCTGGAACTGCTGCGCCAGCGCGGCGAGGAGCACGAGGCGGCCTGGATCGCCCTGCTCGCGCGCGACGGGCGCCGCGTCGTCAGCCTGAAAGGGCGCTTCGAGACCCGCGACGAGCACGTGGCCCGCACGGTCGAGGCCATGCGCGAGGGCGCGGACGTGATCGTGCAGGGCGCCCTCGGCGACCGGCGCTGGTTCGGCTACGCCGACGTCCTGGAGCGCGTGGCCCGGCCATCCTCGTTGGGTGCGTGATCGTACGAGGTCACCGACACCAAGCTCTCGCGCGAGACGCGCGGCGGGACGATCCTCCAGCTCGCGGTCTACACCGAGGTGCTCGGCGCGCTGCAGGGCGCCCCGCCGTCGCACTTCCACGTCGTGACCCCTGGCGCGGGAGGCGCGCCGCCGGTCCGGCACTCGTACCGCACGGACGAGTACGCGGCCTACTTCCGGATGATCCGCGACCAGCTCCTCGCCACCGCGGAGCTGCCGCACCAGACGATCGCGGAGCGCTACTACCCCGAGCCCGTGGAGCACTGCGACGTCTGCCCCTGGTGGCGCGACTGCGCCGATCGCCGGCGCGCCGACGACCACCTGTCGCTCGTCGCCAATGTGCCGAGGCTGCACCGGCACGAGCTCGAAGCGCAGGGCGTCACCACGCTGACCGGGCTCGCGTCGCTGCCGGTGCCGCTCACGTTCAGACCCAGGCGCGGCGCGGTGCAGACGTACGAGCAGGCGCGCGAGCAGGCGCTGGTGCAGCTCCAGTCGCGCGGGCAGGTGCGGCCGCTGTATCGATTCCGCCCGGTGGTCGAGAAGGAGGGATTCTGCCGCCTCCCCGCGCCCTCACCGGGGGACATCTTCCTGGACCTGGAGGGCGATCCGCTCGCCGTGGACGGCGGCAGGGAGTACCTCTTCGGCCTCGTGACCGTGGCGCCGGACGGGACCACTGCCTATCGAGGCTGGTGGGCGTTGACCGCGCGCGCGGAGCGCGAAGGCTTCGAGCAGGTGATGGACGTGATCATGGACGCCTGGGCGCGGCACGAGGGGATGCACGTCTATCACTACTCGCCTTACGAGCCGGCGGCCTTCAAGCGGCTCATGGGACGCCATGCCACGCGCGGGGAGGAGCTGGACCGGCTCCTGCGCGGCGAGCGATTCGTGGATCTCTACGGCGTGGTGCGGCAGGGGCTGTACGCCGGCGTGGAGCGGTACTCCATCAAGAACCTCGAGGCGTTGTACGGCTTCACGCGCGACGTCGACCTCGCCTCGGCGAACGTGGGGCGCGCGGAACTGGAGCGCGCGCTCGAGCTGGGGCGCGCCGACCTGGTGCCGCGCGAGGTCCATGACACCGTCGAGGGATACAACAGGGACGACTGCGTCTCGACGCTGCGGCTCCGCGACTGGCTCGAGCGGCTGCGCGGGGAGCTCGCGGCCGCTGGCGCCGCCGTGCCGCGCCCCGTGGCGAAGGAAGACGAGGCCTCGAAGGAGCTGGCCGAGCGGCAGCAGCGCGTGGATGCGCTGCGCGATCGCCTGCTGGCGGATATCCCCGAGGCGCGGGCCGATCGCGACGACGGGCAGGAGGCGTGCTTTCTCCTCGCGCACATGCTCGACTTCCATCGCCGCGAGGACAAGGCCACCTGGTGGGAGTACTACCGCTTGCGCGACCTCCCCGAGGACGAGCTGCCTGACGAGCCGCAGGCCATAGCGGACCTCGAGTTCGTGGATCGCGTGGACGTGGTGCGGTACAGGTCCGGCAAGCCTACCGGCACGGTGGTGGACCGCTACTCCTATCCGGCGCAGGAGATGGAGATCCGCCGGGGCGCCGATCTCAAGGTGAAGGATGGCCCCTTCGGGGAGCTCGTCGCGCTCGACCGCAACGCGCGAACCATCGACGTCAGGAAGGGAAAGAAGCGCGCCGGCGAGCACCCCACGTCGGTCTTCGCCCACGACTACGTGCACTCCAAGCCCATCGAGGACGCCCTCTTCCGGCTCGGCGAACGCGTGGCCGAGCGTGGCGCGGCGGCGCTCGACCGCGTCGCCGCCGGGGATCTGCTCCTGGCGCGTCCACCGCGGCTGCGCTCGGCCGCCTTCGAGTCCAATCCCGGCGAATCGATGACCGCCTTCGCCGTGCGCATCGCGGATGATCTGGACCAGACCGTGCTCGCCATCCAGGGACCGCCGGGCTCGGGGAAGACGTACACCGGCGCGCGCATGATCTGCGCCCTCGTGCGGGCCGGGAAGCGCGTCGGCGTCACCGCCAACAGCCACAAGGTGATCCGCAATCTGCTCGACGCCGTGCACAGCGCGGCGGCGGAGATGGGCACAACTGTCAGGCTCGCGCACAAGCATGCCAACGATGAGGATGATGACGACGAGGGCTCGGTCACGGGCGAGGCGGTACGCGAGGTAGCCGGGAACGAGGAGGCGCTCGACCTTCTCCAGCAGCGCGAGGTTGACGTGCTGGGTGGCACGGCGTGGCTCTGGTCCCGCGAAGACGCGGGGCGAGCGGTGGATGTCCTCTTCGTGGACGAAGCCGGGCAGATGTCGCTCGCGAACACCGTGGCGGTCTCGCAGGCAGCGGCGAGCGTCGTGCTCCTGGGCGACCCGCGCCAGCTCGAGCAGCCGCGCAAGGGGACGCATCCCGACGGCGTGGGGAGCTCGGCGCTGCAGCACCTGCTGCGCGGGAGGGACACCGTCCCCGCCGACCGCGGCATCTTCCTTCCGGTGACCTACCGGCTTCCTCCGTCGATCTGCGAGTTCACGTCGGAGCTCTTCTATGAGAAGCGGCTCGAATCCAGGCCCGGTCTCGAGCGGCAGGTGCTCGCGGGCACCGGCGACTTCCACGGGAGCGGCCTGTGGGTGGTCGAGGTGGAGCACGACGGCAACAGGAGCGCCTCGCCCGAGGACGTGGAGGTCGTGGCGGGCCTCGTCAGGCAGCTCACCCGTGACGGGGCTCGCTGGGTGGGTCAGGACGGTCGCGAGCGTCCCCTCACCGGCGACGACATCCTGGTGGTGGCGCCGTACAACGCGCAGGTGAGCCGACTGGAGGAGGCGCTCGCGGGGACCG
>DATIGO010000263.1:0-7190 GCA_035454665.1 Gemmatimonadaceae bacterium | reverse complement strand
GGTCGAGAGCCGCTACGAGGTCGTCGGCGCGAGCTACGCGATCCGCTCGCTGCTCGACCGCGTCGAGAAGGTCGCGCCGACCGACGCGCGCGTGCTGATCACCGGCGAGAACGGCACCGGCAAGGAGCTCGTGGCGCGGGCAATCCACCGCTTGTCCCCGCGCGCCAAGCAGCCGTTCATCGAGGTGAATTGCGCGGCGATTCCTTCGGAGCTGATCGAGAGCGAGCTGTTCGGCCACATGAAGGGCTCGTTCACGGGTGCCGTGCAGGACCGCGCGGGAAAGTTCGAGCAGGCCGACAAGGGCACGCTCTTCCTGGACGAAGTCGGGGACATGAGCATGGCCGCGCAGGCCAAGGTGCTCCGGGTGCTCCAGGACGGCGAGGTCACCCGCATCGGCGGAGGCAAGCGCACCCAGGTGGACGTGCGCGTGCTGGCCGCCACGAACAAGAACCTCCAGCACGAGATCGAGGAGGGGCGCTTCCGCGAGGATCTCTTCTACCGCTTGAACGTCGTGCCCCTGCACGTCCCTGCGTTGCGCGAGCGACGTGAGGACATCCCGTTGCTCGCGTTGCACTTCGCCGATCAGCTGGCCACGCGGGAGGGCGCCCCCGCGCGCTCTCTCGATCCCGGTGTACTGGACGCGCTGCAGCGACTGGAATGGCCGGGGAATGTGCGCGAGCTGCGCAACACGATCGAGCGCCTCGTGATCCTGGCGGCGGGCCCACGGATCACGGCGGCGGACGTGGCGCGCCTGACCGGTCCCCGCGCCCCGGATGCCACGGGCCTTGGCACCTTGCTCGAGTGCCGTACGTATGATGACTTCAAGAACGCCGCGGAGCGCGCCTTTCTCCTGCACAAGCTCCGCGAGTTCGACTGGAACGTGAGCGAAACGGCGCGTGCGCTGGAGATGCCGCGTTCCAACCTGTACAAGAAGATCGAGCGCTACAACCTCGCGAGGGAATCATGACCGTGGTGTCCGTCGATCCCATCAGGTAGCCATGGCCACGCGTGACTGGGACAAGGAGCTCGCCAAGATCGACCGGCAGCTCGAGTCGATCTCCGACGAGGCGCTGCTCCCTGCGAAGGGTGCCGCCACGCCCGTGGCGAAAGCGGAGGTCCTGGAGAAGCAGCGCACGACCACCACCTTCGGCGTCATGGCGCGGCTCACGCTCGCGGTCGCGCTCGGCGTGGGGATGTTCTTCTGGCCCTACTCGGCCCGATGCGGCGCGGGGTTGTTCGCGTACCTCGCTGCGGTGGGCGTGCTCATCGGCGCGGGGATCTGGTCATCGGCCTGGACCTGGCGCCACCGCTCCGTCCGCGGTCATCTGCTGTCGCTGCTCATCGTGCTCTGGGGCGGCATCCTCGGCGCTCAGGAAGTCCTCCCGCGGATCGGCTACGCGATTCCCACGGAAGCTCACCCGGCCACGTGGATGTGCCAGTAGTTCGAGTCGCGCCCGGCGTGACGAGACAGGGTTCTTGCTCCTGAACAGACTCGTCACCCGTCACTCGCCACCCGTCACGGCCTGATGGCACCTCTCTTCAAGAACTTCATCTCCGGCAAGTGGGTCGAGTCGTCGACCGGTGAGCACTTCGACGACGTGAATCCGGCCGACTCGAGCGATGTGGTCGGGCGCTTCCCGCTCTCCTCGCGCGAGGACGTGGATCGCGCCGTGGCATCGGCGCAGCGCGGCTTCGAGCGGTGGCGCCGCACGCCCGCGCCCCTCCGGGGAGACGTCCTGCGTCGCGTCGGGGATCTGCTTGCCGCGCGCAAGGAAGAGATCGCGAACCTCATGACGCGCGAAATGGGAAAGCCGCTCGCCGAGACGCGCGGCGACGTGCAGGAGGGGATCGACACCGCGTGGTACGCCGCCTCCGAGGGACGCCGTCTCTTCGGCCGCACGGTGCCCAGCGAGCTGCGCAACAAGTGGGCGATGAGCTTCCGCCGCCCGATCGGCGTCTGCGGGATCATCACGCCGTTCAACTTCCCGATGGCCATTCCCACGTGGAAGATGTTCCCCGCGCTCGTGTGTGGGAACGCGTGCGTCTTCAAGCCGGCCGAGGATGTGCCGCACACGGCGACGGTGCTCGTGGAGATCCTGCTCGAGGCCGGGCTGCCGCCCGAGGTGATTCAACTCGTGCATGGCCGCGGTGAGGAAGCGGGCGCGGCCATCGTCGAGCATTCGGAGGTGCCGGTGATCTCATTCACGGGCTCCACCGAGACCGGCCGCCTGGTGGGCGAGATCTGCGGGCGGATGCACAAGCGGCTTTCGCTCGAGATGGGCGGGAAGAACGCGGAGATCGTTCTCGACGACGCCGATCTGGATCTCGCGCTCGAGGGGGTGCTGTGGGGGGCGTTCGGCACGACGGGGCAGCGATGCACCGCCACGAGCCGGCTCATTCTGCAGGAGGGCGTGCACGACGAGTTCGTCCGCGCGCTCGCAGCGCGCGTGCAGAAGCTCCGGCTCGGCGACGGACGGCAGGACGGGACTGACATCGGTCCGCTCATCCATGAAGCGGCCGTGCAGAAGGTCGAGGGGTATGTCGAGGTGGGTGCGGGAGCCGGCGCCACGCTCGTCACGGGCGGCGATCGCGTCAGGGTCGCCGGTCTCGAGCGGGGAAACTTCTTCGCACCCACGATCTTCACGGACGTGGCTCCGGGCTCACGGCTCGAGCAGGAGGAGATCTTCGGTCCGCTGCTTTCCGTGATCCGGGTGACGTCCGCCGATGAGGCGTTCGCGGTGAACAACGACGTGCGGTACGGGCTCTCCTCGTCGGTGTACACCCGTGACGTGGATCTGGCGTTTCGCGCGCTGCAGGAGCTCGACAACGGGATCACATACATCAACGCGCCGACGATCGGGGCCGAGGCGCATCTGCCGTTCGGCGGCGTGAAGCAGACCGGGAACGGGCACCGGGAAGGGGGATGGCCCGTGTATGATTTTTTCTCGGAAGTCAAGGTGGGATACGTCGACTACTCGGGCGCCCTCCAGCGTGCCCAGATCGACACTTACGACGTCTGACGGGACGACGCATGTGCCGGTGGACCCTGGATGCTCGTCTGGGAGTAGTGGTGTCGGGCCCTCTGGCGCATGCCGTGGCGGGGCCGCTGCCGCAGGTAGCGCGGGGCCGGCTACGGGGGTGCACGAGCGGGCGGGAATGGCCCCCTCCGGCGTTGTGGCGCAATCACTTGCGGCCGTACCAGGCACGGGATTAATTGACCGCTAGATGCTGTTGTCGCAGGGGGATCGAGACGCCTTGGTGGCGCGCGTCGGGCAGAGGCTGGGCGCGCGACGTGCGGGTCACGCCACAATGATGGCGACCCGTCTCACCGCGTTCGGATGCATCATGCCTGACGAGTCCTCCCTGATCCCGATGCCGAGTGGTTCGGCGAGCGGAGTCCGTTCGTGAGCGATATCGCGTCCACGCCGTCTGCCACGCCGGTCATCTCCGAGCAGGAGCGCGCGAGCGCCCTGCGGCGGGTGAATCGCCAGCGCGGGCGTGCGCTCCGGCTGCTCTGGGAGTGGGCGAAGTCCTTCCAGATCGCGATCGTCGTCTTCCTGTTCGTGCGCGCCTTCCTGGTCGAGGCGTTCAAGATCCCGAGCGGGAGCATGGAGGGCACGCTCCTCGTCGGAGACTTCCTGCTCGTGAACAAGCTGGTGTACGGCGCTGAAGTGCCGTTCACCGGCAAGCGCCTCCCGGCGCTCCGCGCGCCGGAACGGGGTGACGTAGTGGTCTTCCAGTGGCCCGAGGATCCCTCGAAGAACTTCGTGAAGCGCCTCGTGGGGGTTCCGGGCGACACGCTGTCCATGCGGAACGGGGTCCTCGTCCGGAACGGTCAGTCCGTGCGTGAGGCCTACGTGCGACACACCGAGCCCGGGGTCGATCCGGGGGGTGAGGACTTCCGTTGGCAGCACAACTACCTCGTGCGCACCGCGGTTGCCACACCGGGCTATCATCCGTCCCGCAACAACTGGGGCCCGCTGGTCGTGCCAGCGCGGCACTACTTCATGCTGGGCGATAACCGGGACAACTCGCTCGACAGCCGCTACTGGGGCTTCGTGCCCGACTCGCTCGTACGGGGCCAGCCGCTGGTCGTGTATTACAGCTATCAACCCGATTCCGGCTCGCGCACGGCCTGGCTCTCGCGCGTCCGCTGGAACCGCCTCGGTGCCCGTGTCGACTGAGTCGGACGATTACGGGCCCGCGCCCTCGCTCCCGCGGCTTCGCTCGCGGACGCCCGGCGCGACGGTTCGCGTGCGCGTCGGCGGGAAGAAGTCGGGCTTCGACGAGGGGTCGCTCGACCAGTACCTGCGCGACATCAGTGCGTACCCCCTGATCTCGCGCGACGAGGAGGTGGCACTCGCGCGCTGCATCCGGAACGGCGATCAGGAAGCGCTGGACAAGCTCGTGCGCAGCAACCTGCGGTTCGTGGTCTCGGTGGCGAAGAAATACCAGAACCAGGGCGTCTCGCTCTCCGACCTGATCAACGAGGGCAACCTCGGGCTCATCCGCGCCGCGCACAAGTTCGACGAGACCAAGGGGATCAAGTTCATCTCCTACGCGGTATGGTGGATCCGCCAGGCGATTCTTCAGGCGCTCGCCGAGCAGTCGCGCATCGTGCGCGTGCCGCTGAATCGCGCGGGCACGCTGCACCGGATCGGCAAGCGCGCGAACGCGCTGCTGCAGGAGCTGGGCCGCGAGGCCACGCATGCCGAGATCGCCGACGGCATGGACATCACGGAGGAGGAGGTCGCCAAGACGATGTCCATCTCCCAGGCGCATCTCTCCCTCGACGCGCCGCTCTCGCCGGGCGAAGACAACAAACTCCTCGACTACCTTCCCGACAACCTCAACCCCACGCCTGACGAGCAGACCTTCGAGAAGGCGCTCACAGAGTCGATCGAGGAGGCGCTGGGCAGCCTGAAGGAGCGCGAGGCCAGGATCCTCCGTCTCTACTTCGGCCTGGACGGCAGCGAGCCGATGACGCTCGAGGAGATCGGCGCCTTGCTGGGGATCACGCGCGAGCGGGTGCGCCAGATCAAGGAGAAGGCGCTGTCGCGGTTGCGGCACGTGTCGCGCGCGCGGGCCCTCGAGTCGTTCCTCGGCTAGTCGGAAGCTCCGTCGCCTCACAGCGACGTCGAACGAAGGAGAGCGACTAGGCGGACAGGTGCGAGCGGTCAGCCATCAGATATGAGCTTGCTCGCCACCCTCGCCACCCTCGCCACCCTCGCCACCCTCGCCGCCCTCGCCGACCCTGCCAGCCGCGGAAGGCTGTTCTCCGGAAGCTCTCCGTCCGTCGCTCTTCTCCGTTGACCCTTCCGGCGCGTCCCGCTCTCTGTCCGGCCACGCCATCCGCTAGAATTCCAGGATGAAGTACTCCATCCTGACCCTGGGCTGCGACAAGAACACCGTCGACAGCGAGCGCTACGTGGCGGAGCTCGTCGCGCACGGGGCGGAGCCCGCGGCGTCCGCGACGGAGGCCGACGTGATCCTGGTCAACACGTGCGGCTTCATCGACGCGGCCAAGCGGGAGTCGATCGACACGCTGCTCCAGGCGGCCGCGCACAAGGAGACCGGGAGTGCGCGCCTCGTGGCGGCGCTGGGGTGCATGGTCGAGCGCCACCGCCGGGAGCTCGAGGCAGCGCTCCCCGAGGTCGATCTCTTCCTCGGCACGTCGGACAGCGACCGGCTGATCCCGGCCCTCGAGGCGCGCGGGCTGCTGGGTGGCGCGCCGCTCCTCGCGCATCCGGGCGTGCGGCTCTACGCGGGCGACCTCCCGCACGTGCGCTACCTCAAGATCAGCGAGGGGTGCGACCACGGCTGTGCCTTCTGCGCGATCCCGCTCATGCGTGGGCGGCACCGTTCCTTCGGGCTGGACGAGCTCGTGCGCGAAGCGCAGTTACTGGAGCTGCAGGGGGCGCGCGAGGTCAATCTCGTGGCGCAGGACCTCGCCCACTACGGCCGCGACGCCCGCGATGGACGCGGCCTCCCGGAACTGTTGCGCGCGCTGGTCGCGGAGACAGGGATCCCGTGGTTTCGGCTCCTCTACGTCTACAGCGCGGGACTCACCCCGCGGCTCCTCGAGCAGATCGCGCGCGAGCCGCGCATCGTGCGCTACCTCGACATCCCGATGCAGCACGCGTCCGATCCGGTGCTCGTCCGCATGCGCCGGCCCGAGCGACGCGATCGCCAGCGCGCGACGCTTCGGCACATCCGGGAGATCATTCCCGGCGTGGCGATCCGCACCACCGTCATCGTCGGCTTTCCCGGCGAGACCGAGGACGACCTGCGCGTGCTCCTGGACTTCCTGGAGGAGGTGCGCTTCGAGCGCGTGGGCGTCTTCACGTACTCGGCGCAGGAGGGGACGCGGGCGTTCGAGCTGCCCGACGATGTGCCTGACGAGATCAAGCGCGACCGGCTCGAGCGCGTGATGGAGGTGCAGCGCCTGGTGACCGCCGAGCGCTATGGTGAGCGCGTGGGGCGGGTGGTACCGGCACTCGTGGACCGTCCGGACGACGGCTCCGGGTTGGCCCAGGCGCGCACCGACGCGCAGGCCGACGACATCGACGGGGTGACGTGGGTCGCAACGGACGCGCCTCCCGGGGCGCTCATCGAGGTGCGTCTCGACGACGTGGTCGACGATTACGACTTCGCGGCGACGTTCCTGCGCGAGATCGACCGGCCCGCCCGCGCCGACGGCGGCCGCGTCCGGGTCGCGGATGGCGGCCGCCGGCAACTCCCCGTGGCCTCGTCGGCAGGCGCGTTCGGACGCTGACATGACGTCGTTGACCGGTCGGCCGACGCCGACGGCGTCGTGCGGCGTGTCACGGCGCGCCGTCGGTGGCGCGATCCTGCCCGGCGGGTATTTTTCGGGGCCGATCGTCGAGGGGCACGACGCGGTCGCGCCGTCCCGGCGGCTCCCGGACCCGTCACCACGCGAGGGATGAAAGCCGACGTTCAGATCGCGGTGGTCGGCGCCGGGGCGATCGCCCAGGTGGCGCATCTTCCCGTGCTCTCAAAGATGCGCGGGGTGAACGTGCTCGCGCTGTGCGACAACGACCGCGCGAAGGCGCGCGCCCTCGCCGATCGCTTCGAGATCCCCGATGTCTTCGCCGACATCGAGGACCTGTTCAGCAGCGAGGCGGTCGACGCCATAGTGGTCGCGACTCCGAACCACCTGCACGAGCCCC
>DATIGO010000262.1:0-6575 GCA_035454665.1 Gemmatimonadaceae bacterium | reverse complement strand
GAGGCCCGCCGCGCCCACCAGCACGAAGAGCGCGCTATCGTCGGCATTCCCGAGCAGGCTGTCGCGAAGCGTTGTGATCGTGTGTCGAAAGTCCCGGTTGTCCGCGCTGAACTCGAGCGCGCGTGCCGTGAAGGCGGCCATCGTCCGCTCCGCCGCCTCGAACGTCGTCCCCTCCCGCAGTCGCGCGTAGACCGCCAATTGGCGCGCGCCGTTGACTCGCGTGCGCCACTCGGGTGGAAGGTCGAAGGGTAGCCATGCCTCGGTCGGGAGTGGATGTTCGAACCCGGCTGGCATGACGCCGACCACGGTATGCGGTGCGCCGTTGATGGAGAGGGACTTGCCGATGACTCCGCGGTCCGCGCCGAGACTGTTGGTCCATATCCGGTGGCTCAGCACGATCACCGGCGCCGGCGATGGACCTTCCTCTTGCTCCTCGAACCAGCGTCCGAGCATTGGAGGCGCGCGAAAGGTGGCGGCGAACGACGCGGTAGCCCGCGCCGCGGAGAGCTGCCTGGTTTCTCCCGCGTCCTCCCAGCTCGCCGACTGCTGGAGGGCCGCGGTGAGGCCGGCGAACGGGGGATTCGACTCGCGCAGCAGCTGGTAGTTGAGGAAGGCCTCGTTGAACTTCACGGCGCCGCGGCCGGGCATGTCACGCTCGGGCTGGACCACGACCAGCCGGTGCGGCTCGGGGGCGCCGAGGCTGGAGAAGAGGAAGGCCTTCAGGACGGAGAGCGACGCCGCGGTGGCGCCGATGGCGAGGCCCATGGTGAGGACGGCCGTGGTCGTCAGCGCCTTGCGGCGGGCGAGGAACCGGAGGTCGGACATGGTTCGGGGATTGGGTTGCAGGCCTGGACTGGCTGACCGCGTGCCTGCCGGTTATGTTGGTACACGTGTACCAATGAATGCTACAGTTATATCATCTGCGCAAGAGAGCGGGGCCCAGCGCTGGGTGCTGTTGCTGCATCCGCTGCCGGTCGAGCGCGCGGAGGTTCGGGTCAAGGTGCGCCGGCGTCCGGCTCGGCTCGGAGCGGTCGCGCTCGAGCGTGGCCGATCAGGCGCTTCATCGATCCCGACGCCACGTTTCGCTTCGTGGCCGCGGAGCGGACCCGAAAAGCGCCGGGCGAGCTCCGCTTCGACATGTTCGACGGTGAGTTCACGCACGTCGGCGACAAGGGTACCTTCGAAGTGCTGATGGAGCGGTTCGGTCTCGACCACGATGCGGCCTTGCTCGCGATCGGCGAGATCGCGCACGACATCGACTACCAGGACGACAAGTACCGTCGCGCGGAGACCGAAGGCGTTCCGGCGACGCGGCTCGGGATCTCGGAGGGCACTCGGGATGATCTCCGGCGCATCACCCAGGGGTCGACACGCTTCGACGCGTTGTACCAATCGGTCGGTCGTTCCTCAGCGGTGATCGACAGCGGCGCCCCGCCGATCCTGGGAATACACTGACTCGAACCCAACAGAAGATGCGCCTCAGTCCTCTGCTCGCACTTCTCCTCACGGGCGCCCCGGCGGCCGGACAGGAGCCGGCCGGCCTGGCCGCCTCGGCGCTTGCTGACAGCGCGTTCGACTGGCACAAGGACTCACTCTCCGGCTTTCGCGTCTACACGATTCCGAGGAGTTACGCGCATGCGCATCGCGACAGCCTGACGAGGCGTCTGCCCGGTGCATTGGTGGAGGCACGGGCCATGATCGGCGCGTCGGCGCCGGAGGGCCCCATCGATGTGTTCTTCGTGGAGAGTCGGTCGGAGATGGCGCGCCTCACAGGGGCTGGCGTGACGGGCTTCGCTCACGTCCTGGCGAGAGCTGTGTTTCTCGTGACGAATCCGGACTGGAGGGCGTTCGAGCGCCACGAGATCATGCACATCGTCGCGGGAAACGCCTGGGGGCATGTCCCCACGAGGAACGCCTGGCTGATCGAGGGGTTGGCGCAGGCCGCCGACGGATACTGCGCCGGCTACCCTAACGAGGAGATGGCCGCGGCCCTTGCGCAGCGAAAGGAATGGATCGATCTCGATACGATGCTCCGGAGGTTCCGCGAGCAGTCCGACCTTCGCGCCTACCTGCAGTCGGCGGCTTTCACGGCGTATCTGCTTGACCGGGCCGGAATACCGGCAATGCGCGCGCTGTGGCAATCCGAGGCGGATACCGCCACCGTGGTGGGCGGCCAGAGCCTGGCCACGTGGGAGCGTCGCTGGCGCGCCGGAATCGCGGCGCCCGCGGTCTCCGCAGCGACGGTGGCGCTCGTGGAAGAGCACGGGTGTGGAATCAGCGCGCCGCGCGCTCCCGGTGGCGCCGGGGCCTCCAGCATCGGGCTTCTGAACTCCGGGTCGGCCTTCCGGCGACGCGGCTCGGGATCGCGGAGGGCACTCGGGATGATCTCGAGCGCATCGCGCGGAGTTCGGCACTCTTCGGCGTGCTGTATCGATCGATTCGCCGTTCGTCGGTACGGCCATGATCGAAACACGCGTCGACGACACCCAGGCGCTGGATTGGTCCCAGAGGAGTAGAGGAGGAACAGCGATGCGTCATGCGCTCATGCCCATCCCGTGCAAGCCATGGATGTTGAACGGGATCTCGGAGCGGCTGATCGTGAGTCACTACGAGAACGAGTACGGAGCTGCGGTACGCTCGCTCAATGCGATCCAGCAGGCGCTGGCCACCCTCGATCTCGATGCCGCGCCCAGCTACCAGATCCGGGCGATGAAGCAGGAGGAGCTCGCCTCGCGGGGCTCCGTCGTGCTGCATGAGCTCTATTTCGGGTCGCTGGGCGGCGACGGCGGCGCGCGGTTCACCGGCTCGGGCCCGGGTGTGGAGGTTCCGGCTCTCGTGGCCGTGGCCATCGAGCAGCAATTCGGCAGCATGCTCGAGTGGCGGCGGGAGTTCGTGGCGCTCGCGCGCGCACTCGGCGGCGGCCCGGGATGGGTGGTGTTGAGCCACTCGAGCCGGGAGGACCGCCTCCATAATCACATCCTGGTCGATCACACGCATGCGATGGTCGGCGCGGCTCCTCTGCTCGCACTCGACCTGTACGAGCACGCGTATCACATGGATTTCGGCGCGAACGCCAGCGCCTACGTCGATGCGTTCCTGCGAAACATCGATTGGAGCGCGGTCAACTCCCGGCTGGTGGAAGCGAGTGGCTCTGGATCCGCGGCTCGCGTCTCCCACGGCCGTGATGAGGCCCTGCCATCGATCTCCGTCGAGGAGCTCAGCGACGAGCTGGTGAAGTCCGGCGGCATCCAGGTGCTCGACGCCCGACCGAAGCACTACTTCTCGCGGAGCACCGACATCATGCACGGCGCGACCTGGCGCGACCCGGATCGCATTGATGAATGGTCCAGTGAGCTCTCGCGGGACGCGCCCATAGTCGTGTACTGCGCATACGGCTTCTCGGTGGGTTGCGACGTCGCGGCAAAGCTGCGCGAACGCGGCTTCGACGCGCGGTACGTCCGCGGTGGACTGGCCGCCTGGTATGCGGCGGGGGGTGAGCGGGCGTTGAAACCTCGGCCCTGAGGACCTCCGTCGAGGCAGCACCGCGACTCGCCTTCGATCGCCGCTTCTGCGCCAACGCATCCGTCAGCGGACGTGCGCAACGCAGCAACGTCTCCCGGAGTCTGACGGCATCCACTGGGCCTCTGTCCGACCCTGAGGATCCATGACGCTGCTCGCGTTGCTCACCAGCATGCTCTCGCTCGCGCAGTCCCCAGAGGTGCCGGCGAGCTGCCGGAAGCGACGCTGGTGCAGGCGCACCTTGACGGCGCGCGTCGCGTCAGGCGCCTGCGCCGTAGCGGTGCCGGCGACGGCCGCCGCGGCAAGCGCCACCCCGCTCGCGAGGCGTCTCATGCGGGCACTCTCCCCACCCCGTTCCCGACCGCGCTCAGATGCTGCCGCTGGCTCTGCGTCCGCTGGAGGCCCGGCCTGAACGTCAGCAAGCGGCCAGCGTTCTTGACCTGTGCGTGCGCACCCAGAATCCGCGCCAGCGTCGACAGCACCGTCGGCTTGTCGTCATCGAATCCGCCGTGGGCCGTCGCCGTCGACGCGCTGTAGCTCCCCTGACCCTGGGCATTCGGCGAGCGCACGTGCTCGATCCGCCCCGACGAGATCAATCGCTGGATCTCCTTGTCGGCGTTCACGAACCGCTCCATCCCGAGCAGCGGCTCACCGTCGGGACGCAGGAACGGAATGCGCGCCCGCCGCTCGAACGCGTTCGAGACCAGGTACAGGAGCGACTTGTTGTAGATGCGCGCGCAGTCGTCGCCGCGCTCGCACTCGTCGGTGAGCGTGTAGAGCGCGAATCGGTCGATCCCGCCGGATTCGATCGCCGGCCGGTACGCCTGGTGGAACAGCGACGTGGTGCACGCCGGCGCCCACAGCGTGCAGGACGCGATCTTCATCCCCAACCCCTGCGGCGGCGGAAGCGTGAGGTGCCTCACGAGCGGCGCATGCAGGATCGATCCGGCGCTGTGGCCTACCAGGTGGAGCTCCAGCTTCACCTTCCCGTTGCTCTGCGACATCGCCGCCAGCTCGTCCGCCACGAGCCGCGCCCCGCCGTGCACGGACTCCGTGGCCAGCAAGGCGTTCTCCTTCATCTCGTCCCACGCGCTCTTGCCCGTCAGCTTGCGGGCGATCGGCTCCAGCGCGTCATCCAGGCGATCCATCAGGAAGTCCTTCACGCCCGCGATCACCCCCTCGGGCTTCCGCAGACTCAGCGCCTCGGTGAGGACGTTGGTGATGGTCGACCAGTAGTCGCTGTGCCACACGAAGGCGAGTGGGTAGCACTCGGCCTTGAGCATCGCCTCGCGATAATCGCCCACGCGCTGCACCGCCGAGTCCTCGGAGACGAGACCGCCGTGCGCGTAGAGCACGACGCGGCGATTCTTCCACTTCTCCGTGATGCGCGGGATGTCGTCGTGAATGATGCCCCGAATGGCCGTGGGCGAGGTGCCGAGATTGCCTCCCGGACGCGCCTCGCCGTCATTCCCCAGGCTGATGATGTGGGGCCGCACCTCGTCGTAGGCGTACGCCTTCGCGCGCGACGACACCGAGAAGGCCGCCTGCGTCGCGGCCCGACTGCCCGACGCACGGATCGGCACCGCCAGGCGCGCCACCCAGACGTCGCTGCCATTCCGCATCCAGTCGTCGTACGCGATGAGACCGAAACCGCCCTTGCCCCAGCTCCTGCTCCAGGAGTTCTGGATCCAGTAGCCACGATCGTCGTAGCCCACGATGGCGAAGGCGTGTCCTCCGTCGTCCACGTGCATCTCGTCCGTGGGGATGATGCCGTCCGATTCCACGTTGTCCCACCCCGGATGGACCGTCGCGCTGGCGAACAGCACGCCGACCTCCGTAATCGCCGCATGCATCGCGACCAGATCCTTGTGGTTCACCCGGTAATAGGCGCCCAGCGGGCGCTGCTGCGCGTTGCGTGAGCGTTCCTCGGTGAGCGCGTAGTCGGGAGTCCCCGGATCGTGCACCCAGAGCTTCTCCGCGCAGACACCGTGCTTGTGCCAGCCCTTCATGGCGCCGCGGCAACTCGAGCCGTCGTAGTCCTCCCCACGCCACTCGTCGTAACGACGTGCCATCGCGTAGAGCATGCGCGGACTGACGCGCTCGAGGTCGGAGTCCACCTTGCGCGTGCGGAGCAGGAAGTGCGCGACCGTGGCCAGACCGAAGCCGGTGCAGGCACCTTCCTCACCCTGATCGAGGATCGGGACCTTGCGCTTGCGATACGCCTCCAGCGGCATGCGCGAGGGGACCTCGACGAGGTTCGGGACATACATCAGGTCGCGAAAGTCCACGGTGTCGGCGCGCACGTTGTGCCGGTACTTCTTCGCCGCCCGTCCTGCCTTCTGCAGCTTCGCTTCCGTGCCGCGCGCCGTACTGGCCTTCACGGCCGCGCGCACTTCCTCATCGAGGACCCTGAGTGCGGCGGCGACCGCCCCCTCCGCGCCATCACGCGTCACGTCGCCGTCCTCCAGGATCAGATCGACGAGCATGGTCCGCTCGTGGCGAAGCTGGCGCGCGAGCCCGCTGTCGTCGATGTCACCGGCCAGTCGCGCCGCCACCAGGTTCTTCAGGAACGTCTGCTCGCTGGCAATGGCGTGTCGGATCGTGCGCCGCGCACCATCCGACTCGGCTGCCGCCGCCTGCCCCGCGGCGCGTCGCATGGCCGTGACGGCCTCCTTCATCGTGAAGCTCATGTCGCCTCCTCCGTGGTTCACATCGGCCGCTCGCCCTTCCGCCTCGCGCCACGCCTTTTCAGGACCGGGGCACCCTTCGCAGCGCCCCGGACGCCAAAAGGCTGATCAGCGCCCCGAGCGCCATCGACCCCAGCGCCATCAGGAGCTGCGGTACCGCCCGATTCATCAGCGACAGCCCGAACCCGCCCGCCGTCGCCACCAGCACCACCACGCTCAACGCGACCACGATCACCCGCCGCGCCCACACGTCCTCGGTCCACTGCAGCGACAGCTCGTGCAACGTTCCCTCGGGGTCCACCCGCATCCGCTCCGCCAGCTCGGGGTCCTGCGACACGCGCGTCGCGATCGCCTCGATGCCATTCGTCC
>DATIGO010000261.1:0-4321 GCA_035454665.1 Gemmatimonadaceae bacterium | reverse complement strand
CTACAACATGGACATGGTGGCGCTGCTGCTCGACAACAACATCTACGGGCTGACGAAGAACCAGACCTCCCCCACGACACCGCAGGGTTACCCCAGCAACACGCAGCCCAGGGGGAGCTATCTGCCCGCGCTCAACCCCCTCGAGGCGACTCTCGGGATGACAAACGCTTCGTTCGTGGCGCAGACGGCGGAATGGATCCCCGCCCACCTGTTCGCGACGCTGCAGGCCGCTCATCGGCACCGGGGGTTCTCGTTCGTACGTGTCCTGCAGCGCTGCCCGAAATACACCGCGCCCTTGTTCGAGGAA
Source organism: Gemmatimonadaceae bacterium (assembly GCA_035454665.1). Classification (GTDB taxonomy): domain Bacteria; phylum Gemmatimonadota; class Gemmatimonadetes; order Gemmatimonadales; family Gemmatimonadaceae; genus DATIGO01. The sequence goes on along the minus strand of DATIGO010000261.1, from coordinate 4,014 downwards.
GGGGTGCGGAAGCCGGACGTGATCGAGCTCCTCGTTCACGACGACGGCGTGACGGTCCCGGCCCTGGCCGGGGTCTACAAGCACAGCATCCATCATGATCCCCTGGACCTCGACGGCGCGCGTCGGCTGGCGGAGGAAGGCGATCGCATTCGGCTCGGGGTCTTCTTCCGCGACGAATCGCGGTCTCGCTACGAAGACATCCGCAGGCTGCGCACGTTCACGGCCGAGGAGAAGATCGACCTGCTGGAAGGGGAGCTGGAGAGACATGCAGTCTGAGATCTCTACGGAAGCCGCGCTCGCCGCGCTGGAGCAGCCGCGGACGATCTTCCTCTCGGCGGTCGCCGATCTCGTCGGGGAGCTGGGACGACTGCTGGTCCAGGATCGGGACTCCGAGCAGGGCCGCGAACAGCGCTCCGCTGCGTCCCTGGGGACGTTCGGGGCAGGGCGCGTCGACGCGCGGCGCTTCGCGGCCCTGATCTCGGACCGACCCGTCCTGCCCCCCGCGGCCCTGGAGGCGATCGGACGCGCGCGCGCCGTTCTCAGCGCGATCGTGACCGGCGGGCCGGAGCCGTTCGTGGTGGTCGTCGGGCCCGGCGAAGACGTCGCGGTCGCGGTAGGCGCAGCCCTCGCGCGCCTGGGCAGGGTCTTCGGCGCCGCGCGGGTGGCGGCCCTGGCTCGGGCGGGGGCCTACCGGTCGAGCGAGCACGCCGCCCTGCTCGAGGCGCTGCCGTTCGCCCGCTGGAATCGCGGCGAGCGCGTTCTCGCGCCACCGCTCGTCGTGCGGGTCGAGGGCCCACGTCCGCGGCTGTCCGGCCTGGCCGACGTGCTCGACGGCGCCGTGAAGATCGCGCTCCTCGCTCCCGCCTCCGAATCGCCTGCCCCGCTGGCTCTGCTCGTGAGCCCCGGTGTCTTCGTGGCGCAGGGGAGCTCTCTCGATCTGCTGGAGCGGCTTCGCTCGAGCGCCGCTCCGGGGATCGTGGCGATCCTGCCCGAGAGATCGTCGCGATTCGTCCACGACCCGGCGGGCGGAGAGAAACTCCGCGACCGCTTGACCGTGGAGCATCTCTCGGATGTCCCCCCGGACGATTCCCGATCCAGGCGCGACTTCCGGGCCGACGAAGAGCAGGCCCAGCTCGCGCTCCTGATCGCGGCGGCGTCGGGAGCTTCCGCGAACGGGCAGGTCGACCGCGTCGACGACCTGCGCAGTGATCCGGCCGGCCTCCTCGCGGCCTGGCTGCTGCGGGAAGCGAGCCTGCCCCCGCCGGTCGACGCGCAACCCGGGGCCGCATGACTCCCGGCCCGCTGCTCGAAGCGGTTCTCGTTCTCGGTGGGGTGGGTCTCGCCTTCGGGGCCTTGATCGCGATCGCCGACCGCAAGCTCAAGGTGTGGGAAGATCCCCGCATCGACGCGGTCACCGAGCGGCTTCCGGGCGCCAACTGCGGTGCCTGCGGGTTCGCGGGGTGCCGGGCCTTCGCGGAGGCCACGATCCGGGGCGCGACCTCTCCCGCGGCCTGCACGGTGATGAGCGCAGACCAGCGCGAGGAGGTCGCGGAGTATCTGGGGGTGGACGTGGGGCAGGCGGTCGATCGGGTAGCGCGGCTCCTCTGCGCGGGGGGATCCGACGTCGCGCCGCGCAAGGCGCTCTACTTCGGCGTGCAGAGCTGTGCCGCCGCGGTGGCCGTCGGAGGGGGCGGAAAGGGATGCCCATGGGGTTGCGTCGGCTTCGCGGATTGCGCGGTAGCGTGCGACTTCGACGCGATCGAGATGGGTCGCACCGGCCTTCCGCGCGTGATCCCGGCGCTCTGCACCGCGTGCGGTGACTGCGTCGAGGCCTGCCCGCTTGGGCTCTTCGAGATCATGCCACTCGAGCATCGGCTGATCGTCCAGTGCCGGAGCCTGCTCCAGGGAACGGCGGCCACCGAGGTCTGCTCGGTGGCCTGCGACGGCTGCGGGCGCTGCGCTGTCGACGCGGCGCCGGGGCTGATCGAGATCCGATCCGGCCTGGCCGTCATCGATTACCAGCGGATCGACACCGCCGACGTCTCCGCCACGCGGCGCTGCCCGACCGGCGCGATCGCCTGGGTGGAGGGCGCGCAATTCACCCCATCGTCCCTTTGGGAGGAGACCGCCGCATGATCTTCCGGAAGCGCCAGGTCGAGAAGCCCGCCTTCCCGTTCCCCGGAGTGCGCGAGGCGATGGACGGGAGCGCGGCGGTGGTCGAAGTCGAGACCGCGGCCAGCGAAGCGGCGGGCGCGTATCCGATCACGCCCTCGACCCAGATGGGCGAGGGATGGGCGGTGGCGGTGGCGTCGGGACAGCCGAACGCCTTCGACCGGCGTCTGATCTTCTTCGAGCCGGAAGGCGAGCACGCGGCGGCGGCGGTCACGGCGGGGATGAGCATGACCGGCCTCCGCGCCACGAACTTCTCGAGCGGCCAGGGCATCGCGTACATGCACGAATCCCTGTACGCCGCTGTCGGCAAGCGGCTCACGTACGTGCTCAACGTGGCGGCGCGCGCGATGACCAAGCACGCGCTCAACGTGCACGCCGGGCACGACGATTACCATGCGGTCGACGACACCGGGTTCTTCCAGCTGTTCGCGAAGGACGTCCAGTCGGTCGCCGACCTCACGCTGATCGCGCATCGCGTCGCCGAGATGTCGCTGAATCCGGGCCTCGTGGCGCAGGACGGCTTCCTCACGAGCCACGTCATCGAATCCATTCTCCTTCCGGAGCGGGATCTCGTGCGGGCCTATCTCGGCGATCCGTCGGACATGATCGAGTGCCCCACGCCGGCGCAGCGGCTCGTGTTCGGCAAGACGCGCCGGCGGATCCCCGAGATGTTCGACTTCGACTACCCGGCCATGCTGGGCGTCGTCCAGAACCAGGATTCGTACGCCCAGGGGGTGGCCTCGCAACGGCCGTTCTACTTCGACCACATCCGGGAGCTCGCCGACCAGGCGCTGGAGGAGTACGCCGCGCTGACCGGCCGCCGGTACGCGCGCGCCTCCGGCTATCGGCTGGACGACGCGGAATGGGTGCTGGCGGGTCAGGGCTCGGTCGTCGCCAACGCCGAGGCGGTGGCGGACTGGCTGCGGGACGAGGAGGGGCTCCGGGTCGGCGTCCTCGACCTGACGATGTTCCGCCCCTTCCCGGCGGACATCGTCACCCGCCTGCTGCGCGGGAAACGCGCCGTGACGGTTCTCGAGAGAGTGGATCAGCCGCTGGCGGTCGACCCCCCGCTCCTGCGGGAGCTCCGGGCCGCGATGGGCCAGGCGATGGAGAACGGTCGGCATCGCGACTCGACCCCGTTCCCGGGGCTCGCCGCGCTCGAGCCCGACGAGGTGCCGGACTTCCACTCCGCCGGCTTCGGCTTCGGCAGCCGGGATCTCCAGCCGGGCGATCTCGTGGCGGCCGTGGAGAACATGCTCCCGGGGCGTGCCCGCCGGCGCCAGTACTACCTCGGCGTGGAGTTCGTGCGGAAGGGCACCCGGCTTCCCAAGCTCCAGCTGTGGCAGGAGCAGCTGCTGGAGGCCTATCCGCGGCTCCCCGACCTCGCGCTGGAGCCGCGCGAGGACCTGGATCTGCGGCCCGAAGGTGCGATCGCGATCCGAATCCATTCCGTCGGCGGCTGGGGGGCGATCACCACGGGCAAGAACCTGACGATGACGCTCTTCGAGCTCCTGCCCGGGCTCCACGTCAAGTCGAACCCCAAGTACGGCTCGGAGAAGAAGGGGCAGCCGACCACCTTCTACGCCACGCTCTCGCCCGAGCCGGTCAAGCTCAACTGCGAGCTCCGCCGGGTCGACGTGGTGCTCTCGCCCGACCCGAACGTCTTCCGCCACTCCGACCCGCTGGCCGGCCTGGCCCGGGGCGGCGTGTTCGTGATCCAGAGCGAGCGGGATCCGGCCGAGCTGTGGGCCTCGCTGCCGGCCGCCGCGCGCCGGGACGTGGTGGAGCGCGAGCTGCGGCTCTACGTGCTGGACGGCTTCTCGATCGCGGCCGAGGAGGCTT
>DATIGO010000260.1:0-12890 GCA_035454665.1 Gemmatimonadaceae bacterium | reverse complement strand
ACGGCCTCACGCACTGAGGACGGCATGACGGTCGAGACACGCTCCCGGGGTGAGGTCACGCGGCTCCTGCGCGCGGCGCGCTCGGGGGAACCGGCGGCGCTGGACCGCATCGTGCCGCTCGTGTACGACGATCTGTGCCGCCTCGCGCGCCGTCAGCTCGGACGGGAGGGAAGCCCGCGCTCGTTGCGGCCGACCGACCTCGTGCACGAGACGTATCTGAAGCTGGCCGGCGGGAACGCGCTCGACGCGAACGACCGGTGTCATTTCCTCGCGATCGCGGCGCACGCGATGCGCCAGGTGCTCGTGGATGCGGCGCGCCAGCGCAAGGCGGCGAAACGTGGCGGCGGCTGGAAGGCCACGACGCTCACCGATGGCCATTGGACCGCGGACTTCGCCCCGGAGGATCTGCTCGCGCTGAACGACGCACTCGGCGCGCTCGATGAGCGGCAGCGGCGCGTGGTGGAGTGCCGGTTCTTCGCCGGCATGGAAGAGCAGGAGATCGCGGCGGCGCTCGGCACGTCGGTGCGGACGGTTCGGCGCGACTGGGTGAAGGCGCGGGCGTGGCTCTACGCGCAACTGTACGGGCGGATTCCGGGCGGGCCGGAGGGCACGGACGAGCGCGACCATCGCGGTGGAGCCGCGTCGTGAACGCCGAGCGCCGCCGCCTCGTCGAATCACTCTTCGAGGAAGCGCTGGAGCTGCCGCCGGAAGAACGCGAGGCGTGGCTCGCGGACGCCTGCGACGGCGATGACTCCCTGGCGGAGGAGGTCGGCCGCCTCCTGGCCGCTCATGACCGCGCCGAAGGCATCCTCGAGGGCGACGCGCTGGGCGCGGCTCGCGCCGTACTGGACGATCCCCTGCGCGGCCGCCGACTGGGCGCGTACCGCGTGGTGCGTGAGCTCGGCCGCGGGGGCATGGGTGTGGTGTACCTCGCCGAGCGTGACGACGGCCAGTTCCGGCGCCAGGTCGCGGTCAAGCTGCTCCGCGCGAGCCCCGACGCGGACGAGCTGCTCCGGCGATTCGCGTCCGAGCGCCAGATCCTCGCATCGTTGAGCCACGCGAACATCGCGCAGCTCCTCGACGGCGGCGTGAGCGAGGGGCAGGTGCCGTATCTCGTGATGGAGTACGTCGACGGCCAGCCGATCACCGAGTACGCCGACCAGCAGGGGCTGAACCTCGACGGCCGCCTGCGCCTCTTCCAGGATGTCTGTGCCGCCGTGCATCACGCGCACCAGAACCTCGTCATCCATCGCGACCTCAAGCCGGGGAACATCCTCGTCACCGCGCGCGGCGAGGTGAAGCTGCTCGATTTCGGCATCGCGAAGCTGCTGAATCCGTCCCTCGGCCCGATCGACGCCCCCGTCACGCGCACCGAGCTCCGCGTGATGACGCCGGAGTACGCCAGCCCGGAGCAGGTGCGCGGCGCTCCGTTGTCCACGGCGAGCGACGTATACTCGTTAGGCGTCGTGCTCTACGAGCTGCTCTCCGGCCGGCGTCCCTACCGGCTGGCGACGGCCTCGCCGCAGGAGGTGGCCCGGCTGGTGCTCGAGCGGGAGCCCGACCGGCCGAGTGAGCGCGTTGCGGCGGAGGAACCCGCAATGAACGGGGCCGGCGACCCGCCGGCACGCTCGGCGGAGACCATCGCGGCCGCTCGCGCGCTCACGCCGGAGCGGCTCCGGCGCACGCTCCGGGGCGATCTCGACGCCATTGTCCTCATGGCCCTGCGCAAGGAGCCCGGTCGACGCTACGGTTCGGCCGAGCTCCTCTCCCAGGACATCCAGCGCCACCTCGACGGGCTCCCGGTTCTCGCGCATCGCGGTTCGCGCGCCTACCGTGTCGGCCGCTTCGTCCAGCGCCATCGCGTGCCCGTCGCGGCCGCAGCCGTCGTGCTGGCGTCGGTGGTGGGTGGTGCCGGGGTGGCGCTCCGGTTGGCGGCCGTCGCGGACGCCGAGCGCGATCGCGCGGAACTGGCGCGGCAACAGGCCGAGACGGCGCTGCAGCGCTCGGAGGCGGTCACCAACTTTCTCGCGCGCCTGTTCGAATCGGCGGGGCCCGATGCGAGTCCCGGCGACACCCTGATGGCCCGGCAGCTCATCCGCCGCGGCATGGAACAGGTCGCGGAGCTCTCGGCACAGCCACTCGTGCAGGCCCGCATGCTCGACGCCATCGCGCGCCTGCACCGTGGTTTCGCGCAGTACAACGAGGCGCTGCGCGTGCTCGAGCGCTCGCTCGCGCTGCGCGACTCCCTCGGTGAGCCGCCCGCCGAGGGCGCGGCGACCCGACAACTGCTGGCGGAGACGCTGCGCCGTCGCGGTCACTACGACCAGTCCGAACGGCTCGTGCGGCAGTGGCTCGCGGAGCTGGAGGCGGCCGGCGGGCCCTCGAGTCCCGGCATTCCGGAGCTCCTCATCGAGCTCGGCGCCACCCTCGTCTACCGCAACGCGCTGGCCGAAGCAGAGTCACTCGCGACCCGCGCGCTCGAGCTGCGCCGCGGCGAGTCGCCGGTGCAGGACTCGCTGGTGGCCCGCGCGCTGGAACACCTCGCTTCACTCCAGCGACGCCGGGCCAATGTCGCCGGCGCCGAGGCCTCGTTGCGCGAGGCGGTCGCCATTCGACGGCGTGCCTATGGGGCGGATGACCTCCACGCCACCGTTGCGCTGCAGCGGCTCGGGGACATCGAGGGAGAGGAGTACGGCAACCACGCCGCAGCGGAGTCGCTGTATCGTGAGGCGTACGAGATTCAGCGCCGGGTCCTGGGTGACGCACATCCCTGGGTGGCATGGTCCGCCGCCGGCATCGCGCTCACCGTCGAGCGGCGGGGTGACAACGCCGGTGCCGAGCGCGCCCATCGCACCGCCCTGGAGATCGTCACGCGCGCATACGGCAGTCAACACCCGTCCACCATCGGGATGATGGCGGGCCTGGGGCAGGTCATCTGGCGCGCCGGACGCCGTCACGAGGGGATCGAGCTCAATCGCCGCGCCCTCGAGCTGTACCGCCGGGCCTTCGGCGAGAGCCACGCGGCGTACGCAAATGCGATGGTCCTGCTGGGCGAGCTCCTGAGTCTCTCCGGAGAGCACGCGGAAGCCGACACCCTGATTCCGCAGGGCCTCGCGATCCGCCGCCGGGCCGTCGGGGATCGCAACCCGGGCGCCGGCATGGCATTGGCCGTGTACGGCCGGCACCTCACGCGCCGGGGCCGGTATGCGGAGGCGGACTCGGTCTTTCGTGAAGCGCTGGAGTCGATGCGGCCCGAGGTCCCGGACACGCACCGGGACGTCCGGTCGATCTACCAGCAGCTGGCGGATCTGTACCGCGCCTGGGGAAAGCCCGCCGAGGCCGAGCATTACACGCGACTCGCTGCCGGCACCGCATAACGGCACCGCATAACGGAACCGCGCCCTCCCCGTGGCCTGTGGCCAGGGGTTTTCACGCAATCCCAGTCAGCCACCGCAAGTTGACCCTGACTGGAGATTCCGATGACGCGGTTCCGACCCGATCCGACCTTCTATCCCACCGCGCAGCTCGCCATGGAGGCGCCGGCGGAGGGGCTGGCGTACGTGGCCCTCCTGGCGGCCGGTGAGACCAGCCGGACCGACGCCCTCGGCGTCGTCGACACCCGCCCCGGGTCGCCCGAGTATGGCCAGGTCGTCGGCCGCGTCGACTTCCCGCACGCCGGCAACGAGCTGCATCACTTCGGCTGGAACGCCTGCAGCTCGCACCTCTGCCCCTGGGCGCCTAACGCGCACGTCGAGCGGCGCTACCTCGTGGTGCCCGGGACGCATTCCTCGCGCATCCACGTGGTCGACACGCAGCCCGACCCGCGGCAGCCCTCGCTCGTGAAGGTCATCGACGGCGAGACGGTCATGCGCCGGACCGGCTACGCGGCGCCGCACACCGTGCATTGCGGACCCGACGGCGTCTATCTGAATGCGCTCGGGAACCCCGCCGGCGACGGGCCGGGCGGGCTCTTCCTCCTCGATCACGACACCTTCGACGTCATCGGTCCGTGGGAGGAGGAGCGCGGTCCCCAGCGGCTCGCGTACGACTTCTCGTGGCACCTCGGCTTCGACACGGTGATCACGAGCGAGTGGGGGACGCCCAACATGGTCCGGGAGGGCGTGAATCCGGAACTGCTCCTGGCCGGCGGATACGGGCACCGGTTGCATGTCTGGGATCGCCGCCGCCGGCGCCATCTGCACGAGCTCGATCTGGGGCAGGAGCATCAGATGGTGCTCGAGCTGCGGCCCGCGCACAATCCATCGCGCGCGTACGGCTTTGCCGGCGTCGTCATCTCGCTGCAGGACCTTTCCTCGTCGATCTGGCTCTGGTACCTCGACCGCGCGGCGGGTGGCGTCGCGTGGAGGGTGAAGAAGGTCATCACGATTCCCGCCGAACCGGCGAACGCCGAGGATCTGCCGCCGCTGCTGCAGGGCTTCAAGGCGCTGCCGCCGCTCGTGACCGATATCAACCTCTCACTCGATGACCGATTCCTGTACGTGTCGTGCTGGGGCAGCGGCGAGCTCCGGCAGTACGACGTGAGCGACCCGTTCAATCCGGTACTGACGGGCACGAGCCGAATCGGTGGGATCGTGCGTCGCGCGGCGCATCCCAGCGCGCCCGAACGACCGCTCAACGGCGGGCCGCAGATGGTCGAGGTGAGTCGTGACGGTCAGCGGGTCTACGTGACGAACTCGCTCTATACCCCATGGGACCGACAGTTCTACCCCGACGGCATCCGCGGGTGGCTGGCGAAGGTCGACGTCGGCCGCAACGGAGGCATCGAGCTCGCGCGCGACTTCTTCGTGGAGTTCGAGGACGGCCTGCGCCCGCACCAGGTGAGGTTGCAGGGCGGTGATGCCTCCTCCGACTCGTTCTGCTTCGCATGAGCGCCGACATCGTGTGGTCCTGGGCGCCGCTGGTGGTGCTCGGGGCCACCCACGGCGTGAATCCCGGCATGGGCTGGCTCTTCGCGGTCGCGCTGGGATTGCAGGAGCGGGACCGGCGCGCGGTCTGGCGCGCGCTCGTGCCGCTGGCGCTCGGCCATGCCGCCGCCGTCGGGGCCGCCGTCGCGGCGGCCCTCGCGATCGGCCACCTGATGCCCGCGGCGGCGCTGCGGTGGATCGTCGCGGCGACGCTGGTCGCGTTCGGCGTGCGCCAGCTCGTCAGGCACCGGCACCCCGTCTGGGGCGGCATGCGCGTCGGGTTCCGCGACCTCGTGCTGTGGTCCTTCCTCATGGCGTCGGCGCATGGCGCGGGGCTCATGGCGGTCCCGTTCGTTCCCGGCGCGCCTGGCGGTCCACCACGCGTCGAGCATGCGGGAGCGCCCTCGCCCACGCATGTCCATGCCGCGCACGGTGCCGTCCTGGCGCCGGTACCGCAGGCCGTCGGGAAGCGCGCGCTGCGCGCGAGCACGGGCGATCGGGCGCGAGGACTCGTCGCGACCATCGCGCACAGCTTCGGCTACCTCCTGGCCACCGCCCTCGCCGCGGTCCTGGTGTACGAGCGTCTGGGCGTCCGCATCCTGCGGTCGGCGTGGATCAATCTGGACGTCATCTGGGCGATCGCGCTTGTCGCAACGGGTGTGCTGGCGGTCACATGACCGGAACGGCCCCGGTGGTTGCCAAGACTCGTGGTCGCGCGGAACTTGGGGTGGGAGGCGCGAGCCGCTGGCGCCCATGCCTGTTCCGTCGCACTGGAGGCACTTCATGGGGCGCTACCCGCGTCCTGCCACGGTGGTCCGGCAGTTCGTCGAGCGCATCAATGCGCACGACGTCGCCGGCATCGTCGACCTGCTCGCTCCCGAGCACCGCTTCATCGACTCCCTGGGGACGGTATTCGAAGGACGCGACTCCCTGCGCGCCGGCTGGACCGGATACCTCCGCATGGTGCCGGACTACGTGATCGAGATCGAGCGTCTCATCGACGACGGTGAGGCGGTCTTCCTGATCGGCCATGCGCGCGGTACCTACACGCACGACGGCACGATGCGGCCGGAGAACGCCTGGCGGACTCCCGCGGCCTGGATGGCGTTGGTGAAGCGCGGGCAGCTCACCGAGTGGCGGGTCTTCGCCGACAATGAGCCGATCCGGCAACGGATGCGGTCGCGCCTGGAGGCTGCCGGGGGCTGGACCGACCGTTAGGCGCGGGGAACCCGGCGGGCAAGGCCGAGTATCAGTCGCGATGCCGCTCCCCCACCCGATCCTCCGGCGCCTGCTGTTGCGGCGTGGCCTGGTCCTGTGGGTGCTGGCGCGGCTCGCGCTGCTCGCGGTCGTCCTGTTCAGCGCGTTGTCGGGCGGATCACCGTCGATCGTACCGCTGACGCTTGCCATGCCGCAGATGCTGCCGCTCCTCGCCCTGCTCGTGTGGATCGATCTGCACCGCCGTCGCGAGGTGACGCTGATCGGCAATCTCGGGCAGTCGCAGGGGGCGGCGGTGCTCATCGCCTGCCTCCCGGGCGTCGCGGGCGAAGTGGTGGCGCTCACGGCGGCGGCGCTCTTCACCGCCTGACGCGTGCTCACCGCCGACAGCATCGGGAAGCGCTATGGTACGCGGTGGGTGCTGCGCGCGGCCACGCTGCGCGCCGTGCCCGGGCAGGTGCGAGCGCTGGTGGGGCGCAACGGAGCCGGGAAGTCCACGCTGCTCAGGATCGCGGCGGGGCTGCGGCGAGCGGACTACGGTATCGTGCGCTGCGACGATACGACCCTGCTGCATCCGCGCCTGCCCGCGCTGGCGCGGCGCGGGCTCTTCATGCTTCCCGACCATGACCTGCTCTCGAACGCGCTGACCGTTGGCGCGCACCTGGCGCTCGCGGCCGGCACGTTCGGCCGCGAAGCGGACGAGGCGATGCTCGACACCCTGGGGTTGCGGGATCACCTCGGCAAGCGCCCCTGGCAGCTCTCGGGCGGGGAGTGCCGCCGGGCCGAGGTCGCGGTCGCCCTGATGCGCCGGCCGCGTTACCTCCTGGCTGATGAACCGCTGCGCGGCATTGCTCCGATCGACGCCGAACTGCTGCTCCGCGTGTTCAGCCGGATGGCGGATGGCGGTTGCGCCGTCGTCGTGACCGGGCACGAATTGGGCACGCTGCTCGCGGCGGTCGATCACGTCACGTGGTGCACCGACGGCACGACGTACGAGCTCGGACCTCCCGCAACCGCCGTGAACGACTCGCGCTTCCAGCGCCACTTTCTGGGACCTGCGCGCACGCCGGCGTGAGGGCCAGTGGTCGCCGCCGGGTCCGCGTGGTAGCGTGTAACCGGACCTGCCGGGGCATTTCCCTCCACGATCCTGCCATCGCTGCGCGAGTCCCGCGATCAGCTGCTCCCCCTCCCATGAACCGATCGGCGTGACGAAGCACCCCACTCTCAGCGTCGCCGTCGCGCTCGTCGGCGGTTTCTTCGCGGGGATGCTCCTGCGGGACACACCGATTCCCGGCGTCGTCGAGCCGGTGGGCACCGTGTGGATCAATGCGATCCGCATGCCCGTGCTGCCGCTCATCGTGACGATGCTCATCGCGGCCATTGCCGGATCCGGTGACCCCCGGCGGATCGGCGCGCTCGGCGCGCGCACGCTGGGCGTCATGGTCGTCCTGCTGTCGCTCTTTGCCGCGATCATGACGCCGCTCTCCGTGCAGCTCCTGGGCGGCATCACGTTCGATCCGGAGAGCACGGCAGCGCTGCGCGAAGCGGCGCGCTTCGACCCGTCGCTGCTGCAGCAGGTGACGCTGCGCGAGTGGCTCCTGAGCCTCGTGCCGGCGAATCCCATCCGCGCGGCCGCCGATGGCGCCCTCCTCCCGCTCGTCGTCTTCAGTCTCGCGTATGGTCTCGCGCTCGCCCGGGTCTCGTCCGCGATCCGCGACGTGCACGTGCGGTTCTGCGAGGGCGTGTCGGGGGCGATGATGATCGTGATCCGATGGGTGCTCGTGGTGGCGCCCATCGGCATATTCGCGCTCGCGATGTCGGTGGGGGCGCACCTCGGCGCGGCCGCGGCCGGGGCCATCGTCACGTACATCGTCGCCTGCGCCGTCTTCCTCACGCTCGCGCTGGCGCTGCTCTACCTGATCACGGTGCGGGTGGGGCGCATCCCGCTCCGCACCTTCGCGTCGGCGCTGCTGCCGGCCCAGTCGATCGCCTTCACGTCGCGCTCGTCGCTCGCGTCATTTCCGGTCCTGCTCGGGGCGGCCCGCGTGAAGCTGGGGCTCCCCGAATCGGTCGCGGGCTTCGTGCTGCCGCTCTGCGCGTCGATCTTCAAGCTCAACTCGCCGATCACCTGGCCGCTGGGCGCGGTGCTCGTCGCGCGCCTCTACGGCGTGGACTTCTCCGGCACGGAGCTCGTGATCTTCGCCGTCGGGAGCGTGATCCTCTCGCTCACGACCCCCGGGATCCCCAGCGGCGGGTTCTTCGTGCAGGCGCCACTCTATCTGGCCGTGGGCCTGCCGCCCGAGGGGCTCGGCATCCTCATCGCGGTCGACTTCATCCCGGATCTCTTCAAGACCACGCTCAATCTGACGAGCTACGCGAGTACGGCGCTTCTCGTCTCCCGTGCCGAGCGCCAGGGCACGCCGCGCGTCGAGGCCGAGGCGATCGTGGAAGAGCCGCAGCCCGCCTGACGAGTTCCGTCTCCATATGGACAATCTCTGCCACACCCTGGTCGGCGCGGCGCTGGCCGAAGCGGGCCTCAAGCGACGTACCACGCTGGGCGCCGCCACGCTCATGATCGGCGCGAACCTTCCCGACATCGATGTGCTCGCAGTCCCGTTCGGCTATGATCTGGCATTCCGGCGCGGCCTCACGCACGGCCTTCCGGCGCTGCTGGTGCTCCCCCTCGTGCTCACCGGGCTCATGCTCGCGTGGCACCGGGTGCGCCCGAGGCGGGACGCCGCGCCGCCGCGCGCGGGCCCGCTCCTCCTGTTGTCCGCCGTGTCGATCGCGACACATCCGGTCCTGGACTGGATGAATACCTACGGCATGCGCTGGTTCGTGCCGTTCCGTGACGGCTGGACCTACGGCGACGCGCTCTTCATCATCGATCCCTGGATCTGGATCGCGCTCGCGCTGGGCGTGATCGTGTCCCGCCGCCGGCGGCGGAAGTTCCTGTACGCCGAGCACGGGCGGATCTGGGATCGGATCCCGGCCCGGATCGCGCTCCTCGCCGTCGCCGCGTACATCGTGGCCATGATCGCGGCGTCCCGCACGGCCCGATCCGTCGTCTCCCGTCTCCTCGCCGACCGCGGCACGCCCGTGCAGTACCTCATGGTCGATCCGGTTCCGCTGGACCCGTTCCGGCGGCGGATCGTCTACTCCGACGGGTCGCGCTACGTCTTCTCCACCTTCTCGTGGCGCCGAACCCCCTGGGTCTCCGAGGAGATCGGCTCGATCGCGATCAACCGCGACGATCCGCTCGCGCAGCGGGCGGCATCGACTCCCGAGGGGCGCCGGTTCCTGGGATGGTCGCGCCTCCCCTTCTTCGTGATCGACCGGCGCTCGGACTCTGCGCTCGTTCACATTGGCGACGCGCGGTACACGCGGGGCGTCGTCGACTCCTGGGCCGCCGTCTCGGTCATGGTCCCGGTGCGGTGACGGCGACGTGACCCGCGTGGCCCGGGATGGTTGATTGTCTCATCGTGATTCCCGCGTCGCCTGCCGCGGCGCACGACCTCGTGGAGGATCCATGCGCTCCCGGATGAGTCCGCTCGCCCTGCTCACGCTCATGTCCGTATTCCCTCTCATGGCTCCGACAACTCTCTCCGCTCAGTCGCCGGCCGCCGGCGGCCGGGAGCGTCCCCGTGCGCGTGAGCTCGGCGTGGTCCCCGGGGTCTTCCAACCCGGCGCGCTGAACGCCATCACCGACGTGCCCGGGGTGCGCGTGGGACATGCCACCGTGGTGGAAGGCGATACGATCCGTACCGGCGTCACGGTCATCCTCCCCCACGACCGAAATCCCTTCCACGATCGCGTGCCCGCGGCCATCCACGTGGGCAACGGGTTCGGCAAACTCCTTGGCGTGACCCAGGTCACCGAGCTCGGAGAGCTCGAAACGCCGATCCTCCTCACGTGTACGCTGTGCGTGTGGCGCGCGGCCGATGCTCTGGTGGAGTGGATGCTGGAGCAGCCCGGTATGCAGAACGTGCAGTCGATCAATCCGGTCGTGGGCGAAACGAACGACGGATCGCTGAACGCCATCCGGTCGCGTCCGATCCGGCCGGAGCACGTTAGGCAGGCGCTGGCGGCGGCGTCGAGCGGTCCGGTGGCCGAGGGCGCCGTGGGCGCGGGCGCCGGAACGGTGGCTTTCGGATGGAAGGGCGGGATCGGAACGTCGTCGCGTGTACTGCCGGCGTCCCAGGGCGGTTACACCGTCGGCGTGCTCGTGCAGTCGAACTTCGGAGGCGTCCTGCAGATCCTGGGCGCGCCCGTGGGGAAGGAACTGGGACGGTACTCGTTCCGGAACGACGTGGAGCGCGACGGGGGCGATGGCTCGATCATGATGGTCGTCGCGACCGACGCACCGCTCTCGGACCGGAACCTCGGGCGCCTCGCGGCGCGCGCGATCATGGGCCTCTCCCGTGCGGGCTCGTCCGCGTCGAACGGCAGTGGCGACTACGTGATCGCCTTCGCGACGGCGGATTCGGTTCGCCGTCGGGTGACACCGTCGGGTGGGGGCGCGCCGCAATCGCCACGTCCCAACGTGCAGGATCTGCGGAACGATGCGATGTCAGCGCTGTTTCAAGGGGTGGTGGAGGCGACCGAGGAAGCGATCTACAACTCGCTCTTCAGGGCCGAAACCGTGACGAGCCGCGGCCGCACCGTCGAGGCACTTCCCCTCGACCGCGTCCGGGCGATTCTCGAGAAGTACAACGTCATCAACCGGTGAGGATGTGATGCGGATGCGCAAACGGGCCATTCCAAGCGTGCTGTGCGCCGGCCTCGTGCTGGCGGCGGCACCCGCCGTCACGCAGGCACAGGGCGGGATCAGCGTGTGGGGAGGCATCGGTGCCTCGCTGGGCGAGAACGACCAGCCCCCACAACTCTCCAAGGACACCAAGCAGCTCGGCCTGCAATTCTCGCTGCCGGCGCTGCCGATCGGAGTCCGCGCCGACGCCCTCGTGTTCGGCTCCGAGTATGACATGGACCACCTGTCGTGGAACGTGAACGCGGTCTTCCGCATCCCGTTCGCCGTCGTGCAGCCGTACGGCATCATCGGCACGGGTCAGTACGCGATCGCGCCCGGCGTTCCGAAGGAGAGAGGGTGGAACGCGGGAGGCGGCCTGCGCCTGGGCCTGGGCCGGCTCGGCATCTTCGCCGAGGTGCGGCGGCACGATCCGCTGGACCGCAACGTCATGATTGCTGGAATCACCTTCTGAGCGGGCCTGGCGCTACTCTCTCGGAACCGCCACCGCAGTCAAGAGCCTTTACCACCGAGTGTCCTCTGTGGTAAAGGCTCATGACTAATCCAGAACGCCACTGGAACCACGGCCTGCCGTCTATCTCTGTCCTTCCAGTCGCGCCTTCCGGTCCAGCCACGTCACGCCCTCCGTCATCCATTTCGGCGCGGGCTCGCCCTTGAGGTAGTGGCCGAACCACTCCTGGATGCGGCGGTGATAGTCGATCTGGTTCTCCTTCTTGCGCAGGCTGTGATCCTCGCCCGGGTACACGAGCAGCACGAAGTCCTTGCGCCCCGCCCGCCGCGCGAAGTTGTAGAACTCGATCCCCTGGTGCCAATCCACGGTGCCGTCGGCGTCGCCCACTTCCATCAGGATCGGCGTGCGCAGCTCGTGCACCCTGGCCGCGGGTGAATTGCGCAGGTACGCACCGAGATCCTCCCAGTACGGCACGTCCATGCGCGCCTGCCCCGTCTCCCAGTGGTCGAACTCCGCGATGCCGGGCGTCCAGTGGATCGCGCCCGCGAAGCTCAGGAAGTTCGTGATCGGCGCGCCGGCGACGGTGGCGGCGAAGATGTGCGTGCGCGTGGGCAGGAAGGTCGCCTCGTAGCCGCCCCACGAATGGCCGACGTGGCCCACCCGCGCCGAGTCCACGATGCCGCGTTGCACGATGGCGCGGACCGCGGGCTCCACCGACTCCAGCACCGACACGCCGGGGTCGCGGCCCCGGAAGACGATGTCGGGCGTGAGCACGAAATAGCCGTTCGCCGTCCATGACGCGAGGTTGTAGTAGCTGCGTTCCGACGGGATCACGTAGTTGTGCACGTTCTGCGAGAGGCGCTCGTACGTGTACACGATCATCGGGTACTTGCGCGACGGATCGTAGTTCGCCGGATAGTACAGTGCCGCCTGCAGGGGGCGATCCGCGGCGCTGGAAAAGTCGACGAGCTCCGCGCGTCCCCACGCGTGGTTTGCCTGGAAGACGTTGGTGGTGGTGACCTGCCGGGCGTCGCGCAGGAGCGGCCCGCCCGCGAACCAGTCGGGCGAATCGTCGAATCGCTCCTGCGTGAAGGCGAAGACGTCGGCGCTGTCGGCCCGCGTCAGGCGGAAGACGCGGGCATCGGCGTACACCAGTCGCTCGGGGGCGCGACCCGCGACGAGGCGCGCGTACCCGGTCCGCTTGGTCCGCTTTCCTGAAAGCGAGAGGTAGATCGGCCTGGAAAGATCGATCCCTTCCTCGTCGGTGCCGATCCGAACGTACCGGTGCACGATCTGCTCGCGCCGGCCGTCCGTGAGCCGGCGGCCGCCCGAACCATCCGCCGCGAGACTCCAGATGTCGAACTCGTCGTAGACGAGCACCGCACGCTCGTCCTTGCTCCACCCGGCGAATCCGACGGGTGGAACGAGATCCCCGGGATAGTCCCAGTCCGGGTTGGAGAAGTCGGCGGCAACCTTCTCCGTGAGATTCGTCCGTGCTCCCGTCTCCACGTCGATCGACCAGTAGTGCTCGCCG
>DATIGO010000259.1:0-7532 GCA_035454665.1 Gemmatimonadaceae bacterium | reverse complement strand
GGTAGGGCTGGGCGGGCTGGCCGGCCCCGCCTCCCGTACACAGTTCTCGCCACAGGTCACCACGCCGGCGCAACGGTCCAGATAAAGCGATCGGGGGTGCGCGCCGCCCTGAACGATGGCATGGAGCATCTCGTGCCGGACGAGTTGCCCGTTCATCCGCGCATATTCGCCCACCGTGATGGCATTGCCCGCCCGCGTCCAGACTCCCGCCACCCGCAGGTCGCCGAGGTTGAAGGAGTGCGCGCCGGGCATCACGTACCAGCGTACGGCCTCGAAAGGCGCCGCCCGACCGACGCACTGTTCGACCATCGACCACCAGCTCGCGTAGACCGCCGGCGGCGTAAAGGGCACGGCGCCTTCGGGCGGGAGCACGGCCGTTGGGCTGCGGCAGGTGCTGGCGAGCGTACCGGCGACGGAGACCAGCAGCAGGCGGCCCACCAGCATGCGAGCACTGGTGACCGCCGCGACGGACTCCCGCAGGGCAGCCCATCCGGTGACTGCCCGCACCCTCGACTGCCGCACCACAGGCTCTCCTGCGACCGCGTTCCGACCAGTTGCCGGTTTCCCGGGTGGTCATGACGATCTCAGGTCGAGTCTGGTAACGGAGGGCCGGGGATCGGGCTGAGAGAGCTGGATCCAAGGTCAGTCGCGGGCGGCGGCCTGGCCGGCGGCAAGACGGGCGATGGGAACCCTGAACGGGGAGCAGGAGACGTAATCCAGGCCGGCGTCGTGGCAGAAGGTGACGGAGCGCGGTTCGCCGCCGTGCTCACCGCAGATCCCCGCTTTGAGCGACGGGCGGGTGGCGCGGCCATCCTCCACGGCCATCCGGATCAGTTTCCCCACTCCCGCGGCGTCGATCACCTGGAACGGGTCCTCGGGGAAGATGCCCCGTTCCACATAGGCAGGGAGAAAGCGTCCCGCGTCATCGCGGCTCAGTCCCAGCGTGGTCTGCGTGAGGTCGTTGGTGCCGAAGGAGAAGAAATCGGCCCTGGACGCGATCTCGCCGGCGGTGAGCGCGGCGCGTGGCAGCTCGATCATGGTGCCGATCTGGTAGTGGACGTCCACACCCATGACGCCGAGGACCTGGCGAGCGCTCTCCAGGAGGATCGCCTGCTGGTGCTCGAACTCCCTCACGGTGGCCACGAGCGGCACCATGACTTCGACGCGCACGTCGATCCCGCGCCGGCGCGCCCGGACCGCCGCTTCGAAGATCGCGCGACCCTGCATCTCGGTGATCTCCGGGAAGGTGATTCCCAGCCGGCACCCCCGGTGGCCCAGCATCGGGTTGGTCTCGCGCAGCGACTCCACGATCCGGTTCAGCTCGACGCGGGTCAGGTGCAGCTGCCGCGCCAGGAGCTTGGACTCCTCCCCACCATGCGGAAGGAACTCGTGCAACGGCGGATCCAGCAGCCGGATATTGACCGGAAAGCCGTTCATGGCCTCGAAGATTGCCTCGAAGTCGGCCCGTTGCATCGGGAGGAGCTTCGCGAGGGCGCGGCGTCGGCCTCCCTCGTCTCGCGCGACGATCATCTCGCGCATGGCGTGGATCCGCTCGCCCTCGAAGAACATGTGCTCCGTCCGGCAGAGGCCGATCCCTTCGGCCCCGAAGCCGCGGGCGATGCGTGCGTCGCGCGGGGTGTCGGCGTTGGCGCGCACCCGTAGCCGCCGCGCCTCGTCGGCCCATGAGAGCACGCGCGAGAAGGCGCGATAGACCGGCGCCTTGTCGGCCGCAAGCTGTCCGCTCGTGACGCGCACGACCTCGCTCGGCACGGTGGGGAGGTCACCCGCGAACACCCGGCCGCTGGCGCCGTCGAGCGTGATCCAGTCTCCCTCGTTCACCACGGCCCCGTTCACGCTGAACTGGCGGCGGTCGGCATCCACGGCCACGTCCTTGGCACCGACGACGGCGCATTTCCCCATGCCCCGCGCGACCACGGCGGCATGACTCGTCATGCCCCCCCTCGTCGTGAGCACCGCGCGCGCGGCCACCATGCCGTGAAAGTCCTCCGGCGTCGTCTCTTCACGCACGAGGATGACGGGCTCGCCCCGCGCAGCGCGCTGCTCGGCAACGTCGGGATCGAAGACCGCGATCCCGCTCGCCGCGCCGGGCGAGGCCGGGAGCCCCGTCGCGATCGGCACCGCCCGGGCGGCGGGATCGATCACCGGATGCAGGAGCTGGTCGAGCTGCGCGGCGTCGATGCGCTTCACGGCCTCCGCGTGCGAGATGAGCCCCTCGTCCACCATCTCAACGGCGATGCGGATGGCGGCCGCGGACGTCCGCTTGCCGGTCCGCGTCTGAAGCAGGTACAGCGTGCCGCGCTCGACGGTGAACTCGAGGTCCTGCATGTCCCGGTAGTGCCGCTCGAGCCGATCCTGCACCGCCAGGAGCTCCTGGTACGCGGCCGGGAGGCGCTGCGCCATCTCGTCGATGTGCAGTGGGGTGCGGGTGCCGGCCACGACGTCCTCGCCCTGCGCATTGATCAGGAACTCGCCGTAGAAGCGTCGCTCGCCGGTGGACGGGTCACGTGTGAACGCGACGCCGGTGCCCGAGTCGTCGCCCATGTTGCCGAAGACCATCGCGACGATGCTCACGCCGGTACCTAACGTGTCCGGGATCCCGTTCACCTTCCGGTAGTCGACGGCCTTCTTGAGGTTCCACGAGCGCCAGACCGCCTCGATCGCGCCCCAGAGCTGCGTGGTGGGATCGGTGGGGAAGTCGCTACTCGTGGTGCGCTGCACGAGGCTCTTGTACTGGTTGACGAGGCGGCGCAGCACCGCCTCGTCCAGCTCCGCGTCCGTTTCCACGTGGGCGAGGAGGCGCTTGGCGGCGAGGAGTTTCTCGAATTCCGCCGCCGGCACGCCGAGCACCACGTCGCCGTACATCTGGATGAACCGGCGGTACGCGTCGAAGGCGAAGCGGGAGTTGCCGCTCTGCTCCGCCAGCGCCAGCACCGTCTCGTCGTTGAGCCCCAGATTGAGCACCGTCTCCATCATGCCCGGCATGGAGACCGCCGCGCCGCTGCGAACGGACACCAGCAGCGGATTCCGCGCATCGCCGAAGCGCTTGCCCGTGGCCTCCTCGAGCCGGCGCAGGTTGGCCGTGATCTCCGCGCGCAGCGTGTCGCCGTAGGTGCCGGTCCGGAGGTACTCGATGCAGGCGCTGCTGGCGATCGTGAACCCCGGAGGCACGGGCACGCCGAGGTTCGTCATCTCGGCCAGATTCGCACCCTTGCTCCCGAGCACGCTCTTCATCTCGCGCGTGCCGTCGGCCTTGCCGTTGCCGAAAAAGTAGACGAGAGGCATGTCGGGCGGGCGGAAAGCGGGATCAGGGAATGCCGGGCTGGGTGCGCGCCGGCGCGGCAGACTCGCTCGGCCGTCCGGAGCGCCTCACCCGGCCTGCTTCTCGAACTTCAACTTGTCCGGCACCGAAGGGGGTCGGGTCGGATAGTCTCCCGAGAAGCATGCATGACAGAAGCCGTCCGGTCCACCGGGCACTGCACGCAGCATGCCCTCGAGGGAGAGGTAGCCGAGCGAGTCCACGCCGATCCGCCTGGCGATGTCGGGGACCGAGAAGTTCGCGGCGATGAGCTCCTCGCGCCGCGGCGTGTCGATCCCGTAGTAGCAGGGACCCGTGATCGGCGGCGACGACACGCGCATGTGCACCTCGCGCGCCCCGGCGGCGCGGACCAGGGCGACCAGGCCCCGCGTCGTGGTACCGCGCACGATCGAATCGTCCACCATCACCACGCTCTTCCCCTCGAGCACCTCGCGGACGGGGTTGTACTTCACCTTCACTTTTGCGTCGCGGTCGTGCTGCGAGGGCTGAATGAACGTGCGCCCCACGTAGTGGTTCCGGATGAGCGCGTGCTCCAGGGGAAGGCCGGAGGCTTCCGCGTAGCCCAGTGCGGCCGCGTTCGAGGAGTCGGGGACGGCGAAGACGAAGTCGGCTCCGGGCGCGGGCTGCTCGATCGCGAGCTGGCGCCCCAGGGCCCGTCGCGCGCGATCGACCGAGCCGCCGAAGACGTAGCTGTCGGGTCGGGCGAAATAGATGTGCTCGAAGACGCAGCGCTTGAGCGGGGCCGGCGCGAAGGCCTGCAGGCAGCGCATCCCGTCGCGATCGAAGGCAATGATCTCACCCGGCCCGACCTCGCGCACCACCTGCGCGCCCACGATGTCGAGGGCGCACGTCTCCGAGGCGGCGACCCAGGCGTCTCCCAGCCGTCCGACGACCAGCGGGCGCCAGCCGCGCGGATCGCGTGCCGCCAGCATGGTGTCGCCGATCAGCACGAGGAGGCTGTACGCCCCTTCCACGCCGCGCAGCGCGTCGGCGAGCTGGTGCTCCGGCTTCACCGCCGACGAGCGGGCGAGGCGGTGCACGATCACCTCGGAGTCCATCGTCGATGTGAAGATGGCCCCCCGGTCCTCGAGCTCGCGCCGCAGCTCGACGGCGTTCACCAGATTACCGTTATGCGCGAGCGCGATGTGCCCGCCGCGAAAGCGGGCGAGCACCGGCTGCGCGTTGTCGATCGTGGTCGTGCCGGCCGTGCTGTAACGCGTGTGCCCGATCGCCACGCGGCCGTCCAGCGCCTTCACCTCGTCGGTGTCGAAGCCGTCGGACACGAGTCCCATCTTGCGGATCCCACGGGCGCTGCCGTCGTCACCCACGGCGACGATCCCCGCCGACTCCTGCCCCCGATGCTGCAACGAGTACAGCCCGAGATGCGTGAGGCCGGCGGCTCCCGGGTGGCCCGATACTCCGAAGATGCCGCACATCGGTCAGCCGCTCGCCGTGAGGACCGGCTTGACGTCGTCGGTCGAGGTCGCCACGCGTGTCATGAGCGCCGGAATGGCCCCGTGATATGCCGCGCCCAGCCGCGAGATCGGAGCGCTGAAGTCGCGTTCGCCCACCCGGAGCACGAGGTCGCCATGCGGCGCGCCCACGCGCCCGATCACCGTCCCCGGCACCCGATGCCGCCGCGCGATGGCCAGCACCGCCTGTGGATCCGGCGTCGACACGACCACGCGCCCCTGTGCTTCACCGAAGAGCAGGGCACGCAGCGGCAGCCCGCTCCAGGTCGAAAGGTCCACCGTGGCGCCGAACGGCGCGTCGGCGGCCATCATGCAGGATTCGGCGAGTGCCACCGCCAGCCCGCCGTCGCTGCAGTCGTGCGCCGAGGCGACCGTCCCCGCGCCGATGGCCTCGAGGAGCGCCTCGATCAGGCGCCGTTCGCCGGGGAGGTCACACGACGGCGGGGCGCCCGCGACCACGCCGTGGACTTGCTTCAGGTACTCACTCCCACCGAGCTCCGCGGTGTTCTCACCCAGCAGCACGATCGCGTGTCCCTCCCGGGCGAAGACGGCGCGCGTGGCGCGCTCCACGTCGTCGAGGAGACCCACCATGCCGATGGTGGGGGTCGGATACACCGCGCTGAGCGGGCTCTCGTTGTAGAACGAGACGTTGCCGCCCGTGACCGGCGTGCCTAACGCCTCGCAGGCCTCGCCCATGCCGCGCACCGCCTCGCGGAACTGGAAGAACACCTCGGGCTTCCTCGGGTTCCCGAAGTTCAGGCAGTTCGTGATCGCCATGGGCCGCGCGCCGGCGCAGGCGACGTTGCGCGCCGCCTCGACCACGGCGAGTTGCCCCCCGCGCCGCGGCTCCAGGTAGACGTAACGACCGTTACAGTCCGTCTTGAGCGCGATCGCCTTCCGCGTGCCGCGCAGCCGCACGACCGCGGCATCGGCCGGGCCGGGGCCCAGCACGGTGCCGGCGCGCACCGTGCTGTCGTACTGCCGGACCACCCACGTCTTGCTCGCGATCGTCGGCGACGCGAGGAGCCGCTCGAGCGTGACCATGGGATCCGATTCGAACGACTGCTCCGGAATCGCGGAGACGTCGCGCGCGCGCAGCGCGCGGATGGCCTCGCTCTCCCGCGCCTCGGGCGTGTAGACCGGGCAATCGGTCACGAGCCGCGACCCCGGGAACTCCGCCACCACGCGCGCGCCCTCGGTGACCCGGTACACGGGCTCCGCGATCACCTCGCCGATCACCTCGGCGTTCAGGTCCCAGCGCGCGAGGATCTCGCGCACCGCGTCCTCCTGCCCGCGCCGCGCCACCACGAGCATGCGCTCCTGCGATTCGCTGAGCAGGATCTCGTACGGCGTCATCCCCTCTTCGCGCAGCGGCATCTTCGTCACGTCGATGCGCACGCCCACGTCGCCGCGCGCCGCCATCTCCGCCGAGGAGCTCGTGAGTCCGGCCGCGCCCATGTCCTGGATGGCGACGATGTGGCCGCTCCGGATGAGCTCGAGCGACGCCTCGAGCAGGAGCTTCTCGGTGAACGGGTCGCCCACCTGCACGCGCGGGCGCTTGGCCTCGCTCTCGTGCGAGAGATCCTCGGACGCGAACGAGGCGCCGTGGATGCCGTCGCGCCCCGTGCGCGCGCCCACGGCGATGATGGGATTGCCGACGCCCTCCGCCTTCGCGCGAATGAGCTCTTCCTCGCGCAGCACGCCGACGGCCATCGCGTTCACGAGGGGGTTCCCCTCGTACGCGTCGTCGAAGACGATGTCGCCCGCCACGGTCGGCACGCCCACGCAGTTGCCGTAGTCGCCGATCCCCTTCACGACACCGGCGAAGAGCCAGCGCACGCGCGGGTGCTCCAGGCTCCCGAAGCGGAGGGAATTGAGCAGTGCGATCGGCCGCGCCCCCATGGTGAAGACGTCGCGGAGGATCCCGCCCACGCCGGTCGCGGCGCCCTGGTAGGGCTCCACCGCGGAGGGGTGGTTGTGCGATTCGATCTTGAACGCCACGGCGAGACCGTCGCCCACCGCGATGACGCCCGCGTTCTCGCCGGGACCCTGGAGGACGTGTGGCGCCCGGGTCGGCAGCGTGCGCAGCACGGGGCGCGAGTGCTTGTACGAGCAGTGCTCGCTCCACAGCGCGCTCACGATCCCGAGCTCGGTGAACGTCGGGGTGCGGCCCAGCATGCCGACCAGGCGATCGTACTCTTCCTGCGTCAGCCCATGCTCCGCCACGAGGGCGGGCGTGATGACCGGATCACCCGGCCGGGGCACCGCTCCCATGTGCACTCCGTTCACTTCAGTCCGAACATCGAGCGCACGAAGCCCCGGATCTTGCTCTGGTCGACGTGCTCCAGCATCTCCATCTCTCCCTTGTCGAGCCAGATGCCGCCGCAGTCCGCGCAGCGGTCGATCTTGAGGTGATGGAAGTCGATCTCCTCGAGCTGCCCGCCGCACTTGGGGCACCGCATGTAGTGCGACGCACGCTCGGCCTTCGCCCGCTCGGCGTCCAGGCGCGCGCGCTGCTCGCGGATCAGCTCGGCGTCGCGCTTCACGAAGTATTCGTCCTCGGACTTGCTGGGCTTTTTCTCTTCCATCGATCGCGTGGAGGTGGTGGAAGTTCAGGGATGAAATATAACAGAAGCGGGAAGCCGCGAGCCCGCGGCTGGCCGCCGATGATTGCCCGCCGGCGCCGGCCGCCGTTCGCGCTGCCTCGTGGATCTGCGGAAGCT
>DATIGO010000258.1:0-2927 GCA_035454665.1 Gemmatimonadaceae bacterium | reverse complement strand
GTTCTTTCCGGGGTTCACGTAGACCGTCACGATCGGCAGCTCGACGCCGAGGATGGTGGTGGTCTGCCCGTCCAGCCCCGTGCGATCCGACACGGCGTGCTCGGACCACTCGTCGAGGTGGACGACGACCTCGATGCGCTTCTGCCGGCGCACGGCGCGGATGCCGAAGATCGCTGGAACGTCGATGAGCCCGACACCACGGATCTCCATGAAGTGGCGTTGCAGCTCGTGACCGCGGCCGATGAGGACATCGTTCCCGCGCCGGGAGCAGATCACGAGGTCGTCGGCGACGAGGCGGTGTCCCCGCTCCACGAGGTCGAGAACGCACTCGGACTTCCCGATGCCGCTGTGGCCAGTGAAGAGCACGCCGACGCCGAAGACATCGCACAGCGAGCCGTGCAGCGTGCTGCTTGGCGCGAAGAGCTCCTCCAGGACCGGTTTCACCCGGCGGTACAGCTCATTTGTCTTGAGGGGGGAGCGGAAGACGGGGACGCCGGCGCGACCCGCGAGCTCGAGCAATGGAGGCGTGGGTTCCAGGCCCTTGGAGATGAGCACGCAGGGAATCGGGAAGGAGAAGAACTGTTCGAGGATGCGATGGCGCTCGCCGTCGGACAGCGTGGTCAGGAAGGTGATCTCGGTCTCGCCCAGCACCTGGACGCGCTCCGCGACGAAGCGGCCGACGTAGCCGGCGAGTGCGAGCCCCGGGCTCGAGACCTCCGGCGTGGCGATGTCCCGGTCGTGGCCGTTGGCCTCGCCGAGCTGCTGCAGTTGCAGCGGCATCTTCAGCCGCTCGACCAGCCGGCCCACACTGACGGACACGATGCCCCCGCCGGGCCTACTGGGAACGCGTCACGCGCCGCGCGCGCGTTTTCGCGCCGCGCACGTGCCGGGCCTGCGCGTCCATGTGCGCGAGCGCGGCCGCGAGCGCCGGCCCGAAGAACCGTCCCTGCCCCTCCGCCACGAGCCGGCGACCGCGCGATGCGCTGAGCACGATCTCCACGCGACGCAGCGGCCCGTCCTCCTCGAACCGCACCACGGCCGATACCGGTCGCGTTAGGCGGCGCGCCAGCTTCTCCACCCCGCGCAGCGCGCGCTGCCGGGTCCGATCCGATACGGTCGCACGATGCGACTGAAAGACGATCTCCACCGAACCTACCCTCCCCCCGTGATGACCTGAGCCAGATGCGCGGCCGTTTCCGTCGCGGCGCGATCCCAGGTGAACGTCGTCGCGAAGTCCCGGCCCTGCCGGCCCAGTGTCTCGACGCGCGTCCGATCGGCGGCGAGCCGGCGCATCGCGGCGGTCAGGGCATCGACGTCGCCGTGCGGGACGAGATAGCCCGTCTCGCCGTCGCGGACCGATTCCCGGATCCCGGGGGAATCCGACGCGACGACCGGGGTCCCGCAGGCGGCGGCCTCGAGATTCGTGATTCCCCACCCCTCTTTGGGCGACGTGAACGCCAGCGCCCACGCCCGGCGCAACAGCGTGAGCTTCGCGGGCTCGCTGATGCGCCCAAGAAACTTCGCGCGGTCGCCGAGGTCAAGCGATCGCGCCAGCCGCTCCAGCCCCTCGCGGTGGTCTCCCGCCCCCGCGATCTCCAGCGTCGCGCCGGGGATCGCCGCCCGCGCGAAGGCCCGGAGGATCAGATCGACCCGCTTGTACTTCTTCAGGCGGCCCAGGTACACGAACAGTGGCTGCGGCGCGCGGGCCGTCGGGTCCGGCGTGTACCACGCCGAGTCGATCCCGCAGTAGATCACGCGGATCAGCGCCCGCGGAATGCCGCGAGCCACCAGGTCCTCTGCGGTGCTCTCGCTGATCGCCTGGAAGGGCACGCCGCGGTACACCCGGGGGATCGTCCGCTCGGCGAGCCAGACGAGACTCGCGATCGGAGCGGGCAGCTCCTGGAAGGCCGTGGAGCCGAAGAGATGGGGAACGAGCCCGACCACCGGCACCGCCCCCCACCGTGGTGTGTGCAGCGGCAGCTTGTTGATGTCCTCGACGATCACATCCAGCGGCCGGCGCGCGAAATGGCGGCGGTAACCGCCCCGCGCCGTCGCGCGGAACGTGCCGCGCGTTCCGACACGCCAGACCGCGATGCCGTCCAGCGTGGCCCGTGGCGGGCACCCGGGCCATCCTCCACACAGCAGGCTCACCTCGTGTCCCATCGCTGCGAGCCGGCCGAAGATCTCGTGCAGATGGATCTCTGCGCCGCCCGCCTGCGGATTCTCGCGATCCTGCCAGTTCACGACGAGGAGGCGCAACTACATGCTCCCGACGCGGCGCGCTACCGCGTCGAGCACGCCGTTCACGAAGCGCGCGCTGTCGGGGCTGCCGAAGCGCTCGGCGAGCCGGACGGCTTCCTGGATCACCACGCGGGGCGGCGTGATCCCGACGCGCAGCTCGGCCACACCGAGTCGCAGCACGGAGCGCTCGATGACCCCGAGGCGCTCGAACCGCCAGTTCGCGGTCACGTCGGCCAGCATCGCGTCGATCTCCTGCGCATGCGCGGCGAACTGCGCCACCAGCGGCGCCGCGAGCGCGCGTTCCTCCGCACCGACCGCGAGATCGTTCCAGAGCTTCTCACTCACCCGCGGCAGTCCGCCGCCGGGGGCGAGATCCCATGCGTAGAGCGCCTGCAGGGTGCGCGCGCGCGCCCGGCGACGCAGGCGCTGCTCACGCTTCGGCAGCGGCATCGAGTCGGTCGAACAGATCGATCATCTCGAGGGCGGCCAGCGCAGCGTCCCACCCCTTGTTGCCGTGCGCACCGCCCGCGCGGTCCAGCGCCTGGGCCATGCTGTCGCAGGTGAGCACGCCGAAGGCCACGGGCGTGTCGAACTCGGCGGCGGCCTGCTGCAACCCCCTCGCCGCCTCGCCCGCCACGAAGTCGAAGTGCGGCGTCTCGCCACGCACGACGGCGCCCAGGGCCACG
>DATIGO010000257.1:0-10631 GCA_035454665.1 Gemmatimonadaceae bacterium | reverse complement strand
CCACGGATCCTCGTTACGCGGACCTCGTCGGCCGGACGGTGATGCTGTCGCTGACGAACGTCGAGATCCCGATCATCGCCGACGCGTACACCGACCCCGCCTTCGGCACGGGTGTGGTCAAGATCACGCCTGCACACGACGCGAACGACTTCGAGGTGGGCCAGCGGCACCAGCTCGCGATGCCGGTCGTGATCGACGAGCAGGGGATCGTGCGCGACGTGCTGGACGCGGGGGGGCGCGTGCCGGACGACATCCGCGGGCTGGATCGCTTCGCGGCGCGCGAGGCGATCGTGGCACGGCTCCGCGCGGCGGGCCGCCTGGTCAAGGTCGAGGACCACCGCCACAGCGTGCGCCGCTGCTACCGCTGCGACACGGTCGTGGAGCCGCGGCTCTCGGAGCAGTGGTTCGTGCGCATGGCGCCGCTGGCCGAGCCCGCGCTCAAGGCCGTGCGCGAGGGCACGATCCGGATCCTTCCGGAGCGCTGGGAGGCGGTCTACGTGAACTGGCTCGAGAGCATCCGCGACTGGAACATCTCGCGGCAGCTCTGGTGGGGCCACCGCATCCCGGTCTGGTACTGCGACGGATGCGGCAAGGTCACGGCGAGCCGTGAGGACCTGCAGCGCTGCCCTGCCTGCGCGGGACCCGTGCGCCAGGACGAGGACGTGCTCGACACCTGGTTCTCCTCGGGCCTCTGGCCCTTCTCGACCCTGGGCTGGCCTGACGAGACGCTCGACCTGCGCGCGTTCTACCCGGCTGACACGCTCATCACGGCCCCCGAGATCCTCTTCTTCTGGGTGGCGCGGATGATCATGCTGGGGTACGCGTTCCGCAACGAACCGCCCTTCCGGACGGTGTACCTGCACGGCACCGTGCGCGATACGAAACACCTGAAAATGTCGAAGTCGTTAGGCAACGGCATCGACCCGCTCGACGTGGTCCGCCTGTACGGGGCGGACGCCCTGCGCTACACGGTCATCGCGGGCATGGGCCTGGGCGCCGACACCATCCTCGACCCCGCCGACCTGGAGCGCTCCTTCGCCCCGGGCCGCAACTTCGTCACCAAGCTCTGGAACATCGGCCGCTTCCTCCTCGCCAACGCAGGCACGGCCCCCGTCCCACCCCTCGAGGACCTCCCGCCCGCCCGGCTGCGCCGCGCCGACCGCTGGATCCTCGCGCGCCTCAACATCGCGATCGCCGCGAGCGACGCGGCCCTCGGCCCCGGGCGGCCCGCGGCCGACGACCGCTGGTCCACGCCGGAACGCACCGCGGGGCTCCGCCTCAACGAGTACGCCGAGGCGGCTCGCAGCTTCACCTGGAACGACCTCGCCGACTGGTACGTCGAGTCGGTCAAGCACCGCCTGGCCTCCGAGGGACCCGATCGCGACACCGCGCGCGCCGTGCTGGTCCACGCCTTCGATCAGGCCCTGCGCCTCCTCCATCCCATCGTCCCCTTCGTGAGCGAGGCGCTCTGGCAGCGCCTCCCGGGCCGCGACCCCGGCGAGCTGCTCATGGTGGCGGACTGGCCCGCGCGCGCTGTGGACCTCGACGGCGCCACGGAGTTCGAGGCCGTGCGGAACGCGGTCGACGCCCTGCGGCAGATCCGCGGCGACTACGGCATCGCCCCGGGCAAGCCGCTCGCCGCGCTGCTGGTGCCCGCCGCGGCAATCCGGACGGTCTATGCGGAGGAGGCGGAGCTCATCGGACGCCTCTCGAAATGCACGGTCACGCTCGTCGAACAGGCGCCCGACGAACCCGCGGCCCACGCCGTCCTCGCCGACGGCACGGAGATCGTTCTGCCGCTGGCGGGCGTGATCGACGTCGCGCGCGAGTGCGACCGACTGCGCCAGGAGCTGGAGGCGCTCGACCGGCAGCTCGCCGCCCTCCGTGAGCGCCTTCGCAACGAGAGCTTCCTCGCGCGCGCGAAGCCCGACGTGGTCGACGCCGAGCGCCGGAAGGAAGGCGAGTGGAGCACCCGGCGGGATCTGCTGCAGCGGAAGGCGCGCGCGCTGTGCGGCGCGTAGCACGCTTCGCCCTCGCGGTCGCCGCGGCGTGCGCGTGCGCGCAGCCGGGGGCGCCGCCGGGTGGCCCGCCCGACCTGGCGCCGCCGGCGATCGTGCGCGTCACGCCCGACAGCAACAGCGTGAACGTGCGCGCCGGCGCCGTGACCTTCGTGTTCGACGAGGTCATCAGCGAGCGACCGCGTAGCGCGCCAAGCCTCGCGGAGCTGTTCGTCATCTCGCCGAGCGTCGGCACGCCCGAGATCTCGTGGCGGCGGACCCGCGTCGCGGTCTCGCCCCCCGGCGGCTTCCGGCCCAACACCACCTACTCGGTGGAGTTGCGGCCGGGCCTCACGGATCTCTCCAACAACGCGGACACCGTGGGACACCGGATCACCTTCTCCACCGGGGCCGCAATCGCCAGCGGCTTCATGGCCGGCCGGATCTTCGACTGGGCCGCGGCACGCCCGGCGCCAGAGGCCCTGATGGAAGCGATCGCCCTCCCCGACAGCGCACGCTACGCCGCGCGCGCCGATTCCGCCGGCCTCTTCGCGCTGCGGAACATGCCCCCGGGGCGCTACCTGCTGCGTGCCGTGGTAGACGCGAACCGCAACGGGGCGCTCGATGAACGGGAGCTGTTCGACAGCGTGACCGTGGAACTGCAGGACTCGCTCCGACGCGAAATGCTCGCGGCGCTGCGGGACTCTCTCGGTCCCTCGCTCTCCGGAGTGGACGCCCGCGACAGCCTGCAGCTGCGGATCACGCTCGACCGCCCGCTCGATACCGCGTTCATCGCCACCCCCGCCGCCTTCTCGCTCAGGACGGAAGACAGCGCCACGGTTGCGATCGACACCGTGCTCACTCAGGCCGACGTGGACCGAGCCGCCGCAGACTCCGCGCGCCAGCGCGCGGTCCAGGACTCTCTTCGCGCGGTGGCGGTGGCGGACTCCATCCGGCAGGCCGACACCACCGCGCGCGCGCAGCCGCCCACGCGTCCCACGGGACGACGCCCCGGCGCTCCGGCGGCCACACCGGCGGCGGCGCCGCGCCAGACACCTCCGCCCCCGATACCGACCCCATCCGCGGCGATCCCGGTGAGCACGCTTTACCTGCGCGTGGCGTCACCACTCGCCCCGGGTGCGACGTTCCGGCTCAGCGCGGATTCGCTGCGCGGCGTGTCGGGCGTCACGCGATCCTCGACGCGCGTCTTCAGCACGACGGCCGCACGACCAGATACGGGGGCCTCGCGTCCGGATACCGGGGCCGTGCGGCGGGATACGGTCGATGCCGTTCCGCGAGGGCGACGGCGTGACTGAGCGCCCGCTGCCCACGCCCGCCCCGGGACCCGCCGACCACCGCCGGGCACTTCCCGCCGTTGGCGCCGTGCTCGAACTGCCGGCAGTGCGTGCGCTGCAGCAGGAGGCGCCGCGATCCCTCGTGACCGACGCGGTACGTCGCGTGATCGACCGGGCGCGGACCGATCCTTCCACGACGCCCGCGGGCGAGGTGGAGTGGGGGCACGCCGTGCAGCGCGAGCTCGCGTGGCGGGAGATTCGCTCCCTCCGGCCACTCCTGAACGCGACGGGCGTGGTGCTGCACACGAACCTCGGGCGCGCTCCGCTCGCGCGCGCGGCGATCGACGCCATCACACAGACCGCGGCCACGGGGTCCAACCTCGAGTACGATCTCGAGGCCGGGGCGCGCGGCTCGCGCTACGTGCACTGTGCCTCCCTGCTCTGCGATCTCACCGGCGCGGAAGATGCGCTGGTCGTCAACAATGGCGCGGCCGCGCTCGTGCTCGCGCTCAACACGCTCGCCGAGGGACGCGACGCGGTCGTCTCCCGTGGCGAGCTGATCGAGATCGGTGGGAGCTTTCGCGTCCCCGACATCATGGCGCGGAGCGGCGCGATCCTGCGCGAGGTCGGAACCACGAACCGGACGCACCCGGACGACTACCGCCGGGCGCTGAGCGCGCAGACGGGGGCGCTCGTGAAGGTGCATCGCAGCAACTTCGAGCAGCGAGGGTTCGTTGCGGAGGCCTCGCTTGCCGATCTGGTGCCCATCGCGCGCGAAGCCGCGGTCCCGCTGCTGTTCGACTTCGGCAGCGGTCTG
The DNA here is from genome assembly GCA_035454665.1 of Gemmatimonadaceae bacterium. Lineage (GTDB taxonomy): Bacteria > Gemmatimonadota > Gemmatimonadetes > Gemmatimonadales > Gemmatimonadaceae > DATIGO01. Next base: position 6,522 of record DATIGO010000257.1, on the reverse strand, counting down.
CTTCTGTCTCTCGAGCGCTACGGGCTGCGCGGAGAACCGACCGCGCGCGACGGCGTGCGCGACGGCGCCACCCTGATGGTGATGAGCGGCGACAAGATGCTCGGCGGTCCACAGGCGGGACTCGTCGTGGGGAGCCGCGACGCGGTGGCGGCATGCCGGAGAAATCCGCTGGCGCGGGCGCTGCGCGTGGACAAGTTGACCCTGGCGGCCCTCGAGGCGACGCTCGTCCTGTATCGCGATCCAGAGCGCGCGGTGCGCGAGATCCCCGCGCTCGCGATGCTCACGGCCCCACCCGAGGCGGTGCGCGCGCGGGCGGAGCATGTCGCGGCGCGTCTCAGGGAGGCCGGCGTGTCCTGCGACGCGATCGAGTCCGAGGCCACCGTGGGCGGGGGCGCCTTCCCGACTGCGCGACTGGCCTCGTGGTCGGTTTCGCCGGTCGGAAACGCCGAGGAACTGGAGCGGCGCCTGCGGGGCGCGACGATCCCCGTGATCGGGCGGATCAGCGAGGGTCGGCTGCTCCTCGATCTGCGCTCGGTGTGGCCCCCCGATGACGAGGGGTTCGCGGAGGCCATCGGTGCGGGGCTCACGGCGTCGTGACCGGCACGGGTCGGCGCGCCGCCTTTCTCGATCGCGACGGGACACTCATCGAAGACGCGCACTATCTCGCCGATGCCGACGCGGTCCGCCTGCTGCCGGGTGCGGCGGCGGCGGTCCGGGAGCTGAACGCAGCCGGTGTGCTCGCGATCGTGATCACGAACCAGTCCGGGATCGCGCTGGGGCGCATCACGCCGCGCCAATACGAAGGCACGCGCGAGCGATTGGATCACCTGCTCCTCGAGACCGGGGCGCGCCTGGACGGGACGTATCACTGCCCCCACCACCCCGCGGTGACGGGTCCGTGCACGTGCCGGAAGCCCGGGGTCGCACTGCACCGCCGGGCGGCATCCGATCTCGGCATCGACCTAACGAGGTCCCTCTTCGTGGGCGATCGCCAGCGCGACGTGGCGCCCGGGCGCGAGCTGGGGGGCTTCGCACGGCTCGTGCCGTCCCGCGACACGCCGCCGGACGAGGTCGCGCAGGCGGTGCGCGACGGCGCCGTCGCCGACACGCTGGCGCAGGCGGTGCGGCAATATCTCCGCGCGTTCCCGGAATGATGCCGCCCCCGGAGCTGCTGCCGACCGCCGCACCCGCGCTCCCGGCGCGCGAGGCGGGCGCCCGTGCCTTTCTCGCAACGCGCGCCACGGATAGAATCCGCCGCATGCCGAAGCGCATTGGCGTGCTCGCCTCGGGTGGCGGCAGCAACCTGCAGGCCCTGTACGATCACCTCGCGGCGCTCGGCGAGCGGCGCGCGGGAGAGATTGCGCTCGTCGTGAGCGACCGGGCCAGCACCGGGGCACTCCAGCGGGCTACGGCGTGGGGGGTGTCCACGCTCGTCGTGCCGCCCGCCTCGCCGGGGCCGGCGCTCCTCGAGCTCCTGCGGCGGCACGAGATCGACCTCGTCGTGCTGGCGGGCTACCTGAAGCTCGTGCCGTCCGAGGTGGTGGGCGCGTATCGGGGGCGCATCGTGAACGTGCACCCTGCCCTGCTGCCGGCCTTCGGCGGTCCCGGCATGTACGGCGGCCGCGTGCACGCCGCGGTCATCGCGCAGGGAGCGCGGGTGAGCGGCGTGACCGTCCACTTCGTCGACGAGGTGTACGATCGCGGCCCCATCGTCGCGCAATGGCCGGTGCCGGTGCTCGGCGACGACACTGCGGAAACGCTCGCGCGCCGCGTCCTCGCCGTGGAGCATCTGCTCTATCCACGGGTGGTCCAGGCGCTGGCGGCCAGGACGATCCGGCTCGGCGCCGACAACCGCGCCCTCGTGCCCCTGCCGTCGGCCGCCTCGCTGCACTATGCGCTGACCTCCGACCCGGGCGCGCTCGCCGCCGCCATCGATCGCCTCTGGGCGGCCGGTGAGCCGCCCCTGCGCGAGGCTTCGCCCTTCTTCCCTCACCCCTGATCCCTCACGCTGCCCGTGAAGCGCGCTCTCCTCTCCGTCTCCGACAAGACCGGCCTGATCGAATTCGCCCGGGCTCTCACCTCGTTAGGCTTCGAGCTCGTCTCGACGGGTGGTACGGCCCGGGCGCTCCGCGGGGCCGGCATCGCCGTGCGGGATGTGGAAGACGTCACCCGCTTCCCCGAAATGCTCGACGGGCGCGTGAAGACCCTGCATCCCGCCGTCCACGGCGGGCTCCTCGCGCGGCGTGACACCCCGGCGCACCTCACCGCGATCGCGGAGCACGGCATCGAACCCATCGACCTGGTGGCCGTGAACCTGTACCCCTTCCGCGAGACGGTGGCCCGGAGCGGCGTGACCGACGAAGAGGTCATCGAGCAGATCGACATCGGCGGTCCCTCGATGCTGCGCTCGGCGGCGAAGAATCACGCGAGCGTCTGGGCCGTCGTCGATCCCGCGGATTACGAGCGCGTGCTCGCCGCACTCGCCGCAGGCGACGACGACCACGACCTGCGGCGGCTTCTGGCCGGGAAGGTATATGCGCACACCGCGGGATACGACGCCGCGATCGCGGCGTGGTTCGCGGCCCGGCGCGGGGAACGGTTCCCAGAGTCCGTGACCATGACCGCCACCCGTGCCCAGTCCCTGCGCTACGGGGAAAACCCCGGCCAACAGGCGGCCTTCTACGTTGACGCGCCCGGGCGCGGCCTCAGCGCGCTTGCGCAGCGCGGCGGCAAGGAGCTGTCGTTCAACAACCTGCTCGACCTCGAGGGAGCGCTGCTCGCGACGGATCCCTTCGAGGGGCAGGCGTGTTGCGCCATCGTGAAGCACACGACCCCCTGTGGGATCGCCCTCGGTACCGATGCGCTCGATGCCTATCGCAAGGCGCTCGCCTGCGACCCCGTCTCGGCCTTCGGCTCCGTCATCGCCTTCACCGTGCCGGTGGATACTGCCGCCGCCGAAGCGATATCGGCGCTCTTCGTCGAGTGCATCGTGGCCCCGGCGTTCGTCGGCGACGCCGCCGAGATCCTCGGCCGCAAGAAGAACCTGCGCGCGCTCGAGGGGACCGCGACCTGGGTGCGCGACGCGATGGACGTGAAGCGGGTGCGTGGCGGCTACCTCGTGCAGGACCGCGTGCCCAGGCCCGTGGACCGCGACACGTGGCAGATCGTGACGAAACGGGCGCCGAGCGCGCAGGAAGCCGAGGACCTCGCCTTTGCGTGGCGCGCCGTGGCCAGCGTGAAATCGAACGCGATCGTGCTGGCGCGGCAGGGGGCGACGATCGGGATCGGTGCGGGACAGATGTCCCGGGTGGACGCCGCGTTCATCGCGGTGCACAAGGCGCGGGCCGCCGGGCACAGCACCGAGAGTGCCGTGCTCGGCTCCGACGCCTTCTTCCCGTTTCGCGACGGAATCGACCAGGCCGCCGAGGCCGGGGTGACGGCGATTGTACAGCCCGGGGGGTCGGTCCGGGATCAGGAGGTCATCGCGGCCGCGGACGAGCGCGGGATCGCGATGGCGTTCACGGGACAGCGGCTCTTCCGGCACTAGCCGGGGCCGGACGCCGCGGGGAGCCATCCCATTGCCTATCTTATTGCCTTGCTTCGCCCGGGCTCCCGAGCGGGCTGACACGATACGTCCGACTCCCGCACCGCCCTCATGACGACCACGGCGATCTCGACCGAACTGGACTACCGACCCTCGTACCGCGCCGCGGCCGTGGCGGGGGCGCTGGTGCTGCTCCTGTACCTGCTCACCCTCGGCCCCTCGACGGCGATGTGGGACACGAGCGAGTACATCGCGGCCGCGTACGTGGTGGGGCTGCCGCATCCGCCGGGAAATCCGTTCTTCGTGCTCCTCGGGCGCTTCTTCACGCTGCTCCCCCTGGGCGCCAGCATCGCGTGGAAGGTGAACCTGCTGGCCGCGCTCTGCAGCGCCGTGTCGGCCGGGATGTGGTTCCTGATCACCGAGCGCGTGCTCGTGAGCTGGCTGGCGGAGCGCTGGCAGCGAGTCGTCGGTGGCGCGCTCGCGACGCTCATCGGCGCCACGGCGTTCACGGTGTGGAGTCAGTCGGTCGTGAACGAGAAGGTGTACACGGTGTCGCTCGTGGGCGTGGCGATCATCGCCTGGCTCACGGTGCGCTGGTGCGACGATCCCGACGGCCCCAAGGCCGATCGCATCCTCGTGCTGATCGCGTACCTGCTGGGGCTCGGCTATGCCAACCATATGGCGGGCTTCATTCCGGGACCGGCCGTGGCGCTCGCGGTCATGGTGCGGCGTCCCGCCACGCTGGTCCGCTGGAAGCTGATCCTGGCGTGCGTCGGCGCCCTCGGCCTGGGCATGACACCCTTCGCCACGCAACCCATCCGCGCGGCGTACTTCCCCGCGATCAACGAAGGCGAGCCCACGGGGTGCCGGACGGAGTTCAACTGGGACTGCACGTTCAGCGCGGAGACGTGGGAAGCATTCAAGTACAACTTCAACCGCGAGCAATACGGCAAGCCCGACGTCACCCAGCGCCAGGCTCCCTTCGGCGCCCAGGTCGGGATGTGGTGGATGTACTTCCGGTGGCAGTGGTGGCGCGACGCCTATCTCCAGAACCAGACGCTGCAGGCCGTGCTGGCCGCGCTCTTCCTGGTGCTGGGGCTCTTCGGCGGCTGGGTGCACTGGAAGCGGGACCGACAGAGTTTCTGGTTCTTCGGTCCCCTGATGGTCACGTTGACACTGCTGCTCATCTTCTACCTGAACTTCAAGTACGGGTACACGCAGGCGCAGCAGCTCGGCGTCGATTCCGCGCTCGCGGAGGTGCGCGACCGGGACTACTTCTACCTGTGGAGCTTCTCGGCGTGGAGCGTCTGGGCCGCGTTAGGCCTGATGTTCGTGTGGGAGTCGGCGGCGGCGCTCGTCGGCACGCAGAAGGTCAAGCTTGGCAAGCAACTGCTGGAGCTGCCGCAGCGGCGGAGCTGGATGCTCGCCTCTCCCGTGCTGCTGATCGCCGCCTTCCCTCTCGTCGGCAACTGGGGCGCGTCCACGCGGCGAGGCGACACGAGCACGCGCGACTTCGCGCACGACCTGCTCAACTCCGTGGAGCCGTACGGCATTCTGGTCACCGTGGGCGACAACGACACGTTCCCGCTGTGGTACGCGCAGGAGGTGGAAGGCATCCGGCAGGACGTCGTGGTCGCCAATACGTCCCTCCTCAACACCGACTGGTACGTCCGCCAGATGATCCGCCACCCGGTGCGCGAATACGACGCGGAGCGGGGTCCGGCCATCTATCGTGACGGCACCTGGGAGAAACCCGACGGTCCGCCGCTCAAGCTGACGCTGGACGAAGCCGACAGTCTGCCGTTCGCGGAGCAGTTGCGCGACACGAGCCTCTTCCAGGCCGGGAACATCCGCGCGACGATCGCGCCACGCATTCTCACCAAGGCGGACATCGTCGTGTTGCGGATGATCCTCGACAACCCGAACCGGCCGATCTACTTCGCGCGCACGTCGGGCGGATACGGGAACGAGCTGGGCTTCGGCCCATACCTGCTGGCGCAGGGACTCGCGCGCAGGCTGATGAACGGAATTCCCACGCCCGGCCGGGACACGCTGCTCGTGCGCGGTGAGGGGTGGGTCGATCTCCCGCGATCGGCCGCGCTCTGGAACGAGGTCTTCCTCGGTCACGACGCCCTGATCCGGAAAGGCGGGTGGGTGGACAAGGCGTCGATCGGCATCCCGGCGCTGTACATCCAGAGCGGGTTCATGCTGGCCGACGCGCTGGAGACGGTGGGCGACACCGCGGGCCTCCGCGCCGCGCTGGCCAAGACAGAGGGCGTCGCACGCGCGACGCGTCTGGATCAGTTCCTGGACTTCTCGGTGGGACCGACAGTGCCGTTGCCGGCGGGTGATACCGGCTCCCCAGCGGTGGTACCGGCGGTGCCGAGGGACACCGGGAACGCGAAGGCCGCGCCGCCGCGCCGCGACTCACCGTGAGCGCGCGTGGTATGAGCGCGAGCTGAGCCGCGCGTACGGCCCCGGAGCGACCGCCGGGGCCGTCGTGTTTCCGTTGCGCCGGCCAACGCGCTTTCGCGATACTACCAGACGGGAGGGCTAGTCCTAATTGGTAAGGCAGCGGTCTTGAAAACCGCCGGGTGGAAACACCCTTACAGGTTCGAGTCCTGTGCCCTCCGCCTTGCGCGCCGCCCTTCGCCTGAGCGATCCGCGGCGCCTGCCGTCTGCGGGCCTCGCCACCCGCGCTGCTCCCTCGCGCGAGCCCGCAACGCCTTGCCAGCCTTTCGGTTGGTCAAGTTGATTAATCGCCGGGGCCAGAATAAGATGCGGTGGCTGCCCCGCGTACGAAGCTCAGCGCTGACGAACGGCGAAGCGCCGCGAGCGTCACGGTCGGTGGTAGTGGAGACGTGGCCGAGAGGCTGAAGGCGGCGGTTTGCTAAACCGTTATACGGGTTAAGACCTGTATCGAGGGTTCGAATCCCTCCGTCTCCGTTCTGATCTCGACGGGGGACGAGCACGGGAGG
>DATIGO010000256.1:0-14797 GCA_035454665.1 Gemmatimonadaceae bacterium | reverse complement strand
CGCCCCCCCCACGTCCATCGGCGACACGACTGCTCGCCAGCGTACAACGTAAGAGAATCCTCGCCATTGCGCGAGCCTGCCTTCACTCCGCTACCGCCGCCGCGGCCCGTCGAGCTCCTCGATGGTCCTGGTCGAAGGGCGGCGATCACGCTGGAGGCGCCGAGCGACCTCCTCGGCACGCGTGAGCACCCGGAGCACGTTCTCGCCGGCGAGCTTCCCGAGATCCGCTTCGTTCCAGCCGCGGCGGGACAGTTCGGCAAGCAGGACGGGGAAGGTCGATACGTCCTCGAGGCCGACGGGCAGATCATTGCCGGTGCCATCGAAGTCGGAACCGATGCCGACGTGGTCCACCCCGGCCACCTTGCGCACGTGGTCGATATGATCGGCGACCTGCTGCAGCGTGGCCCGCGGCGCCGGGTTGGCCGCATCCCACGAGGCCATCGTCCTGGTCACGGCGGCGGTATCCGCGCCGTGGCGACGCTCGGCATCGCGCTGTGTCCGGCTGCGCGCGACGCTCCGATCGGCCAGCTCCTGCGAGACGAACGAGGGCACGAAGGTCACCATCACCACGCCGCCGTTGCGCGGGAGCCGCTCCAGGATCGAGTCGGGGACGTTGCGAGGCACATCGGTGAGGGCACGCGCCGACGAGTGCGAGAAGATCACGGGAGCCTCGCTCACGGTGAGCGCATCGCTCATCACCGCCGGTGACACGTGAGAGAGGTCCACGAGCATGCCGAGCCGGTTCATCTCCCGGACCACTTCCTTGCCAAAGTTGGTGAGCCCGCCGTGCCGGGCCGAATCGGCGGCGGCATCGGCCCAGTCGAGCGTCACATTGTGGGTCAGGGTCATGTAGCGCACACCGAGGGCGAAGTAGGCCCGCAGCGCGCCGAGGGAATTCTCGATCGCGTGTCCGCCCTCCATGCCGAGCATGGAACCGATGCGTCCGGCCCGGTGCGCCGCGCGCAGATCGGCAGCCGTGAGCGCGGGGGCGAAGACGTCCGGATACTTCGCGAGCACCTGCCGGGCGATGTCGATCTGCTCGAGCTGCATGCGGGCGTATCCGGAGTCACGCACGTCGCCCGGGATATAGACCGACCAGAACTGGCCCCCGACCATGCCGCGGCGGAGGCGCGCGATGTCGGTGTTGCCGGGTGCGGCGCGGCGCAGGTCGTAGGCGTCGACGTTTCGGGGTGCGTCCCTGAAATCAGTCCGGATGTACCAGGGGAGATCGTTGTGCCCGTCGATGAGCGGCACCGCCCGGAGCACGCGGCGCGCCGTCTCGAGATGCGGGTCCTGCGCCCGCGCGCCGGGCGTCGCGAGCAGCAGGGGAGCAAGCAGCGTGGTTCCTGCGAGCCTGCGGAACCGCGCGCGTCGCGCAATGATCCACGAACGCATGGGCTAGTCGACGAGGGTGATGAGTACGGCGAATCCGACGGTGCTGTAGCCGGCGGCCTCGAGTCGCGCGGACGCGTAGTACCGTCCGGCGGGGAGTCTCGGTGATGGGGGGAGGGCGTCGAACTGCGTTCCGCCCGTCCAGTAGAACTCCTCCGTGATCGCGCCACCGGGGGGAATGAGCAACTGAGACTGGATCGCGGGGCAATCGTACACGCCTCCCTCGGGTACCCGGAGGCGCGCGTCGGCGTCTCGGATGGCGAGGCGTACGGGACACGTCGTGGGAAAGACCAGGCGGACCTGCTCGGCGAGGCGATTGGTGATGGTGACGGTGATCGTGTCGATCTCGCCGGTGCGCAGCACGAACGAGCTCGGGGTGACCGTGAGCTCGATGGCCTGGTCGCGCAGCGCGGGGATCGTCGGCTCCTCGACGCACGCCCCCAACGCGCTGGTGACGAGTGCCGTCGGCAGCAGGAGCCGCGCAAGGCGTCGGCGCGACGGATCCGAGGGCGGGTACCACGGGCGAGGCGACATGGCGGATAGTATGGTCGACATTCTCGAAGCACGCGAGCCGCTGGAACAGCGAGGCGTGTCGGATTGGCCCCCGGCCGTCGCCTGGTCCTCTTGCAACCCTCCCCCAGAGGCGCTAGTTCCGCTCCACTGACCACACCCGAACGCGGAAGACGATCGGCCCATGTCGGACATCCGGCCCCTGTCGCATGCGAGCACGAACGACAAAGTCTTCGAGCTGGCACGGCCTCACCTCGTCGCCAGCGCCCGGGTGCTCGATCTCGGCGCGGGTGAGGGGTACTTCTCATCGGTCGTGGGAGCGTACCTGCAGCGGCAGGGCGTATCCCCCGCGCGTGTCCTGTCGGCCTGCGATGCGGTGCCGGGGCAATATCGGTACGGCGAAGTCACCTGCGATCCGCTCGGCCCGGGGAATCAGCTCCCGTATGACGGCGCTGTCTTCGACCTGGTGTGCAGCCTCGAGGTGATCGAGCACGTGGAGGATCAGTTCCACTTTCTGCGCGAGGCGTACCGGGTGCTCCGTCCGGGAGGCACGTTCATCGCGAGCACCCCCAACGTACTCAACATGAACTCACGCTGGCGCGCGCTGCATTCCGGGTTCGCGCAACTCTTCGACCCGCTGCCGCTGGACAGGCACGACGTCGTGCACACGTCGGGGCACATTCATCCAGTGTCGTACTACTACCTCGCGTTCGCGCTGCGGCGCGCCGGATTCGGATCGGTGCAGGTTCACTTCGACCGATTCAAGCGCTCGGCGCTGGTGCCGCTCGCGCTTCTGGGCATCCCGATGCTGCTGGGGCACGCCGGCTTTCTGCTGCGAATGCGGCGCAAGCGCCCGCGGGAGCTCGCGCAGAACCGCGAGACCGTCGCCGCGATGAACTCACTCGCGATGCTCACGTCGCGGAGCATCATCGTCGAGGCGGTGAAATAGCGAATCACCCGTGCGGCGAACGTCCACCGGACGGGCCAAATCGCCAGGCGTCGGCCTCAGCGGTTCGGACGGGGCCAGTCCGCCCAGGCGTCCCGGTACCGCGCCTCGAGCGACTCACGCGGGACACGCGGCTTCAGCGCTTCCAGCGCTGCCACCGCATCAGCGTCGAGTTCCTCGCCGCGCAGGTGCACCTCGAGCAGCAACTCGGCCGCCCGTCGATCGTTGCGACTGGCGGCCTCCGGCTGGTCCATCCCCCGCAGGGTCTCGGCATCCGCGGCGAGGAGCTGGGCCCAGGCCGCGAGCCGCCACCCCTCACCGACGAGATCCGCCGCCGTGCGGGAATCCACACTCCCCACGATGGACGCGAGCGGGCCGAGGAACTCGACGGTGGCGATCTGCGCCTCACGGCGCGCTCCCTGAAGGTCTCCGGACTCGCGGCGGCGAATGATACGCGCCAGTGCGGCAGCGACCGCCTCGATGAGGCGGAGGATATAATCACGTTGAACGAGAGACATCGCAAACTCCAGGCGCCAACCACTGGCAGCCCGATCGTCGTACCCAGATGCGGGCCGAAGGAGCCGTCCGCGTCGCTTCGTGGCCACATCACGCCCCCTATACCTCCGGGTGCTACGACTCCGCCTCCCGGCCCCGGGTCACTCGCGGCGCCGACCTCGGGTGCGGCTGGTGGGTTCAGCCGCGAGGGGGTCGTCGGGCCAGTGGTGCTTCGGATAGCGGGCCCGGAGGTCCTTGCGGACGTCGAAGTACGAGGACCGCCAGAAGCTGGCCAGGTCACGCGTGACCTGGACGGGACGCTGGGACGGGGAGAGGAGGTGAAGAGTAATCGGCACGCGTCCCTCGAAAACCGCCGGCGTCTCCGACGCTCCGAACATCTCCTGCAGGCGAATTGCAGCCGCAGGGGCGCTGGGATCCCGATAGTCGATCGGGATGCGTGACCCGGAAGGCGCGACGAGGTGCGTCGGGGCGAGCCGGTCGAGCCTCACGCGCTGCTCCCGCGTGAGCAGATCGAGCAGCGCCCCGTGAACGTCCACGTGGCGCAGGTCGGCCGCGGAACGCACCGCACCGAGGCGATGCAGCAAGGGAGGGAGCAGGCGTTCGACGAGGGCAGAGTCGGACACGTCGGGCCACGACGGGTCCGTGACACTCAGGAATCGCAGCCGTTCCCGGAGCCGCACGGCGGACTCGGACCAGGGGAGCATGGCGAGTCCTCGACGCCGGACTTCGGCGGCCAGTACCTCCGCAACCCGCTCCGGATCGGGATCGCGCACACGCCGTTCGTCGAGGACGATGGCGCCGAGACGTCGTTGCCGCATGGCCACGACTCCGGCGTCGTCGTTCCACTCCACGACGTCGGTCTCCTGGAGGTGAGCGGCGAAATCCTCTTCGATGTCGTCGAGGTCGAGCGGAGCCGCCAGGAAGACGCGGCTCTCCGGCGTGCGACCGTCAGACTCCGCGATGACGATGAAGGCTTCCGCCGCGAGCGGGTCATCCGGGGGGAGCACGGCGCCGGCACCGTTGCGCTGAACGAAGCGTGGGAGCGAACCGCGGCGGCGTTGGGCCACGCGGTCGGGGTACGCGAGGGCGAGGAGCCTGCCCGCGGCATCGTGGCTGGCGACACGGGAGACGTGACCCGGGGAGTGAAGCGAGATGGCGCGGCGGAATCGAGCGGACTGGGCGCGGACGCGGTGGAGCGTGGGGCGGTCGGCGACGGTGGGGTCGGCCGCGCCGGAGACGATCTCGAGACGAGCTCGCAGGTCGCTGCCGGAGGATGAGGCATCCCGACGCAGGAGATCCCGCTCGCTGAGCAGCGCGGCGATATCGGAGGCGAGGGCGCCGTGGCCGTCGTGTGCGGCGCGCAGGACCATGTGAGCGAGCCGGGGATGAAGACCCAGGCGCGACATCTCGCGACCGTGCGCGGTGACGCGGCCAGCGGCATCGAGGGCGTCGAGCTCCGCGAGGAGATTGCGCGCCTGGGCGAGCGCCGCCGCCGGCGGCGGATCGAGCCAGGTGAGCTCGAGTGGATCGCCGACGCCGGCCACCGCGAGATCGAGCGCGAGGGGGGCGAGGTCGGCCTCGAGCATCTCGGGTGGTGCTGCCGGGAGGAGGTGCGCGTTCTCGGCTTCGTCCCAGAGCCGGTAGCAGACCCCGGGAGCGAGGCGGCCCGCGCGGCCGCGGCGCTGATCGGCGGCGGAGCGCGCGACGCGCACGGTCTCGAGGCGTGTCATGCCGAGACGCGGAGAGAAGCGAGGCCGGCGCGCGAGTCCGCTGTCGATGACCACGCGGACGCCGTCGATGGTCAGGCTCGTCTCCGCGATCGAGGTGGCGAGTACGACTTTGCGCCGGCCGGACGGGGCGGGCCTGATGACCCGATCCTGCTCCTCGGCGTCGAGCAGCCCGTGCAGGAGGCGGACATCGACGCGGTCCGGGAGCGCGTGGGACTGCGCGTCGAGGAGCGCCGCGACGCGGTGGATTTCACGGGCGCCCGGGAGAAAGACGAGGACGTCGCCGTCGGGATGATCGCGCAGCGCCTTCCGCACCGCGGCCGCCACGGCGGTCTCGATCCCCAGCTCGCGGGGGTGCGGCGCGTAGCGTGTTTCCACGGGAAACTGACGGCCCTCGCAGATGACGAGCGGGGCATCGCCGAGCCGCCGGGCGAGGGCGGGCCCATCCAGGGTGGCCGACATGACGAGCACGCGCAGCTCGGGCCGCACGACTGCCTGCGTGTAGAGTGTGAGCGCGAGCCCCGTGTCGGCGTGCAGGCTGCGCTCGTGGAACTCGTCGAAGAGGACGAGTCCGTACCCCTCGAGCGTGGGATCGTGCTGGAGCATGCGCGTGAGCACCCCCTCGGTGACGACCTCGATGCGCGTGGCGGCGCCGACGCGGGTGTCGAGCCGCGTGCGGTAGCCGACCGTGGCGCCGACGGCCTCGTGCCGCAGCGCCGCCATGCGATGCGCGGCCGCGCGAGCGGCGATGCGCCGTGGCTCGAGCATCACGAGCCGCTGGCCGCCTAACCAGTCGCGATCGATGAGGGCGAGCGGCACGATGGTGGTCTTGCCCGCTCCCGGTGGGGCCTGCAGGACGACGATCGGGTGACGCGCGAGCGTGGCCGTCAGATCGTCGATCGCCGCATCGATCGGGAGGCCGCTGGCGGGGGGGAGGGGCATGCGGGAAAGCTAGGCCAGAGGCCCATGGGCGAAGGGGGCCTTGCGACGTTCCTGCACGGTCCGAGCTTCCCCTTCATGCCTGAGCTGCCCGACATCACGGTCTACCTGGATGGGTTGCAGACCCACGTAGTAGGGGAGGAACTGGAGTCGGTACGACTCGGGAATCCGTTCGTGCTGCGGACCGTGGAGCCGCCCGTGCGGGCGATCGAGGGGCGGCGCGTCGAGGGGGTGCGGCGGATCGGCAAGCGGATCTGCCTCGGCTTCGAGGAGGAGTTTTTCCTCGTCATCCATCTCATGATCGCCGGCCGGCTGCGATGGCGCGTGAAGGGGAAGGCAGTGGCGGGCGCGGCGGCGTTGGCGCGCTTCGAATTTCCGCGGGGCAGCCTGGTGCTCACGGAGGCGGGGAGCACGCGCCGCGCCTCGCTGCACCTGGTGCGCGGCGAAGCGGCACTGGAGGCGTTCGACCGCGGGGGGCTCGACGTGCTGGGCTCGAGCGGCGGGGACTTTGCCCAGCGGCTCCGGTTGGAGAATCACACGCTCAAGCGCGCTCTGACGGATCCGCGGCTCTTCAGCGGCATCGGCAACGCCTACTCCGACGAGATCCTGCACCGCGCGCGGCTGTCGCCGCTCGCGCTCACGTCGCGGTTGAACGACGAGGCGATCGCGCGCCTGCATTCCGCGGCGCGCGACGTTCTGGGCGAGTGGATCGAGCGCCTGCGCGCGGCGACGGGGGGAGGGTTCCCGGAAAAGGTGACGGCGTTTCGCGAGGGGATGGCGGTGCACGGGCGCTTCCGGGAACCCTGCCCGGACTGCGGCGCCCCGGTGCAGCGGATTCGTCATGCGGACAACGAGACGAACTACTGCGCGCGATGCCAGACGGGTGGGCGCCTGCTGGCCGACCGGGCCCTGTCGCGGCTGCTCAGAGAGGACTGGCCGCGGACGCTCGACGGCGAATAGGCCGGAGGCCGGGGCGCCGGCCTCCGGCCTGCTCCGATCCTACGGCCGCTGGCTCGCGGCGAGCGCGGAGTCGCGCTTGGCCTTGAACTCGGTTCCGGGCTTCCACTGGGGCCACGTGCCGCCCTGGGCGACACGGTAGCCGACCTCGAGCAGGAGACGTGCGTCCTCGACCGCGCCGGACAGATCCCAGTCGGCCTTCACGTCATCGCTCGGCTTGTGGTAGTCGTTCGTCGTGTACTCGTTGCGTTTCGTCGTGCCGTAGTCGGCCGGCTTGCCGATGAACTGCACGCCGGCATCGGTAAAGAGCGCGGGAACGCCCTGCTTGGCGAACTCGAAGTGATCGGAGCGATAGAAGAAGCCCTTTTCGGGTTCGGCGTCGGGCACGATCGTGCGCCCTGCGGCCGTGGCCACGGTTCGCAGCTCATCGTCCAGCGTCGAATTGCCGAGCCCGATCACGACGAGGTCCGACGTGCGCCCCCACTGATTCACGCCGTCGATGTTGATGTTCGCGAGGGTGCGATCGAGGGGATAGAGGGGATTGCTGGCGTAGTACTTGGCGCCGAGGAGGCCGCTCTCCTCCGCGGTCACGGCGAGGAAGAGCACCGAGCGCCTGGGCTTCGTGGGGAGCTGAGACAAGCCACGGGCGATCTCCAGCATCTGCGCCGTGCCCGTGGCGTTGTCCAGGGCGCCGTTGAAGATCTGATCACCCTGGAGATTCGGATCCCGGCCCAGATGATCCCAGTGCGCGGTGTAGATGACGTACTCGTTCCGGAGCTCGGGATCGGAGCCCTCGAGCTTCGCGATCACGTTCTTCGACTGGATGCGCCGGGTCGTGTTGCGCACCCGGAAGGACGCCGTGCCGAAGAGGGGGGCGGGGGTGAAGGTCTCGTTGGCGGCGGCGCGCTTCACGCCGTCGAAGTTGCGCCCGGCGGCGAGGAACATGCGGCGGGCCGTGGCTTCGCTGATCCATCCCTCGACGGGGATCCGTCGGTTCGGGCCGCTGCTGACGACGTCGAGGTTCTCGCGTCCCCAGCTCCCCACGACCACCTCGTACGGATAGCCGGCCGGGCCGGTCTCGTGCACGAGCAGCACCGCGGCGGCGCCCTTCTCGGTCGCGATCTCGTACTTGTACGTCCAGCGGCCATAGTAGGTCATGGCCTTGCCGCGGAACATCGTGGAATCGAGTTGCGTGGAATCGTTAGGGTCGGGGATCGGGGGATCGTTCACGAGCATGACCAGCGTCTTGCCGCGCACGTCGAGGCCCTTGTAGTCGTCCCAGCCGTACTCGGGAGCGACGATGCCGTAGCCCACGAACACGAGCTCCGAGTTCCGGACGTTGACCTCCGGTGCGTCGTGCCGCGAGACAGCCACGAACTCGTCGGGAAAGGCGAGCTCGACGGTCTGTCCGCCGATGGTGTACGACGCGGTGGGACGACCGGTGAAGCCGACCATCTCGACGTTCTGCACGAAGCTGCCGTCGGGGTTGCCCGGGGCGAGACCCAGTGCCTGGAACTGGGCCGTGAGATACGCGACGGTGCTGTCCTCGCCCGGCGTGCCCGGGGCCCGGCCCTCGAAGCCGTCGGATGCGAGACGATTGACGTGCGCCAGCATGCCGTCGGCCGTGATCGCGTCGAGGGCCGGCTGCAGCGCCGTGGTGTCGGCGCTTTCACGGCTGCAGCCGACGAGGGATGCCAGGAGGAGGGAAGTGCATACGTAGGAGCGCATTTTTGAGGCTGGTTGGTCAGGCTGGTGGCTGGAACTGGCAGCTGGATGCTGCGCTGAGTGCTCGATGCTGGGACTGCTTTGGCGGGAGCTGGCGTTGGAGTTCGGGTTGGCGGTGGCGTGGGAGCGGTCGGGCGGTACCCCGGAAATCATTCGGCGCCCGGCGCGCCGGACGCAAGGCTCGGCGCTCAGGGGCGGGCGGCGCGGGCCAGAACCGTCTCCACCAGAGCCCGGATGACCTCCTCCCGGTTGGGCTGCACATGCTGCCCGGGGAGCCAGATGACTTCCTTGGGCTGGCGGGCGCTCGCGTGCAGGGCATCGATGGCGGCGCGCGGAAGGCGCTCATCCGCTCGCGCATTGATCATGATCACCGGTCGCGGCGCGACCTGCGGGACCCATTTCTCTGGCGCGAGGCGCGGCCCCGAGGCGAGAACGTTCGCGAGGTGCGCCACGGGCCAGCGCAGGGGCGCCCATGGCACCGATCGCTCGAGGCCTCGCTCGATGAGCTGGACCGGGCGTCCGGCCCCGTGCACGAGCCAGAGGCGTGAGACCCGGGAGTCGAGCGCGGCGGCCACGCTCACGAACGGGACTCCGAAGCTGGCGCCGACGAGCTCGACGCGGGACGTGTCGACATCGGGCCGCGATCGCAGGTAGTCGATGGCGAGGAGCACAGAGGGGGGTGTATCGAGGATCGCTTCCCGGATGGCCGGCACGAGGGGGAGCACCGCGAGACCCTTGGGATTGAGCGGGCCGCGGTACGGATAGCCCATGGCGGCGATGATGGCGCCGTGCGTGTTCTCGATGAGCGTGGCGGCGCGGTCCCCAGTGCGATAGCCGCCCAGGATGAGGAAAACGGGACGTGACTCCCGACTCGTGACTCGTGCCTCGGCAGGGACGGGGTAGCGGAGCATCAGGTCGACGCCGAGTCCGTTGGCGGCTCGGAGCGTGACCGACCGGGTGGCGTGGCCTGCGGTCCGGGATTCGGGGCCCTCATCGGCCGACACGAGCTGCGATCGCCGCTCGAGGAAGTGCGGCCGGGGATCGCGCAGGAGCCAGAGCGTGCCGGCGCCGGCCAGCACGGTGAGGACGGCGAGGACCGCGAGAATGCGACGGCCGCGGCCTCTAGAAGGCATCTGTGGCGAAGGCCGTGATGCTGCCGGCGCCTGCCAGGATCGACGTCAGCAGCGCTTCCGTTTGCGGCAGCATGCGACTCACATAGAAGCGCGCGGTGGCGAGCTTCGCGTCGTAGAAGGCGCGCGGCAGCCCGCCGCCGGCCCGGTCGAGGCGGTCGAGCGACGCCTGGCTCGCGAGGAGCCACATGTGCCCCAGGGCCACGTAGCCGAACAGGTGGAGGTACTCGCTGGCACACGCCGCCGCCTCCTCGGGATTCCCGGCCCCCCGTGCGGCCAGCGTCATCGTCGCCTGCTGCAGCCGGTGCGCGGCGGCAGCGAGGGGTTGCGCGAATTCGGCCAGGCGCGGCTCCCCGCGAGCCGTCGCCAGCGCTTCCTCGAGCCGTGCCGCATATCGACGTACGAGCCGGCCGCCGCCCTCGGGGAGCTTGCGGCCCACGAGGTCGAGCGCCTGGATGTGATTCGTCCCCTCGTAGATCTGGCCGATGCGCGCGTCGCGCACGAACTGTTCCATGCCGAACTCGCGGATGTAGCCATGTCCGCCAAGCGTCTGCAGCCCGATGTTCGTGCTGGCGAAGCCCAGGTCGGTGAAGAACGCCTTGATGACGGGCGTCATGAGCGCGATGAGATCGGTGGCCTCCTCGCGGCGCGCCGGATCGGGATCCTTCGCCTCCTGATCGATCAAGAGCGCGGTCCAGCAGGCGAGCGCGCGCGCCCCCTCGACGAAGGCGCGCATGGTGAGCAGCCCACGCCGGATGTCGGGATGGAAGACGATCGGATCGGCCGGTGCGTCGGGGAGGCGGGCCCCACCGGGGGCGCGTCCCTGCTGGCGCTCGCGCGCGTAGGCGACGGCGTTCTGATAGCTCACCTCTGCCAGGCCGAGTCCCTGGAGCCCGACCCCGAGGCGCGCGCCGTTCATGAGGGTGAACATCGCGCGGAGCCCGCGGTGCGGTTCGCCCACGAGCCACCCCACGGCGTCGTCGAAGTCGAGCACGCACGTGGGCGACGCGCGGATGCCCATCTTGTGCTCGATGGACCGGCAGGTGACGGCATTGCGCGCGCCCGGCTGTCCATGCTCGTCAGGCAGGAACTTCGGGACGAGGAACATGCTGATGCCGCGGGTGCCGGCGGGCGCGTCGGGGAGGCGGGCCAGCACGAGGTGCACGATGTTCGGCGTGAGGTCGTGCTCGCCGGCAGAGATGAAGATCTTGGTGCCGCGGATCCGGAAAGTGCCGTCGTCGACCGGTACGGCGGCGGTGCGGATGATGCCCAGGTCCGTGCCGGCGTGCGCCTCGGTGAGGCACATGGTCCCGGTGGCGTCGCCCGCCACGAGCCGCGGCAGCCAGAGGCCGCGCAGCTCCTCGGTGCCGTGCGCCGCGATCCCCTCGTAGACGCCGAGGGTGAGCCCGGGGAACATGGCGAAGCTCAGGTTCGCGGCGCAGGCCATCTCGTCCACCAGGAATCGCATCGTGAGGGGCAGGCCCTGGCCGCCGTGTACCGGATCGCACGAGAGCCCGAGCCAGCCGCCGTCGACGTACGCGCGCCAGGCCTCCCGGAAGCCTGCGGGGGTGCGGACGCTGCCGGCGTCCCAGCTGCACCCCTCGCGATCGCCGCTGGCGTTGAGCGGAAGGAGCACGTCCTCACAGAGGCTTCCGGCTCCCTCGAGGGCGGTGAGAAGGATGTCGGGGGTCGCGTCCTCGTAGCCCTGATAACGCGTGAGGCGCGAGACGTCGAAGAGCTCCGTGAGGAGGAAGCGGTAGTCGTTCAGCGGGGCACGGTACTGCGGCATTTGGACCCTCGAGGCCAGTCGCGCGAGGCGCGGAGCGTCCGGAGTGGGGAAGCACACGCGCTCCGGCTCGGGTGAAGCTCTGTGAACATATCATGAGCGCGCGGCCCGGACGATGGAGTGCGCGGCCCACCTCGACGCCTGACGCGCTACATTGGGGCAGTGCGCCGCCCGGGGGCGCGGGGAGGATCCGAGCGCGCGGGCATTACGAGCGGAGGGACAGGCATGTATCCGGTGGTGCTGGGCGTGCACAATCTCCTGCGCTGGGTGGTCATCGGCGCCGGGCTCTGGGTGGTGTTCCTCGCGTGGCGCGGCTGGATCTGGCGTGCCGCGTGGACGCGCCGGGAGGCGCTGGCGTCGCGCATCTTCACGGGACTCCTGGATCTGCAGCTGCTGGTGGGGGTGCTGCTGTATGCGGTGTTCAGCCCGCTCACACGGCAGGCGTTCCGCAACATGGGTGCGGCGATGCGCGACGCGCCGGTGCGGTATTTCGTCGTGGAGCACGTGGTGATGATGCTGGCGGCGATCGTGGCAGCGCATGTCGGGGTCGTGCTGGTGCGGCGTGCGGAGGCGGACGCGGCGAAGTACCAGCGGGCGGCGATCTGGCTCGGAATCGCGCTGGCGGCGATCGTCGGATTCGTGCCGTGGGCGCGGCCGCTCGTGCCCTCGTTCTGATCGGTCCTGCGCGGGGGGGAGGGGTGGCGCCGGGAGAGTGACGGGTTTGGTGCGCGCCGCCGGGGGATGGGGGCCTGTATCTTTCGCTCATGCGCGCGATCGTGGTGCTCTGGCGGCTGCTGCCGCTGCTTCTGTCGTTTCTCCGGGACCGGCGGCGCTGGCTGGTGCTGGGGGCACCGCCGGTCCGGACGGCGGCCTTTCACCAGGCGCGGGCGGAGCGGCTGGTGGCCACGATCGCGGGGCTGGGTCCCTCGTTCGTGAAGGTGGCGCAGGTCTTTTCGGCGCGTGCCGATCTCATCCCGGAGCCGTACGTCGGGGTGTTGTCGACGCTGACGGATCAGGTGCCGCCGGTCCCGACGGTGCTGATCGAGCACGAGATCGAACGTGCGTACGGGCGGCCGGTCGCGGCACTGTTCGAGTGGTTCGACGTCGAGCCGCTGGCGGCGGCGTCGTTAGGCCAGGTGCACCGGGCGCGGTACCGGGGCGAGGACGTGGTGGTGAAGGTGCTGCGGCCCGGGGTCGAGGAGCTGGTGCGGCGCGACCTGGCGACCGCCCGGCCGGTGCTGCAGTGGCTGGTGCAGCGGATCCCGAACCCGCACCTCCGGAACGCGCACGCGGTGATTGAGGAGTTCGCGGTGCGGATCTGGGAGGAGATGGACTTCGTGCACGAGGCCGCGAACGCGGAGCAGGTCCGGGCCAACTTCGCCCGGACGCCGCGGGTGATCGTCCCGCGCGTGATCCGGGAGCTGGTGCATCGCCGGGTGCTGGTGCTGGAGTACGTGGCGGGGACGCGCGTGGATCGGCTGCGTGCCACGGGCGACGGGGACCGGCGCGATCCGCGGGGCGTGGTATCGGCGGTGATGGAGCTGTACCTCCGGATGATGCTGGTGGACGGCTTCTTCCACGCCGATCCTCATCCGGGGAACCTTCTGGTGGCGCCGGATGGGCGGGTGGTGCTGCTGGACTTCGGAATGGTGATCCGGGTGCCGCAGGAGCTGCGGTGGCATCTGGTGTCGACGGTATTCGCGGCGATCCGGCGGGACGTGGACGGGGTGGTGGCCGGTTTCACCTCGTTAGGCGTGCTGGATCCGTCGGCGGACCCGGTGATGGTGCGCGGGCTGGCGGAGCGGCTGATGGCGATCGCCTACGACCCGGCCACGATGCGGGAGAAGATGGAGCTCGTGACGGACGAGGTGATGGCGGCGTTGTACGACTGGCCGGTGCGGCTGCCGAGCGAGCTGGTGTACTTCGCGCGCACGACGGCACTGATCGAGGGGCTGGGTGTGCGATACGACGACCACTTCAATCCGATCACGTTCGCGGCGCCGATCGCGCTGCGGATGCGGCGCGAGATCCTGCAGTCGCTGGGACGCGGGGCGCTGCCGGCGCTGGACCTGCCGACGCTGGTGGGGGCGGCGCTGGGTCACGCGGCGGGGTACGTGGTGCGGATGGGCCGCGAGCTTATCGCGACGCTGCGCGGCGGGGACTCGGGCGCGGGGCTGCGGCGTCTGGGCCCGGGTGCGGGCGCGGAGGGCGACGTCGCGGACCGGCGGCCGACACTCCTGGCAGGCGACTGACCGGGGCGACTGGCCGTGTGACCGGTCGTGTGACCGGCGTGCCTAACGACTGTCGGGCTCGTCCCTCCGGGCGCCGCTAGGACGGTCTCGGGCGATACTCGTCCGACGCCCACGGCGGCGGCTCCACGGCTCCACGGCGCCGGTCGCCGGGCGCCGGCAGATCGTCGGGCGTGCGCGGCGCCTGCTCGGGCGGCTCGCGCAGCAACGAGGCGCGGACGGCGTCGCGCGGCGAGAGTACGGGGCCGGCATGCAGCACGACGCGATGGTGCGCCACGCGACCGGTGACACCGGTCTCGGTCCAGGCGTAGCACGCGGTCGCGCCGGCCAGACCGCGGAGCGAGAAGGTCGCGACATCGCGCTGCAACGATCGTCGGCCACCCACCTGCAGGGTGACGATCTCATGCGTCTGAAAATGCGCCGAGCAGCCATAGAGAAGCTCGATGGCTGCTCGCAGTGCGCGTTGCTCGGCGTCGCTCATGGTGGTGCCGCCCGCTGGTAATGCGTGCACGGTAATGCGATCTCGCTGCGTCTGTCAACGCGTTGCGGCCGCGCGACAGCGGGGTACCTAACGAGTACCGACCATCGCCCACCACGAGGAGAGACGCGACTCACCCTAACGGGAGAAGTGTGCCATCTACCCGCCGGATGCGCGGCGGGCGTCGCGGGTGCGGGCGCGTACCGGGCAGGCCGCGCGCGGGCCCGGCACGCGCCGGACCGTGCACACCTGTCCTCTCCACGCGATGTGGAGAAACACGTGGACAACCCTGTGGAAACCGGGTTGGCGCCACGTGGAGAACGTGGGGGCGGCGTGGAAAGGCGCGTGGCGACGCGGACGCAACGCGCACCGGAACTCGCCGGCGGGCGCGCGCGATCCCTCCGCATGCACGTTCGTGGCGCGAGGGGTGGGTGGAAACGCG
>DATIGO010000255.1:0-26754 GCA_035454665.1 Gemmatimonadaceae bacterium | reverse complement strand
GGCAGGTCGAGGTGGCGCGCGCCGTGGGCGCCGATGCCCTCGCGCACGGCTGCACCGGGAAGGGAAACGACCAGGTGCGCTTCGAGCTCACCTACATGACGTTCGCGCCGGAGCTGCCGGTGATCGCGCCATGGCGGGAGTGGGACATTCGAAGCCGCGAGGATGCGCTCGCCTATGCCGCCGCGCGCGGCATCCCTGTCGCGGCGACGGCCCAGAAGATCTACTCGCGCGACCGCAACCTGTGGCACATCTCGCATGAGGGCGGGATTCTCGAGGATCCCGGCGCGATGCCGCCGAAGGATCTCTTCCTGCTCACCACCGACCCGGCCGAGGCACCCGCCGCGCCGGAGACGGTGACGATCGGGTTCGCGAAGGGCACCCCGGTCTCCGTCAACGGGCAGCCGCTCGATCCGGTCGAGCTGCTGACCGCGCTGAACACGATCGGCGGCCGTCATGGGGTGGGCCGCGCCGACATCGTCGAGGACCGGTTGATCGGGATGAAGTCGCGGGGCGTCTACGAGACGCCGGGCGGCACGCTCCTGTATACCGCGCTCAGCGAGCTCGAGATGCTCGTGCTCGACCGGCGAACGCTCGCGGCCAAGGACCTCATCGCGCCTCGTTATGCGGATCTCGTCTACGAGGGGCGCTGGTGGACCACGGAGCGCGAGGCGTACGACGCGTTCATCGACAAGGTGCAGGAGCGGGTGAGCGGCACCGTGTCGCTCCAGCTCTGCAAGGGGAATGTCACGATCGCCGGCCGTCACAGCGATCAGGCGCTCTACGACGAGCGGTTCGTCACCTTCGGCGAGGACGACGTCTACCAGCAGAGCGATGCCGCGGGCTTCATCCGGCTCTACGGCCTGCCGGCGCGGGTTCGCGCCCTGAAGGACCAGGAGCTCGCGCGGAACGGCGAGGGTGCCACGGACCGCCGTGACGCCCTCGCGCTGGCCTGATGACGGTCGACCTCGCGGTGCCAGCCACGCCCGGAACGGACGCCGGCTCCTCCCCCGGCTCGACGGCGGGCACGCGGGCGGAGTCCGGCCCGGAGCACAAGCTCTGGGGCGGTCGCTTCGCCGGCGGTACCTCGCCCATCCTCGACGCCGTCAATCGCTCGATCGGCGTCGACTTCCGGCTGTGGCCGTTCGACATCAGGCTCTCGAAGGCCTGGGCCGTCGCGCTCTGGGGGGCTCGGGTGGTATCGCTCGAGGAGAGCCGCGAGCTGGAGCGCGGCCTCGATGCCGTCGGCGCCCGGCTGGCGGACGGCGCGACCCCGCTGCCGGCGGACGAAGATGTGCACACCATGATCGACCGGATGCTGCACGAGGAGATCGGCGAGGTGGCGTCGAAGCTCCATACCGGCCGCAGCCGCAATGACCAGGTGGCGACCGCGACGCGCCTCTGGGCCATGGACGCCTGCGCGCGCCTCGATGAGACGCTGCGGGCACTCCAGCGCGCCATGCTCCGGCGCGCGCAGGCCCTGGAATCCGCCATGCTCCCCGCCTACACGCACCTGCAACGGGCCCAGCCGGTGAGCGGAGCCCACTGGATGCTGTCGCACTTCTGGCCCGTCGAGCGCGACCGCACGCGGCTCGCCGCGGCGGCCCGCGCCGCTTCCGTCCTCCCGTTAGGCAGCGGCGCGGTGGCGGGCTGTGCCTTCCCCATCTCCCGTGTGCTGCTGCAGGGCAGCCTCGGATTCGCCGGGATCTCGCGCAACAGCATCGATGCGGTCGCCGACCGCGACTTCGTGGCCGAGGTCGTCTTCGCCCTCTCCCTCCTTGGCGTCCATCTCTCGCGCCTGGCCGAAGACCTCATCCTCTTCGGCTCCAGCGAATTCGGTTTCGTGCGCTTCGGCGACGCCTTCTCGACCGGTTCGAGCATGATGCCGCAGAAGCGCAATCCCGACGCGCTCGAGATCGCGCGTGGCTCGGCCGGCCGCATGCTCGGCGACCTCACGGCGCTGCTCACCACGCTCAAGGGGCTCCCGAGCGGCTACAACAAGGACCTGCAGGACGACAAGCGCGTGCTCTTCGATGCGGTCGACACGATGCAGCTCGTCGTCCCCGCGGTCGCCGGTACGCTCGACGAGATCACCTTCGAGACTGGCCGGATGCAGGCCGCGGTGTCCTCGTCGATGATGGCCACCGACCTCGCCGATTACCTCGTGGAGCGCGGCGTGACCTTCCGCGAAGCGCATGGCGCCGTCGGCCGGCTCGTACGGCAGAGCGAGGAGACGGGCGTCGAGCTCCACGACCTTCCCCTGCACGCCTTCGCCGAGGCGCATCCGGAGTTCGGAAACGAGGTGGTCGAGGCCCTGTCGGCGCGTCATTCCCTCGAGCGCCGTGACGTCGAAGGGGGCACCGGGGTTGCCGCCGTCCGGCGTCAGATCGAGCTCGCACTGCAGTGCGTCGACCCGCCGCCCGAGACCCGCGCCAACGAGGTCCCGGACCGCGGCGTGTAGCTCCCGCGCCGTCTCGCGTCTCTGCCAACCCTTCCCCCCGGCCCTTCCCCGCTGCGGCGGCCGGTCGTCCCTCGTGGGTCCCGCACGCCGGCCGCGGAAGCGTCGCCGACCGCTAGATTTCCGGCGAACGGACGGGAGAGACGCAGTGTCGATCGCAGCACGTCGCACGACGGTATCGGTCCACGTGGGCGGGGTCAGCATCGGCTCCGATCATCCGATCGCCGTGCAATCGATGACGAACACGGACACGGCCGACGCCGCGGCCACGGCCGCCCAGATCGTGGAGCTGGCGGCGGCGGGCTCCGAGCTGGTGCGTGTCACCGTCAATACCGACGAAGCGGCCGCCGCCGTTCCCGACATCGCCCAGCGGGTGCGGGATGCCGGTCTGCAGGTGCCGATCATCGGCGATTTCCACTACAACGGCCATCTGCTCCTGGCGCGCCATCCCGGCTGTGCCGCCGCGCTGGCGAAGTACCGGATCAATCCGGGCAACGTCGGCAGCCGCCGCCGGGACGAGAATTTCCGGACGATCATTCGCCTCGCGATGGAGCACGGCAAGCCGGTGCGCATCGGAGTGAACTGGGGCTCGCTCGACCAGGATCTCCTCACGGCGATGATGGACGAGAACGCCGCGCGCCCCGAGCCTCGCGACGCGCGCGATGTGTACATCGACGCGATGGTCGAGAGCGGCTTGCGCTCCGCGGCTCTGGCGGAGCAGACGGGACTCGCGCACGACCGCATCATCATCTCGGCCAAGGTCTCGCAGGTCGCCGACCTCGCCGAGGTATACCGGCGCCTCGCCGCTCGCTGCGACTACCCGCTGCATCTCGGTCTCACCGAGGCGGGCCTCGGCACGAAGGGAATCATCGCGAGCACGGCGGGCCTCGCGATCGTCCTCGCCGAAGGTATCGGCGACACCATCCGCGTGTCGCTGACACCGCGCCCCGGCGGCGACCGGACGGAGGAGGTGCTCGTCGCGCAGCAGGTGCTGCAGTCGTTAGGTCTGCGCCGCTTCGCGCCGCAGGTCACGGCGTGCCCGGGATGCGGTCGCACGACGTCGACCTTCTTTCAGCAGATGGCCGAGGACATCCAGGCGCACCTCCGCGAGCGGATGCCCGTGTGGCGCCAGGCGCATCCCGGCGTCGAGGAGCTGCGGGTCGCGGTCATGGGATGCGTGGTGAACGGCCCGGGGGAATCCAAGCACGCCCACATCGGCATCTCCCTCCCGGGGACGTTCGAGGAACCCAAGGCCCCAGTGTACGTCGATGGCCGGCTGCACACGACGCTCAAGGGCGATCAGATCGTCCCCGAGTTCCTGGGCCTTCTCGACGCATACGTCGCCGCTCGCTACCCGGCCGACGCGGCCGCCTCACCCGCCACCGCCGAGTCCACGGCAGCGGCCATTTCGGATCGCTAGCCGGGCGGCGCGCCCACCGGCTGAGCCTCCAGCGCCGCCACCACGTCGCCCAGCTCGGCGACGAGATCGCCGCCGAACCCTACCGCGCGCAGACGCTCGTAGAGCCGGCGATACCACGCGAGTGTTCCCTCGCGCCCCGCTGTGAACCGACTCCACACGGACTCCGGGTCCACGGTTCGACGCAGGTCGGCCAGCAGCGTGGACGCGGCGTGCACGGCGTTGGCCGCGGCGATCCAGCGTGCCGCCGCGCTCGCGCGCTCGAGACGCTCCAGGACGTCGGCGCGACGCTCCTCGGCGGTCATCTCCACGCCCGCCGCGTCCACGCGCCGCTCGGCCGTCATCAGGATCGTTTCGACGACCCGCGCGCCGAACTTCTCCCCCACGCGCGACACCAGGAGGTCGCGGGAGTATCCCTCCCGCAGGTAGTCCGCGACGACTTCGTGCAGGATCCCCGCAACCACGGTCTCTTCGTCGCAACCGAATCGCGTGAGCATGATGGCCACGTTCGCGGGCTGCGTGAAGTACGGAGGCCGGTTCGCGCGGCGCACCTGCTGGTCATGATGCTTGGCCGCGAAGGCCAGCGCGTGGTTGATCGGGTCTGAGTAGCCGCGTCTGTTCATGCTCTCACCCTCGCTCAGCCCTCACTCGTTGGCGAACCAGGAAACCAGGCGCTCCAGCCCGCGCGCGTCGTCTTCATCGAACGCGCCGGGACGCTCGCTGTCCAGATCGAACACGGCCAGCAGCGCGCCGCGGCGATCGACCACGGGAACCACGATCTCCGAACGAGACCGTGCATCGCAGGCGATGTGGCCGGGAAAGCGCTCCACGTCGGGAACGAGGACCGTTCGGCCCTCCGCGGCCGCGGTCCCGCACACCCCCGATCCGAACCGGATCTCGAGGCAGCCCAGGGTCCCCTGATACGGGCCGACCCGGAGCAGCGCGCCCGGCTCGACGACTCGGTAGAACCCGGCCCACAGCGGATCGAGTGCGTGATAGACGAGGCAACTCATGGTCGCCATCGCAGCGATGGGATCGTGCATCCCGTCGAGCACCGCGCGCACGTGCTGATCGAGCGCGCGGTACGCCTCGACTTTCGGCAGCCCGCGGACGTCGAGTGCGGCTTCGGCCATCAGCGCTTCGGAGGGAGGGGCTCGGGGAGGTTCGGGAGGGATCCGGCGGCCATCGGAAGGCGGCGCGACGCCGCCGACACGGGACGCTGGCGCTGCACCTGAACGATACCGCCCGGAGAGCGGCTCGGCAGGTCGGGGGCGGGAAGGCAGGACGCGCGGGGCGGCGCGCCGCCGGGCCACGTCCTGCCGGCTGGCCACCTACTCGATGATGATCTCGCCGGTCATGTTCGCGCCCAGGTGCGGGCTGCAGATGAAGCGGTACCGCCCCGGCTTCAGCCGGCCGAGTGACAGCTCCCAGGCCTCGGCTTCATCGAAGAGCATCGGAGAGCCCAGATCCTCCGCGACTCGCATGTTTGCGTGGAGCTGCGCTCGCTGGCCCGCCGGGATGGCCGTCGAATCGAACACGACGTTGTGCGGTCCGAACGAGTGAATGATGAACCTGACACCATCACCCGGCTTGGCCCGGATGACCGCGGGCTCGAAGCGGTAGCCGATGCCGTCGCCCATCATCTTCACCTCCCGTACCCTCCCGGTGATGGGCGCGTAGGCCACGGGGCCGGCTGGCGCAACCGAATCCGAGACAGTCTCCACCGCAGCGCTCGAATCGAGGGTGGCGGCGTATTGCTCCTGGCTCCCGCACCCAGCCAGCACGACGGTGCTGTACAACAGCATCGTACCACGAAACCGCATCGCCTTCTGATCCTCCAAGGTCGTGTCGAACTGACCGCCTTCGCCGGACGGCTTGTGAACCTATTCACAAGCAGATCGAAATCCAACGTGGTGGGGATCGGGCTCAGTCCGTCCCCGTTGTCTGATACTGGAAGTCGGGCTCCCCGGCTGGTGGTTGACCGGAGCACTCTCCTCGGGTACGTTCCCGCGCCATGACGCAACAGACCCATCGCCATCACCATCACGCTCCGCGGCCCGACGGGTCGCGTGCTCGTGTGCGACCACGGTGATGGCTGGCTGAGTCACCCGCTCCGAGACGCCGCAACCCGTCCAGACCGGACGGGTTTTTTTTTGAGTCCGGCGACCTCGTGCGCTTCACCCGCGACACAATGCCCGCGCTTTCACCTCCTCGCTCCATGCTTCGCGTCGCACTGCCAAACAAGGGCCGTCTCGCCTCCGCCGCTCGGGAGTTGCTCGCGGAGGCGGGGTTGCCCGTCGCCGCAACGGATGACCGGGCGCTGACGGCATCACTCGGGGGCGAGTTCGAGGCGCTGTTCGTCCGCGCTGAGGACGTGCCGGAATTCGTGGCCGACGGTGCGGCGGACGCGGGGGTCACCGGCTGGGATCTCGTCTGCGAGTCGGCACGAGCGCTGGAGTCACGCCTGGACCTGGGCGTGGGTCGGTGCCACCTGGTCGTGGCCGTACGCGAGGACCGCGGCATTCACGCGCTCGAGCAGCTTCCGCCCCGCACGAGGGTCGCCACCGCCTTCTCGCGCCTGACGCGGGAGTTCTTTCGCCGTCGCCATGTGCCCGTGGAGATCGTGCCCATCTCCGGCGCCGCGGAGGTGGCGCCGCGGCTGGGTATCGCCGATGCGATCGTGGACCTCACGTCGTCGGGAACGACGCTGCGGGCCAACGGCCTGCGTCCGATCGCGACCATCCTCGACTCGACCGCGCATCTGGTCACCGGCGCGGCGTGGCATGACGCCGTGAAACACGCCGCGCTCGAAGACCTCGCCCTTGCGTTGCGATCGGTGGTGCTCGCGCGCGACCAGCGTTACGTCATGGCGAATCTTCCTCGCGCCGCGCTCGAGCGAGTGCGCGAGGTGCTGCCCGGACTGGCCGGCCCTACGGTGACCGGCGTGATGAACTGCGGTGCGCACGTGGCGGTACACGCCGTGGTGCCCGCCGCCTCTGTCTTCCGGACCATCGCACGTCTCAAGGCGCTGGGAGGCGAGGGAATCCTGGTGACCCGTATCGAGAGGCTCATCCCGTGACAGCGCTGCGTCTCCGCTTCACGGGCTCCATCGCCGCGCTCAGCCCGGAGGACCGTGTCGCGCTGCTCGATAGATCCGCGGCCGACGATGAATCGATTCAGTTCACCGTATCATCCATCATCGAGATCGTCCGGCGCGATGGCGACGCCGCGCTGACCGCGCTGGCCCGCGAGCTCGACGGCGTCACACTCTCCAGCCTCGAGGTGCCGCGCGCCCATTGCGTGCAGGCCCTCGAAGCGCTCGATCCGTCCGTTCGCGCCGCGCTGGAGCGCGCGCACCGCAATCTGTCCACCGTGCACCGGGCCTCGATCCCGCGCGACGTCGCCGTCGAGACGGAGTCCGGCGTCCACGTTGGCCTGCGCGCGGAGGCGTTCCATCGCGTTGGGATCTACGCCCCCGGCGGCCGGGCCGCGTATCCGAGTTCGGTTCTGATGGGAGCGGTGCCGGCGCGAATCGCGGGCGTACGGGAGGTGGTGCTCTGCACGCCGCCGGGTGCGCGCGGGCGCCCATCGCCTGTGACGCTCGCGGCCGCCATGCTGGCCGGTGTGGATCGCGTCTTTGCGGTGGGGGGCGCGGGGGCCATCGCGGCGATGGCCTATGGCACCGCCACGATCCCGCGCGTGGATCACATCGTCGGACCCGGTAATGCATACGTGGCCGAAGCCAAGCTGCAGGTGGCCCGCGTCGTCAGCACCGACGCGCCGGCCGGGCCGAGCGAGCTGCTGGTGATCGCCGACGACACGGCCGATCCCACGGGAATCGCGCGGGAGATGCTGGCGCAGGCGGAGCACGATCCGAACGCCCGCGTGCTCGCGCTGCTGATCGGTCGCGGACGGGAGGCCGCACTCGGCCGGGCGCTCTCGGACCGGGTAGACCGGTACGGCCGGCGCACCGTGATCCGGCGGGCGCTCGCCGACCACGGCGGCATTCTCACAGCGGACGATCTCGACGAGGCCCTGGTGTTCGCCGGCGATTATGCGGCCGAGCACGTGTGGCTGTCGGTGGGTGAACCGCAGGCGCTCCTGCCCCGGTTGCGGAATGCGGGCGCGGTCTTCCTCGGGCCCGAGAGCTCCGTGACATTTGGTGACTATCTGGCGGGCGGTAACCATGTGCTCCCGACCGGCGGCCTGGCGCGATCGTACGGGGCCCTGACCACGCACGATTTCGTGCGGTGGATGAGCTGGCAGCACGTCGAGCCCGCGGCGGCCCGACGGCTCGCGGCCGACGTGGCCCGCCTCGCGGAGGCGGAGGGACTCGACGGCCACGCCCTGGCCGCACGCGCCTGGGACGAGGCGCAGGAGACGCCCGAATGACGACGAAGGACACGGTGGCCGGCACGGTGGCGCCGCGCGCGCTTGTGGGAGCGCTGGCGGCCTACGAGGTCGAGATCCCACGGGCGGCGGTGGACCTCTCGAACAATACGAGTGCCTTCGGAGTCGCGCCCGCGGTGCTCGACGTCATCCGGTCTGCCCGGGCCGAACATCTCGTCTCGTATCCCAGCGCGTACTCCGGGACGCTGCGCGAAGCGATCGCGGCGCATGTCGGCGTCGAGGCGCGCGCGGTCATGGTGGGATGCGGCTCCGACGACGTTCTCGATTGCACGTTCAGGACGTTCGCGGGTGACGGGCGCAGCGCGGCGATTCTCGATCCGACGTTCGTGATGGCGCGCATCTTCGCGCTGACGAACGGTCTCCATCCGATCCCCGTCCCGCTGCGGGCCGATCGCGATGTGGATGCCGATGCCGTGCTCGCGACGCGCGCTTCCGTCACCTATCTGTGCTCGCCGAACAACCCTACCGCGAATTCACTGTCGCGCGACGCGGTCGCACGGATCGTGGCCCGCGCGTCGGGCGTGGTGATGATCGATGAGGCGTACGCAGAGTACGGCGGCGAGAGCTGGGCGAGCCGGGCCCCGGAGCTGGGAAACGTGGTCGTGCTGCGCACCTTCTCGAAGGCGTTCGGTCTCGCGGGACTGCGGGTGGGGTACGGCGTCGCCTCGCCCGCGCTCATCGCCGAGCTGGAAAAGGTGCGTGGCCCGTACAAGGTGACCTCGATCGGCGAGCAGGCCGCGCTGGCCGCGCTGAGCGACGACGGGCTCGCGTGGATGCGCGACGCGGTCGCGCGGACCCGTGAGCTGCGCGATCGCTTCCTGGAGTCGCTGCAGAAGGCGGGGCTGGCCCCGCTGTCGTCGGTCACCAACTTCGTGCTGGTGCCCGTTCCGGATGCCGTCCGAGCCGCGCGCACGCTGGGCGAGCACGGCATCGGCGTTCGCGCCCTGCCACGCCTCCGCGGGATCGGCGATGCGCTTCGGATCTCCGTCGGCGTATGGCCGCATCTCGAGCGGGTCGTCGCGGTGCTCGCGGGAATGGCGTGATGCGCGTGGCGATTCTCGACTACGGCGTGGGCAACCTGCACTCGCTCGCGAACGGCCTGTCGGCCGCGGGAGCGGAGGTGCAACTGGAGCGTGATCCCGCCCGCGCGACGGACGCCGCGGCGCTCGTGCTGCCTGGTGTTGGTGCGTTCGCGACGGCTGCTGCCCGCCTGGACGCGGGGCGGGACGCGCTCCGCGCGGCCCTCGAGGCGGGGCTGCCGTGTCTGGCGATCTGCCTCGGCATGCAATTGCTGTTCGAGGCGAGCGACGAAGGCGAGGGGAGCGGTCTCGGGCTCGTCGAGGGGCGCGTCACACGGGTGACCGCCACACGCGTGCCGCACATGGGCTGGAACCGGGTCGAGACCACGACCGAGCACCTGGCGACCCGCGCCGGACTCCGGAGCGCGTACTTCGCTCACGCCTTCGCCTGTCGCCCCAGGCTGGACAGCGTGGTCAGCGCCTGGACTTCACATGACGGGGATCGGTTTCCGGCGATCGTGCGCGTGCGGCGCACGGTGGGCGTCCAGTTCCACCCGGAGAAGTCATCACGCGCCGGTATTGCGTTTCTGCGCGCCTTCTGCGAGGAGGCGGGGACCGCGGGGGGCGCCGCATGATCGCGATTCCCGCGGTGGACCTGCGTGAGGGCTCGTGTGTGCAGCTCGTCGGGGGTTCGTACGCGAGCGAACGCGTGCGCCTGGAGAATCCTCTCGCGGTGGCACGGGAGTTCGCGCGCTGCGGCTTCTCCCGGCTGCACGTGGTCGACCTCGACGCGGCCACGGAACGAGGATCGAATCGATCCGTCATCCTCGATCTCCTGCTCGAGCGCGACGCCGACCTGCAGGTGGGTGGCGGCCTTCGCGACAGCGACGCCGTCGGTGAAGTCCTGGCCGCCGGCGCGCGATACGCGATGGTGGGTACCCGCGCCCTCGAGGATCTCGACTGGCTGGCGGAGGTGGCCGGACAGTTCCCGGGGGAGATCATCCTCTGCGCGGACGTGCGGGGGCCTTTCGTGAGTGTCAGGGGCTGGAGCCGCACCCTCGGGCTGCGCCTGCTGGACCTGCTCGAGGAGACCTTCTCCCTCCTGCTGGGCGGGATTCTCGTCACGTCCGTGGAGCGTGAAGGGCGCCTGGAGGGTCCCGATCTCGCGATCGTCGAAGCCGCGGTCGAGGCCACGCCCATTCCGATCCTCGCGGCCGGCGGGATCACGACGCTGGCCGACCTGCGCCGTCTCGAGGAGCGGGGCGCGAGCGCGGCGGTGATCGGTATGGCCTTGTACACCGGCGCGCTCGATCCGAGGCTCGTGGCCGGGGAGTTTGCGGCGTGATCGTGGAGCGACGCACGCGCGAGACGCGCGTCCGGGTGGCGCTCACGCCACGGACGGGACCCGTGACGGTGGATACCGGGATCCCCTTGCTGGATCACATGCTGACCACGCTGGCGCAGTACGCGCAGTGGACGCTGGAACTCCGCGCGCGCGGCGATCTGCGACATCACGTCGTCGAGGACGTCGCCATCACGTTAGGCGCGGCGCTGGCGCAGGTGACGCCGGAGGCCCGCGCGCGGTTCGGTCACCGCGTCGTCCCGATGGACGACGCCCTGGTCGCGGCATCGATCGACGTCGGCGGGCGGCGGTACTACCGCGGCCGGCTTCCCTCGCGGCTCTATACGCACTGGATGCGCTCGTTCGCCGATGCCGCGAGCTGCACCCTGCACCTCGAGGTTCGGCGGGGGCACGACCGTCATCACGTCGTGGAGGCGGCGTTCAAGGCCCTCGGGCTGGCGCTGCGCGACGCGCTCGCTCCGTTCCCGGAGGTCCACTCCACGAAAGGCGAGGTCCGCCTGACGGCTGCGACCGCCGTCGCTTCGGACGCGGGCGGCGCGTCATGACGCTCGCGCGCCGGGTGATCGCATGCCTCGATGTCGATCGCGGCCGTGTCGTGAAGGGCGTCCGCTTCGGCGATCTCCGCGACGTGGGCGATCCCGGGTCCCTCGCCGTACGATACGAGACGGAAGGAGCGGACGAGATCGTCTTCCTCGACATCTCCGCCACGACCGAGGAACGCGAAACGGTGTTCGCGCTCGTCGAGCGCACGGCCCGGCGGCTCTTCGTGCCCCTCACGCTGGGCGGCGGCATCCGGTCGCTGCCCGACGTGGAGCGCGCCCTGCGGGCGGGGGCCGACAAGGTGAGTCTCAACACGGCCGCCCTCGAGCGGCCGGCATTGCTCACCGCGGCCGCGGCGCGCTTCGGCACGCAGTGTGTGGTCGCCAGCATCGACGTGGCACGCGCCGGCGACCACTGGCGCGTCTGGACGCACGGCGGCCGCACATCGACGCCGCGTGGTCCCGTGGGATGGGCCCGGGAGTGTGTCGCCCGTGGCGCGGGTGAAATCCTGCTCACGAGCATCGATCGCGACGGCACGCGCACGGGGTACGATCGCGAGCTGACCGCGGCCATCGCCGACGCGGTGAGCGTGCCGGTCATCGCCTCCGGCGGGGCTGGCAGTGCGTCGGACGTCGCCGACATTCTGGCGTCCGGGACCGCCGACGCCGCGCTCGTCGCCGGCATCCTCCACGAGGGCCTCACGACCATCGGCGAGATCAAGGAACTCGTGCGGCAGCGCGGCATCCCCATCCGGCCGATGGCGCCATGCTGACACACGCGCTCCTGCTGGAGGCGGTGCGCGACGCGGCCCGCGTCACCGCGGAGGTGGCGTTGCACCACTTCCGCCGGAAGCTCACGATCGAGTGGAAGGCCGACGGATCCGAGGTCACTGTCGCCGACCGGCAGGCGGAAGAAGCCGCGCGGGCGTGGATCGCGCAGCGATTCCCCGATGACGTCGTGATCGGCGAGGAGTTCGGGGAGCCCCGGGACGTCCGTAACGCCGATGCGCGGCGCTGGTACGTCGATCCGATCGATGGAACGAGAAGCTTCGTGCGCGGCGTACCCCTGTGGGGCTCGATGATCGCGATCGAGGCTGGCGGGGTCGTGCTGGCGGGCGCGATCTGCTGCCCGGCGGTCGACGAGCTCGTCGCCGCCGCACGTGGCGAGGGCTGCTGGAACAACGGTTCGCGAACGACCGTCTCACGCGTGGCAGAGATCTCGCAGGCCACGATCCTAGCGACGGATACTCGCTTTCGTCGCCACCCGCCGCGCGCAGCGCGATGGCGCGCGCTGGCGGACCGCGTGGCCGTGGCCCGTACCTGGGGCGATTGCTACGGCTATCTGCTCGTCGCGACGGGGCGGGCGGAGCTCATGGTCGATGATCGGCTGAGCCCGTGGGATGTCGCAGCCCTGATTCCGATTCTCGAGGAAGCCGGCGGCGTCTTCACCGACTGGCGCGGACGCTCCGGGCAGATCGTCGCCGACGGCGTGGCGTCGAACGCGGCGCTCGCCGCCGCTTTCCGGGAAGCCCTGGACGTGCCGGAACCGGATCGCGGCGCCGCCGACTCATGAGCGCTCCCGTGGCCTTCGACGTCTCCCGTCTGAACTTTGCCCCGGGCGGCGGATTCGTCACCGTCGTCACCCAGGACGCGCGCACCGGTTGCGTGCTCATGACCGCCAGAGCCGATCGCGAGGCCGTGATGCGCATCCTGGCCAGTGGCGAGATGCACTATCACTCGCGGACGCGCGGGCTCTGGCACAAGGGCGCGACCTCGGGCAACCGCCAGCGCGTCGTGACGCTGGAAACCGACTGCGATGGCGATGCGCTGCTCGCACGCGTCGTCCCGCTCGGTCCCGCCTGCCACTCGGGCCGGCACAGCTGCTTCGGCAGCACCGTCTCACGCGGTCACGAACTGTTGGCGCTTGCGACCCTGGACGAGGCGATCGCGGCACGGGCCGCCCGGCGCGCGGCGCCTGACGACGTGCCCCGGCAGGAAGCGTCGGACCTGTCGACGGCTGGTTATACGCAGCGGCTGCTGCGGGATCGCAACCTCCGCCTCAAGAAGCTCGGGGAGGAGGCCGCCGAACTGGCCGTCGCCTGCGCCGACGGCGACGCCGAACGCGCCTGCGCCGAGGGTGCCGACCTGCTCTATCACATGCTGGTCGCCCTGCGAGCGATGGGCGTGGGGCTCGCGGACCTCGCCTCGGTGCTCGCCGAGCGGCGGCGCGCTAGAAGCGCTCCATGAGCCCCACCGGCGCCCGCTGAACGTTTCCCAGGTACACGAATCGCACGTCGCGCAGATACCGCTGTGTGACCCGCCGGATGTCCTGAGGTCTCACGCGCCGCAACCCTTCCTCGAAC
Source organism: Gemmatimonadaceae bacterium (assembly GCA_035454665.1). Taxonomy (GTDB): domain Bacteria; phylum Gemmatimonadota; class Gemmatimonadetes; order Gemmatimonadales; family Gemmatimonadaceae; genus DATIGO01. The sequence goes on along the minus strand of DATIGO010000255.1, from coordinate 13,188 downwards.
CGCGTCGCCGCCAGGTGATCACCCTCGTACAACGCCGCCCGCGCCAGGAAGTTGGCCTGCTCCGCGGCCGACTCGTTGTCGAGGAAGTACTGCGTGAGAAACTGCTGGATGAGGCGCTCCAGCGCATCTTCATCCACGTAGCCGGTCTTCAGATTCGCGATCTCCTCCTGGATGACCTCGATGGTCTCTTCGGGTCGGGACGTCGTCACGTAGAGACCGCCGACCGCGATCGCGCGCTCGATGAACGGCGCGTTCACGGCGTACGTGAGATTGCGGCGTGATCGCACCTCGCTGAAGAGCTGCCCCGAGAGAATCGCCGTCGCGATGCGCAGCGCGTGGTAGTCCGGTGAGTCCGCCCGCGGGCCGGGATACAGGCCCAGGATGTAGTTGGTCGGCAGCGCCCGGTTCAGCGCGAGCACCGCAGCGCGTTCGCGGGGGAGCGTGTCGGGCAGAGTCCAGGTGTAGCTGCCTGCCGGCAGCCGGGCGAGCGACTGGGTCACGAGCTGCTCGACCTTCGCGCGCGACGCGTTTCCCACCACGACCAGCAACATCCGTGACTTCACGAACTGCGACGTATGGTAGCGTCGCAGGTCCTCGATGCTCAGCCGGGCAAGTGACGCTACCGTTCCCGTCGGCGGAAGCGCATAGGGATGTGAGCCGAAGGCGAAGGAGTCCGCGAGAAAATCCACGAGCGCGTCGGGCGAATCCTGCCTCTGCCGGACGGCGGCCAGCATCTGATTGCGGAGGATCTCGACGTCGGTGGGGTCGAGCTGCGGCTCCATCACGCGGCTCGTGAGAATCTTCCACGTGGAATCGAAGGTCGCGCGGGTCGCCTGGAGACCGATGGAGGTCCAGTCCGGCTGCGCGCTCGTCACGATGCGGGTGCCAAGGCGCGCCATCGCGCGACGGAGGCGATCGCGCGCGTAGGTGCGGGTGCCGCGCTCGCTGGCCTCGAGCAACAGCAGCTCGATGCCGGCGTTGTCGGCCGTGACCTGCCGCACGCCCCCCAGCAGGTAGAGGTTCGCCACGACGATGTCGCTGGTGGTCGCCAGGCGATGGACGACGCGGATGCCGCCCACTTCATACGCCACCGTGCCACTGTCGCCGTCCACCGCACGCGCGCCCGTCGGCCGCGCGGCGGCGCCGCGCGCCGTTTGTGCGGCACCCTCCGTGCCGGACAGAGCGAGCGTCAGCAGAAGGATCGTCGCCTTCAGTCCGCGAGGCGTGAGAAGGTGCCCGCTCATGGCACGATCCGTTGCAGGACGTCGGCTTCGGTGAGCCCGATGCGCTCCCTCACGCCCGGCGGCAGGAGGATTCCCGCCACCCGCGGCTTCCCGACGATGTACTTGCGCGCGTACGCCCGCAGATCCTGCAGTGTCTGCGCCGCCATATTGTCCACGTAGCCCATGTAGTACTCCAGGTCCGACACGCTCCACCAGAAGCCCAGCGTGTGCGCGAAATCCGACGGCCGGTCGAAGCCGAAGGCGGTGCTCACGGCGCGCTCCGCCTTCGTGGCCTCGAGCTGCTCCGGCGTGATGTAGTTCGGATCCGCGAGCTGCGCGATCTCCCGATTCAGCGCGCGCAGCGCCTCCTTCAGGCGCTCCGGCGTCGTCTGTCCGGAGATGGTGATCGGCCCCTTCTGGTCGAGGGTGTAATAGTTCACGCCGATCGACTGCCAGAGTCCCGAGTCCACGAGGCGGTGCTGCAGGAGGGAGCCCGGCTGGTTCAGCGCGTCGGAGAACACATCCGCGGCATACGTGGCCGCCGGGTCCTCACCAACGCTGGGCCCCTGCCACTGCACGAGCACGGTGACCGCGCCGACCGGCTGCTCCACGAACACCACGGAACTCGTGTCGAGCGCGGGGATGGCGGGAATCGGATTCGTCGTGAACGGGTCCTCACCACGCTTCCAGTCCCCCAGCAATTCCTCCGCGAGCGCGAACACCCGGGCCGGATCGACGTCGCCCGTCACGATCAGCGCGGTGTTGTTCGGGACATAGTACCTGCGCTGGATCTCCCGCAACTGCTCCGGCGTCACGCGCTCCAGGACCGATCGCTCGCCGATCGTGTTCTTGCGGCTCCAGTGACCCGGGTAGAGGCGCTGTCCCATCTCCTGCTGCAGCTCGAAGAACGGGCTGGACTCGTTCCGGTCGTACTCGCCCAGTACGACCTGGCGCTCGCGCTCGAGCTCTTCGCGCAGGAAGCGCGGCTCGCGCAGTGCGGCCGTCATCAGCCGGAGGCCGCCGGCCAGGCTGTCGGCCGGCAGCGTCATGTAGTAGTTGACGCGCTCCTCCTGCGTGGTGCCGTTGAACACCGCCCCCAGCTCCGAGGCGCGCTCGATGAACGCGTCGGGCTCGGGCAACTGCGCGTTCGCCTTGAAGAACATGTGCTCGTACATGTGCGCCAGGCCCTCGAACCCCGGCGTCTGCGTGAACGAGCCGTTTCGCACGTCGAACTCGATCGTCGCGATGGGGACGCCGTGGTTCTCGGCAACGATCACCTCGAGACCGTTCGCGAGCACGCGCTGATGGATGAACTTCTGCAGCTCCGTCCGCTGCGCGGCGGCCGTTGCGAGCGGTGTCGTCAGGGCGAACACCAGAGCGGCGAGGGCGGCTCGGGGCCGGCTCGATCCGCGCGGCGGGCGCGGGGTGCTCGCGACAGTGGAGACGGGTGGCACGCTGGCGAGGGGTTGAATGGAGAGGTTTCTTTCGAGCGCCGATGACCGACTTGCGTGATCCCTGGGAGCCCTTCGTCGCCGCGGCGCGGACGCAGCTCGAGCCCTCGCGGCTGCGGCGCGACGTGCCGCTCGCCCCATACACCACGTTCCGCATCGGTGGTCCCGCGGACCTCCTGTACGATGCCACATCGGCCGAGGATCTGGCAAACGCGATCCTCCTCGCGCGTCGCACGGGCACGCCGCACTTCCTGCTGGGCCTCGGCGCCAACGTTCTCGTGGGGGACGGCGGATTTCGGGGAGTCGTCATCCGGAACGCCGCGACCGGATACCGATTCCACGGCTCATGCCTGACGGCGGAGAGCGGCGCCGTCATGCAGGATCTCATCCTCGACAGCGTCCGGCGTGGCCTGTCCGGCCTCGAGCATTACATCGGCATTCCGAGCACCGTGGGTGGGGCCGTCTGGCAGAACCTCCATTTCCTGTCGCCGGCGCCGGAACGCGAGCGGACGATGTTCATCGCCGAGGTGGTGGAGGCGTGCGAGCTCCTGACGGAGGAGGGAGAGCGGCGCCGCGTGGACCCCGCCTATATGCGGTTCGGCTATGACACGAGCGTGCTGCACCACCGGCGCGACGTGGCCCTCGCGGTCACCTTCCGCCTAACGCCGGGCGATCCGGCCCGTCTCTCGCGCATCCTGCAGGAGAACCTGAGCTGGCGGGGCGCGCGGCATCCCTGGCTCGCCATCCACCCCAGCGCCGGCTCGATCTTCAAGAAGATCGAGGGCGAGGGGGCGGGACGACTCGTCGACCACTGCGGCCTCAAGGGCTTCCGGATCGGCGACGCGCAGATCTCCTGGATTCATGCCAACATCATCGTGAATCTCGGATCGGCCACGGCCCGTGACGTGCGAGCGCTCATCGCGCACGCGCAACGCGCCGTGCAGGAGCGGTTCGGGCTGCGGCTCGAGCCGGAGATCGGATTCATCGGCGAGTTCGGTGAGCGCTGAGCCGCCGGAGGCACCCGCCGAGGCAGCCGCCGCGCCGCGCCGCGTCCTGGTACTGGCTGCCGGTCCCTTCACGGCCGTCGTCCTGTTCCTGCTGGCGCCCGAATCGCTGCCGGTGGCCGCACGTCAGGTGCTGGGGCTGGCCGGGTGGATGGCGGTCTGGTGGGTCACCGAGCCGGTCCCGCTCGCCGCTACGTCGCTTCTGCCCGTCGCCGTGCTGCCGGCACTCGGTGTCGCCAGCGCCCGCGACGCCGCGGCGCCCTACGCCAATGAGCTGGTCTTCCTGTTTCTCGCCGGCTTTCTGCTGGCGGCCGCGCTGGAGCATTGGCAGGCGCACTCGCGCATCGCCTACGCGCTCATCGCCGCGATCGGCGTCACCGGGCGTCGTGTCATCCTCGGCGTGATGGTCGCGACGGCGTTCATCTCCATGTGGATCTCCAACACCGCCACCGCCGCGATGATGTATCCCATTACGCTGGCCATCGGCGCGCTGTTCGGTGCTGGAGAGGACGCGCGACGCACGCGCACCGCGCTCATGCTCGGGATGGCATATGCCGCATCGATCGGCGGCATGGGAAGCCTGCTGGGCACGCCGCCGAATCTCATCTTCGCGGGCGCCGCGCAGCAGCTCGCCGGCCGGTCCGTGTCCTTCACGGAATTCCTCGCCATCGGCGCACCGCTCGCCGCCCTGCTCCTCCCGCTCTGCTGGGCGCTACTCGTCTTCGTGCTGTACCGCGCAAACGCCTCGCTCGGGACCGATGCCCACCGGTTGATCGCCGACCGGCGCCAGGCCCTCGGCCCGCTGCGTGGCGGCGAGGCCCTCACGCTGGCCGTCTTCGCCGCGACCGCCATCGCCTGGGTATTGCGGGAGCGCAAGGAGATCGGGGGTGTGGTGATTCCCGGACTGGTCGACCTCGCACCACGGCTCAGCGACGCGACCATCGGCGTGCTGGGTGCCGTCCTGCTCTTTGTGGTGCGCGGCGCCTCGCGGGACGGAGCGCGCCGCCCGCTGCTCACCTGGGACGAAGCCCGACGCATCCCCTGGGACGTGCTCCTGCTCTTCGGCGGCGGCTTGTCGCTCGCCGCCGCCATGGAGAGCACCGGACTGGCGAGCTGGCTGGGTGATCAGATGACCGGCCTCGGCGCGATGCCGCCCGTGCTCATCTACCTGGGCCTCGCCGTGACGGTCCTCCTCCTCAGCGAGCTGGCGTCGAATACCGCGATCGCCACGATGGTGATGCCGATCGCCGCGTCGCTGGGCGAAGCGGTGCAGCAGCCGCCGCTCCTGCTCATGCTCGTCGCGGCCCTGGCCGCGTCCACCGGGTTCGCACTCCCGATCGCCACCCCGCCCAATACCATCGTGTTCGGATCGGGCCAGGTGACCGTGCGCCAGATGGCCCGCGCGGGGATCGTGCTGGATCTCGTCGCCGTGCTGCTGATCGTCGCGATAGCGGTCGCGTTGTATCCGTTCGTGCTCGGCTGAGCAAGCCGGCGTGAGCGGGGCGGTCAGTACGCGCCGCGGCGCGTGGCACGCAGCGACGCGAGGATCCCGATCAGCAGGATCGCCACGACCACCGCGAGAATGTACAGATTGACCGAGGGGCCGAGGTGTTCTTTCAGGAACTCGGACGTGAGCATCTTGACCCCGATGAGCCCCAGGATCGCGGCGAGCGACACCTTGAGATACCGGAACCGCTCGATCGCGCCCGCCAGCGCGAAGTAGAGTGAGCGGAGCCCGAGAATCGCGAACACGTTGCTGGTGAAGACGAGGAAGGCGTCGGTCGTGATCGCGAACGTGGCCGGAATCGAGTCCAGCGCGAACACCAGGTCCATCGTCTCCACCAGGACGAGCGCGATCGCGAGAGGCGTGAGCATGCGGCGGCCGTCGATCCTCGTCGTGAAATGCGTCCCGTCGAACTTGCCCGTGACGGGGAAGAACCGCCGGAGCTGCCTGACGATGAAGACCTCGTCGGCCTCGAGCTCGCCCGACTCCTTCGTCGTCAGCATCTTGTAGGCGGTGTAGATCAGGAACGCGCCGAAGACGTAGAGCACCCAGTGATAGCGCGCGATGAGCTGAGTGCCGGCAACGATCATGAGGCCGCGCATTACCAGCGCCCCCATGATCCCCCAGAACAGCACGCGGTGCTGATACTGCGGCGGGATCCGCAGGTGGGCGAAGATCATCGCGATCACGAACACGTTGTCCGCGCTCAGCGAGAGCTCCACGAGATACGCCGTGAAGAACTTCACCGCGGCGAGCCGCCCCGTGTTCGCCACGCCGTCCAGGCGATCGATCTCAGTGCCGAGTCCGAGCCACTGATGGTCGTACGCCACCCAGATCAGCCCGTTGAACACGAGTGCGAGAAACGCGAGGACGCTGGTGAACGCGAGCGCCTCGCGCACGGACACGACGTGAGCCTTCCGATTGATGACGCCCAGGTCGATGGCGAGCATCGTGAAGACGAAGAGGAGGAACCCTCCCCATGCCAGCAGCGTCGGATCGAGGTTCAGGCTTGCCTCCCGATGGTGGATAGCGCCGTCCTGGCCACCGCGACGACGAGCGCGCGTGGCACCGGTTGACCGTGTGGCTGGGGGCGCCGCGCGATCAGCGGCTCACCCACGATTTCCACGCGGCTTCGTCATGCCCGATGGTCAGCTCCCGTCCCCAACGCACGAGCGGGAAGCGGAGGAGGAGGGGCTCCTCGGACAACTGCCTCACCCACCAGTCGTCCGAACGCACGGCCTGCGCGAGGCCGAGCTCCGCGAACCGACGGGAGCTCGCGTCGACCAGAGCGCGGACCCCGAAGCGCTCGACGAAGCGTCGCAGCTCTCCGGGAGCGGGGGCCCGCTCCATCACGTCGACGAAATGTGTCTTCACACGCCGCTCCGAAAAGAAGCGCAGGGCCTTCCGCGTATCGGCGCTCTTCTTCGTGCCGAAAACCTGGACTTGCATGGTCTGCGCGCCATTCGCCACCATCCGTTGCCCCGATGCACTCGGTCGCTCGTTTTTCGCTTGCCCCGTGCGGCGCCGCCCGGCGCCGTACCGGTCGACGCATGGCCCCGCTGGAACGCCCCGTGGCCCCGCGACTAATGTAGCAGTATGACGTCCTCGTTCAGTCCGGCATGGTGGCTGCCGGAGTCGCACAGCCAGACGCTCTGGCCGCGGTTCTTCCGACCCCGGCTGCCCCTGCCGACGGTGACTGAGACCTGGGACACGCCGGACGGTGACGAGATCGATGTCGTGCGCCTGAGCGCACCTCCGGGCGCCCCGCGGGTCCTCGTGATCCACGGCCTCGAGGGATCGTCGCGCTCGCACTATGCAGTCGGCTTGTTCGATCAGGCCCGGCGACGCGCCTGGGGGGCGGACCTGCTCCTGTTCCGGACGTGCAACGGAAGGCTGAACCGCGCGCGCCGCTCATATCATTCAGGCGACACGGAGGACCTGGACCTGGCCGTCCAGCGGATCCAGGACGAACACCCGGATTCACCCCTGGGCCTCGTGGGCGTCTCCCTTGGTGCCAACGTGCTCATCAAGTGGCTCGGCGAGCAGCGGGATCGGGTCGGCCCGCGGGTGCGTGGCGCCGTGGCCGTCTCGACACCGTTCGACCTGGCCCGCTCGAGCCGGCGCATCGGGCGCGGACTCTCGCGACTGTACCAGTGGCACTTCCTGCGGTCCCTGCGGGCGAAGGCGCTTGCCAAGATCGAGCGCTTTCCAGACGTCGCGTCACCGGGAGCCATCTCAGGCGCTCGCACGCTGTGGGAGTTCGATGAGGTGTTTACGGCAGTCCTGCACGGTTTTCGCGATGCCGCCGACTACTACGCACAATCGAGCTCGATCGGCTTCCTCTCCTCGATACGCGTTCCCACGCTCCTGCTGAGTGCCCGCGATGATCCCTTCCACGCGCCGGAAGTGCTGGATGAGGTCGCGTCCATCGCAGCCGGGAATGCGTGTCTCACCACGGAGTTTCCGGCTCGCGGCGGACACGTCGGGTTCATCGAGGGATGGGTTCCCTGGCGGGCCCGGTACTACGCCGAGGAGCGGATCGGCACCTGGCTCGCGGCACGGCTCTGCGGCGAGGTCCGGCAACGCCCTCATTCGGAGGCAGGGGCGTGGAGCCAATGACCACAAGGCGTTACGATGCACACAGCTGGCGGCGACGTCCGCCAGCTCCCCTCGCCACTCCTCGTCGAAGCGGTTCATGAACGTCCTGCCGCCCATCCGCACGTGAACGCGACCGCCGGATTCGCCGCCGCCTTCCTGCTGGGGGTTGCGAGCGCTGTCTATGTGCTCGTGCGCGGAGTCGAGCGCCCTCGTCGCGCTGTCACACCGGTCGACGATTTTGGCCGGGAATCCGGCGTGGGGAAACTCTCGCTGCGCGCTCCTGTCCTGGCGACTTCCCTGCTCTCGGTCGGTCTCGTCGGGTACGTACTGGTCCGCGTCGGCTCTCTCTCGGCGTGGCACGCCGCGCTCTGGGGCGTTGTCATCGCGGCGGTCGCCAGTCCCGTTGCGGCGCGCGTCGTGCGCCGGTGGGCATTTCGCGCCGCGACCGATGATGCCCCTGATCCCCGATACGCTCTGCAGGGGCATATCGCACAGGTCATAGAGCCGGCCACGGAGCACCAGCTCGCGCGGGTCGAGTACACATCGAACGGCCGACGCGTGGTGGCCGCGGCCTGCAGCCTCGATCACGCGCCACTCGTGCCCGGCACCGAGGTCGTCATTGACCGCCTCGAGGATGCCGTCGTATACGTTGAGGCGTGGGCTCAGGTGGAACAGCGCCTCTGAACAGCCAGGGCGGCGACGGTGTATGTCGCTGCAGCACCGGCCGCGGGATGGATGATGTCAGACGTGGTGTTGTTCACGGTCATCTTCGGTGGCCTCTTCATCCTCCGGATCGTGGCCGCGACCGTATTGTTCGCGCTGCTGCTCCCGCGCGGCGATCGATGTCCGAACTGTGATGCGCCCACCATGCGCATCTCCGCGCGGCTGATGGATCGGTGCCTCCCCTGGTTCCGCCGGAGCTGGTGCCTGCGGTGCGGATGGCAGGGCATGCTGCGCCGCGGGCCGGTGACCGAGCAGGCTGAGCGCGCCTCGGAGCTCACGCGGCGCTAGCCGTCGGCTCGGCGAGGGTCGCCTCGTGTGGCCATGGCGAACAGGGTCAGCCACTCGGGCCAGTTTCCGCTCACGTCGAAGAAGTCGTCGAAGTACACGAGCCCGCGTTCCTCCAGCTCGGCGATGACCTCCGTGAGGGCTGTTTCCTCGTGGATGGGGCCGATGCAGACGAGGCCCCCTTCCACTCGGAATTCCTCGTCGGTCAGTCCGAGCCGCTGATCGAGCTCCGATCGCAGGAGTCCAACGCGCTCGAACGCATCGCGGCGCACGATCAGCGTCGTCTTCTCTCGTGCCAGGGCCAGGGGCATGCCGCCTCGCGGGGGGAGCAGGAGGAGAGCAACGTCGCCGCGCCGTCGACTGGCGGCAACCCAGCGGCAACCCAGCGGCAACCCGGCGGCAACCGGGCGGCAACCGGGCAACGGGACGGCGGCGAGACGGCGGCGAGACTGCGGCGGCGTGCGTGCGCTGGCCTTGGGCGTCGGGACGGTCCAAGACTACCTTCCGGCCATGGCAAGCGCGCCCCACAGGCCACCGGAACAGGGCTTCGAGGCCTCCTTCGACGTCGTGGTCATCGGCGCCGGACACGCAGGCACGGAGGCGGCCGTCGCGGCGGCACGCGCAGGTACCTCGGTCGGTCTGATCACGAGTGCGCTCGAAACGATCGGACAGATGTCCTGCAACCCCGCGATCGGGGGAATTGCCAAGGGCACCGTGGTCCGGGAGGTCGATGCCCTGGGTGGCATCATGGCTCGGGCGACGGACTTGGCAACGTTGCAGTTTCGGATGCTCAACCAGAGCAAAGGGCCGGCTGTATGGGCGCCGCGGGCGCAGTGTGACCGCGGCCTTTATCGACGCGCTATACGGTCACTTATAGAGCATCATCACGCCATTCACACGATTCAGGGCACCGTAGCCAGCCTCATCATAGATGCTGAAGGCCGGCGTATCCGCGGCGTGGAGACTCTGGAGGGGCGTCGGTTCGCGGCGTCCGCGGTCGTGCTGACCGCCGGGACCTTTCTCCGGGGCCGGATACACATCGGTACCGGAACTGCCATGGCAGGGGGTCGCGCCGGCGAGGGGGCCGCGGTCGACATCGCCGAACAGCTCGAGCGCGTCGGGCTCGCACCTCTCCGATTCAAGACCGGAACGCCCCCCCGCATCGACGGGCGCACTGTGGAGTACTCGCGACTGCAGCGGCAGGACAGCGAGATCGCGGGGTTCGATTACTCGTGGTCGCACTTCTGGCCCACCCCGCGCGCGGAGGCCGGCCGAACACGGCACCCGATGCAGCTCCCGTGCTGGATCACGCATCTGGGAGCAGAAGGTCGCCGGATCGTGGCTGATCACATCGGGGAGTCGGCGATGTACGGGGGCGCCATCAGCGCCCGTGGCCCTCGCTACTGCCCTTCGGTCGAGGACAAGATCGTCCGATTCCCCGATGCCGAGCGACATCAGATCTTCCTGGAGCCGGAGGGTCACGACACGACCGAGCTGTACGTGAATGGTCTGTCGACTTCGCTGCCCGCACCCGTGCAGCTCGCGCTCCTTCGCTCCGTGCCGGGACTCGAGGCGGTTCGGATGACCCGGGCGGGCTATGCCATCGAGTACGATTATTTCCCGCCCACGGAGCTGCACGCCACCCTCGAGTCACGCAGGCTCTGCGGGCTTTTTCTGGCGGGCCAGGTCAACGGGACCACGGGCTACGAGGAAGCCGCGGGGCAGGGCCTGATCGCCGGCATCAACGCCGCCCGTGGCGCGCGGGGGGAGCGCCCGCTGACGTTAGGCAGGGACAGCTCCTACATCGGCGTCCTCATCGACGATCTGGTGACACGCGGGGTCGATGAACCGTACCGCCTGTTCACGTCGCGATCGGAGTTTCGCTTGACCGTGCGGCAGGACAATGCCCTGCGCCGGCTGGCGCCGGTGGCGCTGGAGCTCGGACTGTACCGCGACGAGGAGGCGGCGCTGGCCGGGCAGCGGCTGGAAGCCGAGGATCGGACGCACCGCGTGGCCGCCGAGACCAGCCTCCGACCGGAGGACGCGAACCCGGTTCTGGAGCAGGCCGGCAGCGCGACGATCCAGCAGCCGACGCGCGTGGCGGATCTCGCCCGCCGGCAGGGTGTCGATCTCCTCACACTGCTGACCGCGGCGCGCGTCGAGACCGGGGTGAGTCGCGACACGGCGATGAGCGTGGAGCTCGAGATCAAGTACGCAGGGTACTTCGAGCGTGAGCGCGTGCTCGCCGAGAAGCTCCGGCGCATGGCGCAGTTTCCGCTGCCGCCGGATCTGCCTTACGAGGCGCTCCGGTCGCTGTCGATCGAGTCACGGCAGAAGCTCGCGGCACGCCGCCCCGCCACGCTGGCGCAGGCTGCGAGCATCCCGGGCGTCAATCCGAGCGATCTGCAGAATCTCGTGATCGAGGTCGAGCGCCTCCGTCGGACTGCGGGAGAGACGGCCGGAGCGCCCTGAGGTCATGCCACGGGCAGAGGCGGTCCACGGCTCTGCCCTTCTCGATGACTCACGGTGGCGTGCGGTGGCACGCGGCGGGTCGCCGATGCGGCGCCTGTGACCCGGGAACTTGCGCTTTGGTCGTCGCCTTCGCCGGGCACGTTAGGCGGCGAGCGCCGTCGTGGCGTATGGGCGGATGGGAGACTTAGTAGCACAGTGGTACCAATGAGCGGCCATTTAGTGCTACAGTGGCAATTAAACTTTCGTATGGATGCTGGATCCCGGGCAGCGGCGCACCGGTTGAGCCGGCTACAGGGGGAGTGATCTGCGCGGGAGGTTGGGCGTGGGTTCCGCGCGGGCGTGGCGGTCCCTTTCCGCTGAGGCTCGAGCCGGGATGCGAGCCAGGACGCACGCGGCCGCGGACGGCTCCGGAGGGCTTGGAGACGGCGTGCGGAGCGGGTCTGACCACGGATTCCACATTCGGCGGCGGGAGGTTGCGGGATGAGTCGCCACGCTGGAAGGCCACGCACGCCGAGGGCGGCCCGTCCGTGGGTCACCAGAAGCCTCGGATTCGACCGAGCCGGTTTCAGCTCCAACGAGCCGCCATGGAGGTGGGCGGCCTCCATGGCGTTCGGGGGGGGCCGCCGCCGGGATCGACGGGAGGGCCTGGCGGGGTCTTCCCCTCGGGATGCGTTCTGAGGCCGTATCTGGTCCGCGCCACTCCAGAAGTCGGTCGCCCCCTTGCACGCGAGCGGGCAGTGGAGGTCCACGTCCTGCCCCGATCCGCGCTTTGAGCCGTGCGGCTTCGAGCGCGAGACCCTTGCGGATATTTGGAACCTCGGCGATCCCGCCGTCAGCTCTCTTCAGAGCGTCTTTGCTGGGACTCACCCCGTTTCCCGCGTCGCGGATCTCGTCCGCATGACTCTGCTGTCCGAAGCGCTTAGTAGCGCGCTGGTTACGGCCTGCGATGTAAACGGCTGATTGGTAGCTTTGGGGCGTTCCTGATTGGTGGATGCGGCCAGCCTGCAGTTGTAGCGCTCAGGAGATCTTGGGATGGCCTGGCGCCGGGCGCGAAGTGGTTATGGCACCGCTTCGGCGCGGCGTCGCACCTCGACGCCGCAGCGTCTGGTGATTCAGTTCTTCGGCACGATGCGCCAGTCGAACTTGTTTCACGTGAAACATCCTTCTGGTCGAAGCTGCCTGGTCCTGATATTATGGGCCCTTCTCTTTCGCGCCGACGGCGGGTTGGACGGGTGGCTTCGATAATCGCTGTTACGAACCAGAAGGGTGGCGTCGGCAAGACGACGACCGCCATCAATCTTGCTGCATCGCTGGCGGCCAGCGAGCGCCGGGTCCTCCTCATCGATGGAGACCCACAGGGCAATGCCTCGAGCGGCCTCGGCATCACCCCAGACGCCGTGCCGTCCACCCTGTACGACGTGCTCATCGATGGCCGTGAGCCATCCACGGCCATTCACCAAGCCGTCCACTTTCCTGGCTTGGACGTGCTGGCCGCCACAGCCGACCTGGCTGGAGCAGAGGTCGAGCTCGTCGGTGAGGTGGGACGGGAGCTGGTGCTGCGACGGGCGATCGAGCCCATCCGTGCATCCTACGACTTCGTGCTCATCGACTGCCCTCCGTCGCTCGGTCTCCTCACCATAAACATGCTCTCGGCGGCCGACAGCCTGATCATTCCGCTCCAATGTGAGTACTTCGCCCTCGAGGGCCTCACCCAGCTGCTCCGCACCGTCAACCTGGTGCACCAGCGCTTGAATCCGAACCTCCAAATCTTCGGCGTCCTGCTCACCATGTACGACGCCCGGCTCAACCTCTCCCGCCAAGTCGCCGACGACGCCCGCGACCACTTCGGCACGCTCGTCTTCAATACCATTATCCCCAGAAACATACGTTTAGCCGAGGCCCCTTCCTTCGGGCGACCGATCGTCACC
>DATIGO010000254.1:0-3036 GCA_035454665.1 Gemmatimonadaceae bacterium | reverse complement strand
CCCGAACCGGCGGTACTCCTTCCAGGCTGACCCCGCGATGTAGCCCCGCACAACGCACTCCACGGGAAAGACGCTCGTGCGCCGGCACAACATCGCCCGCCCGCGCAGCAGCTCGCGCGACGGATCGAGGGCCGGCACCGCACGCACGATGGCATCCACGTCGGCCGTCAGAAGATGGTGCTCGACGCTGCCCTCGAGCTGACGCAGCCACCAGGCGGTGAGCTGCGTCAGCACGGCGCCCTTGTGCGGCACGGTCTCCGCCATCACCACGTCGAAGGCCGACACCCGATCCGTCGCCACGATGAGCAGCCGCGCCTCGTCCACCGCGTACACATCGCGGACCTTGCCGCGGCGCACGAGCTCCAGGGGAAGCGTTGTGGTCGCGACGCCCGCGGCGCGCGTCATACGCGTGGGGCCTCCGCCACCGCCTCGGCGGGCACGGGCACGCGCTCGAGCAGGGGGGCCACGACCTCCTCGAGGAACTCGTCGACCTGCTGCGGCGCGCGCCCCACGTATCGCGAGGGATCGGCCAGCTCCCGGAGGTCGTCGAGCCCGGCCGGGAAGGTGGGATCGGCGGCGAGCCGCTCGAGCATGTCGTTGCGTGCCCCGTTGGTGCGCATCGCGTTCGCCGCATCGAGACTGTGCCGTCGAATGATCTCGTGCGCGGCCTGCCGGTCGCCTCCCGCCTGCACGGCGCGCACGATCAGGGCCTCGGTGGCCATGAACGGGAGCTCGTCCAGGATGCGTTGCCGGATGCGGGCGGGGTGGACCTCCAGCCCTCCCGCAACGTTCGCCATGAGCAGCAGGATCGCGTCCGTCGCGAGGAAGGACTCGGGAATCACGAGCCGCCGGTTCGCGCTGTCGTCGAGGGTGCGCTCGAAGTACTGCACCGCGTGCGTCTGGTTGGCATTGGCCTGCAGCGAGCCCACGAAGCGCGCGAGCGACGCGATCCGCTCGCTGCGCATGGGGTTCCGCTTGTACGCCATGGCCGAGGAGCCGATCTGTTCCGACTCGAACGGCTCGCTGATCTCGCCGAACGATTGGAGCATGCGGATGTCGCCGCTGAACTTTGCCGCGCTCGCCGCCAGCCCGGCCACCACGTCCAGAACCTGCGCGTCCAGCTTGCGCGTGTACGTCTGGCCCGAGACCGGGATCGCCTGCGCGAATCCCATCGCCCGCGTCACGCGCGTCTCGAGCTCGCGCACCTTCCCGTGATCACCGCCGAAGAGCTCGAGAAAGCTCGCCTGCGTACCCGTTGTCCCCTTCACGCCGCGGAGCGGCATCGCCGCCACCCGATGCTCGAGCTCCGACAGATCCAGCACGAGATCCTGCATCCACAGGGTGGCGCGCTTCCCCACCGTGGTGAGCTGGGCGGGCTGGAGATGCGTGTACCCCAGCGTGGGCTCGGCGCGCCATCGGCGCGCGAACGCCGACAGCGCACCCAGCACGCCCACGAGCTTCGCCCGCAGCACTTCCAGCCCGGCGCGCATGAGCACGAGGTCCGCGTTGTCGGTCACGAACGCGCTCGTCGCGCCCAGGTGGATGAACGGCTTGGCCGCGGGCGCCACGTCGCCGAACGCCCACACGTGCGCCATCACGTCGTGCCGGAAGCGGCGCTCGTAGGCCGCGACTGCCCCGTAATCGATGTCGTCGAGGTGCGCGCGCATCTGCGACAGCGCCGCATCGGGAATCGGCACACCGAGTGCCTGCTCCGCCTCGGCCAGCGCCAGCCACAGGCGGCGCCAGAGTCCGTAGCGCCGGTCCGGCGACCACAGCGCGAGCATCGCCTGCGAGGCGTAGCGCTCGGCGAGCGGCGACGAATACGTCGCGTGCTGGCTCACGGCCGGACCAGGAAGTCAGTGTAGTAGAACGTGCCGCGCCGCTCGAACGAGACACGAACCCCCGCGCGGCCGCGCACGGCGTCGAAGGCCCGCGCCACGTCGGCCGCGCTCGTGATCGGCAGCCGGTTGATCTGGACGATCACATCGCCCTGTTGCAGCCCGATCTCGTTGCGGATGCGGTCCGTCACGTTCGTGACCAGCGCCCCCTGCGCGCTGCGGATCCGTCGCTCGGCCCGGATCGCCGGGGTCAACGTGGTGAGCTCGATCTCGCGCAACACGGTCACCTTGGGCGCGCTCACCTCGGGGCGGTCGGCCACCGTCACGTTCATCGTGATCCGGCGGCCGTTCCGATCGACCACGAGCGGCACCGTCTCACCGACGCGCAGAGTGAGGCGCTCGGCCTCCCAGTCGAAGACGTTGCGCAGCTCGCGCGCGTTCGCGCGCAGCAGACGGTCTCCCGGCCTGAGACCGGCGCGCTCGGCTGGCGAGTCCGGCGCCACACCACTCACCACCACCCCCGCCGACATGATCTCGCGCGGATTGTCCGTCGGGCTGACCTGGAGTTGCTCGCCGATCCAGGGCCGGCGTACGGCTCCATGCTCGATGAGGTCCTCCGCTACGCGCCGTGCGCGATCGATCGGGATGGCGAAACCGATGCCGACCGATCCCCCCGTGGGCGTGTAGATCGAGCTGTTCACGCCGATCACCTCGCCCACTGCGTTCACGAGCGGCCCACCGGAGTTTCCGGGATTGATGGAGGCGTCGGTCTGGATCATGTCGACGTATACGCCGCCGCGCTCCGCACGGCCCAGCAGGTTGCGGCCCGTGGCGCTGATCACCCCCGCCGTCACGCTCGGCTCGCTGTTCCCCAGCACGAAGCCGAAGGGATTCCCGATGGCGATGGCCCACTCGCCAACGACCAGGCTGTCGGAGCTGCCCAGCGGCGCCACCGGCAGGTCGCGCGCATCGATCTGGACCACCGCGAGGTCGTTCACGTCGTCGGCGCCGAGGAGTCGCGCGGGATGCACGGTGCCGTCGCGCATCATCACCGAGATGCGGTCGGCGCCCGCCACCACGTGCGCGTTCGTCACGATGACCCCGTCGGATCGGATGATGAACCCCGAGCCGATGCCGGGTGCGATGCGCTCGGTGCTGCGGCCGCCAAAGAACATCTCGAAGACGTCGGCGGGCACGC
>DATIGO010000253.1:0-3003 GCA_035454665.1 Gemmatimonadaceae bacterium | reverse complement strand
AGCTCCAGCCCTCAGCAACCCGCCACCAGCTTCCCCTATGGCAGCGGCCCCCTCCATGCCGCCAACCCCACTTCGAGCACCAGCGCGAGCAGGGCGACCGCCAGCGGCCACCGGTACAGCTCCGTGTACCGCAGATACACTCGCGTCCGCACCGGAGTGCGCTCCAGGCGGTCGATTTCCTCGGTGATCCGCGCGAGCGCCTCGGCGTCGCGGGCGCGGAAGTAGCGGCCGCCGGTGCGGGAAGCGATCTCGGTGAGGAGGGCGTCGTCGATCTCCACCGGGCGGTTCTCGTAGCGCAGGCCGAATACACCGCGCCCCACGGGGACTGGCGCCATCCCTTCGGTGCCCACGCCGATCGTGTAGATCTTCACGCCGAAGGCCGCCGCGGCCTGCGCCGCGGTGCGCGGATCGATCGAGCCGCGATTGTTCACGCCGTCCGTGAGCAGCACGATCACGCGCGAGCGACCCGGCGCGTTCCGCAGACGGTTTGCCGCCGTCGCGATCGCCGTCCCGATGGCGGTCCCATCGTCGAGCTGCCCGGGCTGCAGGTTGTCCACCGCGGCCAGCACCACCGGATAGTCGGTGGTGAGCGGCACCTGCGTGAGCGCCTCGCCCGAGAAGGCGACCACGCCAATCCGGTCGCTGTTGCGCAACGTGATGAACTGCTTCACCCGTTCGCGCGCCACCTCGAGACGGTTCTGCGGCTGAAAGTCCTCCGCCAGCATCGAGCTGGAGATGTCGAAGGCGATCACGATGTTGATGCCTTCGCTGTTGGACTGCTGGCTGCGGCCTGCGGCGCGGGGCCGGGCCAGCGCCACGACCAGCCCGACGATCACCAGCACGCGCAATGCCAGCAGCAGCCGCGCGAAGCCGCGCCCCGCCCGTGGCCCCGCGGCCAGCAACGGGACGCGCGAGTACACGATCGCGTGCGACAGCGCGCCGCGGCGGCGCCACCACCACCAGAGCGGCAGCACCAGCAGCAGCAGAAACGCCCAGGGACTGTGGAACTGGAAGTCGAACATGGCTGCAAACTAGCGCGGCCGACACGCGACGCTGTACGGCGGTGTGCGCGGGATCGTCGCGGCGCGACGAACGCGCTCCTCCTCCGGCTCTCCACCCCGCAGCCCCGCAACAGTTTCGTGACTCGTGCGTCTACTGGATGCCAAGGAAGGGACTAGCGCCCGATCCCGCGCGCAACGGCCACCTCCTCGCGACCTCGATGCCCCAGAATCGCCGGTCAGTACCGGTTCCGCTCGTTGGCGTGCTGCTCACGACGGGCGCCGCGGCCCTCGCCGCCGGACTGGCCACGCGGGCGTGGATCCCCGCGCTCGGCGGCGCCGGGGTGCTCGTCCTCGCGATCGTGCTCATCGGGCGTGTGGTCCGGGACCGGAAGTCCCAGGCGAGCCGGCGCGACCTCTCGGTCGCCGAGGCCTTTCCCACGCCGCCGCCTCCCGCGCAGGAGCGACGCATCGCCATGGCGGATCGGCGGACCCGCACGAGCGCACCCATGACGGCGCCGACCGGGGCGCTCGCGCCCTCGCCCGCCGGCCGCGGGGCCCCGACCCAGCCGTCGAGGGCGGCGGCGGGCGGCGCAAGCCCGCGGGGCGACGTCGACGCGGGCGTCCCGCGCGGGACCGCTGCTCCGTTGCCGGCGAGCGCGCCCGGCGCGATCCCGGCGCCTGACGAGTCAACGCTCCGCGACCCGCTCACGGGGCTCGCGACGCGGGCGCTCTTCCGCGATCGCGTGGAACAGTCGCTGACGCGCGCGCATCGTCGCCAGCAGCCGGTAGCGGTGCTGCTGCTCGAGTTCGACGGATTCCGCTCCGCGGGCGCCCGCGCGAGCTACGAGGAGCTCCAGCAACTGCTGTCGGCGGCGGCCACGCGGATCAAGACGTGGCTGCGGGCGTCGGACTCCGCCGCCCGGCTGGACGGCACGCGCTTCGCGCTGCTGGTGGAGGATCTCAACGACGAGCGCGGCTTCATGCGGATCGCCGAGCGCGTGGCGCGTCTGTTCGCGGCGCCCGTGGTGGTGAGCGAGCGGCAGTTCACCGCGAGCGCGTGGATCGGCGTGGCCGCCGCCCTCCCCGAGGACACCGCCGACGATCTGTTGCGAAACGCCGACATCGCGCTGCGCGCCGCCCGGCGCCGCGGCCGCGGCGCGGTCGAGATCTTCGACGCCGAGACGCACGCCCCCTCGGCGGACCAGAGCCCCGTCGACGAGGAGCTCCGCGACGCGCTGGAACGAGGCGAGCTCTCGTTGCGTTACCAGCCCATCGTCATCCTCCGCAGCCGGCGGATCGCGGGCGCCGAGGCGCTCGTCCGCTGGCACCATCGCGAGCGCGGCGTCATCCCCGCCGCGGCGTTCATCCACGTGGCCGAGCAGACGGGGTTGATCGTCCCCCTGGGCCGCTGGGTGCTGTACGAGGCCTGCCGCCAGCTCCAGCGCTGGACGGAGGTGATCGGCACCGAGCGTGCCTTCACCCTCACCGTCAACGTGTCCTCGCGGCAGCTCCTGGACCGGGGATTCGCGCACGACGTGGCCGACGCGATCCGCTCGTCAGGCATCGAGGCGCACCGCCTGGTGCTCGAGATCGCCGAGAGCGGGCTGGCGCGCAGTGTGGCCGACAGCCTGGCCCGCCTGCGCGAGGTGCGCGCCCTCGGCGTGCGCTTCGCGATCGACGACTTCGGCTCGCGCAGCACGACCATCGGCGACCCCTCCGACATCCCGGTGGACATCCTCAAGATCGACCGCACGTTCGTGAGCCACGTGACCCGCCGTCCCGAGGACCACGCCGCCACGCGCGCGATCATCGCGTTAGGCCGTTTGAAGCAGATGCGCACCGTGGCCGCGGGGATCGAGCGCGAGGACCAGCTCGCGGAACTCCTGCGCTTCGAGTGCGAGTACGGGCAGGGATCGCTCTTCTCCGACCCGGTCGACGGACCCGGCATGCTGCGGCTGCTGCAGCACGGATAGGGACCCGGAGCGGACCGAGGGGTCGCGCG
>DATIGO010000252.1:0-17816 GCA_035454665.1 Gemmatimonadaceae bacterium | reverse complement strand
CGCGAGCCACGAGCGAATCTCGCTGGAGGGCGGTGCTCTAGCGCCTCTCTGGTCCCGGGCGCGCCTTCACCTCCACGGGCAGCACGATGCGCTGTCCGCGGTTGATCCACACCTCCAGCGTCATCGGTCCCGGCCGCGTCGGCACGTAGGTGAAGTCCGCGGTCTCACCCGGACCCAGGCTCATCACCGCGAGTGTGGGGCTGCGCAACGACGGTGGAAGATCCGCGCCGTCCCGCGCGAGGGGTTTCCAGCGTGCGGGGCCCGAGTCCGTGCCGAACCGGAAGCCCAGTACCTCGTCCGCGTGAATACTCACGATGCGGATGCGATTCGTGTCGCCCGCGGTCATCTGCAACGGCACCGGACGCGTGCTGCCATTCACCAGCAGGAAGTTCGGCGCCTGCTTGAAGAAGACCGGCAGGCCACCCCCACCAGCCACGATCAGATGATCGCGCGTGGTGTCGCGCGGAGCATCGCTCACGATGATCGCGCCGTACATGCCGGAGCCGATCTGCCGCAGCTCATGCAGGTGCGAGTGATACGGGAACGTACCGCTCCGCGGCGGGGTGAATTCCGCCGCGAACGTGCCTCCCGGCGGAATGGGCGGCATGATCTTCTGATCGATGCCGCTGAAGCCCGGGACGCCATCGGGGAAGCTCTCGATTTCCAGGCCATGCCAGTGCACGCCGCTCGGTTCGTTCAGGTTGTTCTTCACCAGGATGCGCACGGGCTTGCCACGCTCGAGCTCCAGCACCGGCCCCGGAATGCGAATCGAGTCCGGCGCGGGCACCTCGGTGCCGCGCTGCACCATGAATCCGTACGCGGTCTGTCCGCCCACGAGCGCGTTGCGGCGTTTCTGGATCAGGAGATTGATGGTCCGCCGATCGGCAACCACGGGCTCCTGGTAGCCCGGGGCGGGAGTGACGTGCATGCCGATCACCAGGCCACGCATCGTATGGCCACCGGGCTGGTCGTGCGCTGGCGCGGCATGGTCGCCCCCCGACGCGGTCAGCGTGTGCGCATCGGGAGCGCCATGCAAGCTCACGTGGTCGCCGACATGGCTGGCGAAATGACAGTGAAAGACCCAGTTGCCAGGCGTCGTCGGCACGAACGACAGCGAGAGCGATCCGCCGATGGGAATCGTCCGCATGTTCTGCAGCGGCTGTCGCGACGCGGGCACCACCGTATCGGCCCGCTCGCCGCCATGCCTCGTCACGCGAAAGTAGAAGCCATGGAGGTGCAGCGGATGTTCAACGGCCGCCGCGTTGATGACGCGAAAATGCACGGAATCGTTCTGCGCGAGCGTCAGGCGCTCATTGTACGGCCACGCCTTCCCGTTGAAGACCAGCGCGGACTCGAACTCGCGGACGCCCGGCGGCTGGAGGAACCATTCGGTGATCAGCCAAACGCGATCCCGCGCCGGGCCGAGGGGCGTGCCCGCGGCGTCGACGATGAGCGCACCCGTGAGCTGCGAGTCGAGCCAGTAGCGATCCGCGTAACTGTTGAGGCCCTTGAGTACGCCCCAGTAGAAGAAGTTTCCCACGCGGTCGAGGCGGAATGCGAGCTCGCGCGTGGCACCGGCGGCGACGTGCACGGTGTCGCGATCGGCGGGCATCGAGGGTCGAAAGCCGCCCAACATCACCGCCGAGTCGGAGCGGTTGCGGATCGTGAGGCGGACCATCGTGCCGAGGGGGGCCCGCAGGAGCGGGGCCGGCACTTGCGGCGGCTTTCCCGGCTCGGCGAACGCGAGGATACGCACGACCGGATCGTGCGGGCCATCGGCCTGGAAGCCGGCTTCGACCACGTCGAGCGCCAGCGCGAGCGTTGCCCCCGTCTGCTGACCGGCGGGGCGCCGGTTGTCGTTGACTTCGGCCACCGGCGCGTTGGCCGCCGGGCGGGGGAGCGGGAGACGCGGCGGCGCGGGCAGCACGGACTCCTGCAACAGCGACGCGGCAAGGAACAGCGCGGCCGGGACGGACAGGACCATCAGGCGCTCGGGGTGAGGGTGCCGTAAGGTCACCCGGCCTCCTGGGAAGTCAATGGCCTGCGCCAGGACGCCATTGACATGACCAGACTGACCAGATCACGACGCGGCGTGCCCGACGAATACTCGCTCTACGAGGCCAGGCCCGACTGTCGTCGCTCGTACGTCAGGTTCGCGAGGGACGGTCGGTGGTCATCACCGTGCACGGATCCCGGCCGCCGAGCTGCGCCGGTCGATCCGTCCGTGCGCCCGCAGACGCTGGAGGAGCGGCTGGCCGAGCTCGACGCGCGAGGCGCGATCGTGGCCGCGCGCCGGTCGCCAGGCGACGCCAACGCCTTTCCCATCGGTCCATGGACGCGCGGCGCGCTCAAGCGGTTCCTCGAGGAGCGTGATTGACCTTCGCCTACGTGGACACCTCGTGCATCGTGGCCGCGGCCTTCGGCGAGAGGGAGGCGTCGGCAACCGAAGGTCGCCAGGTCGCTCGGCTTCATGACGTAGACCGGGCCATCACTCGGCCCTGATGGCCTGAGCGGGATCCACGGCGGTCGACCGCCGCGCGGGCACGACGCTGGCCACGATCGCGGCAAGCCCCAGCACCAGGGCCGCGCCACCATACACCACTGGATCGCGCGCCGAGGTTTCATACAGAAGGTCCGTCAGCCACCGCGACGCCACGAGTGCCACCACGCCGCCGAGGATGAGCCCCGCCACGACCGCACGCGACGACTGCAGCGCCACGAGCCGCACGACGTCGGCCCGCTGGGCGCCTAACGCCATCCGCACGCCGATCTCGTGGCGGCGCTGCGACACCCAGTACGCCATCACGCTGTAGAGCCCAACGGCCGCGATGACGAGCGCGATCACGCCGAACAGCGCGAACATGGTCGCGGCGAGGCGCCACGGCTGCAGCTGCGCCGCCACGAGCTCCGAGTAGGGCCGCACCGTGACGAACGGCATCGAGGGCGAGAGGGCCTGCAGCTCCGCGCGTACCAGCGGGATGATCGTCTTCGGGTCGCCCGCCACCCGCACGAGCATGCCCCGGGGCAGGGCATCGCCGACGCCGGGGTGGCTCGGCGGCGCGTAGACAATCGCGCGGTCATCCCGGATGAGACTGAACTGCAGGACGTTCCGTACGACGCCCACGACCACCGAACACAGCGTATCACTACCGAACTTCGCGCACCGCCCGATGGGACTCGCATCCGGCCAGTACGCCCTGGCTACCATCTCGTTCACGATGAGCACGCGGGACGTGGTTCGTTCCTCGTCAGGCGTGAAGTCGCGTCCTGCGACGAGCGGAGCGCCAATTGCGCGGAAGAAGCCGGAGGTGACTGCCGAGTTGTAGGGACCGCCGCCGGGGATATCCTGGTCCGGCACCCCGGGAACCGAGAACGAGCTCGCGCTCGCGCTTCCCATCGGCACGGTCAGGCGCGCCACGGCGACGTTCGTGACGCCGGGGATCTGGCGGACGCGCTCCATTCCGCGCCGGTAGATCTCCTCGATCTGCGGGCGCTCGAAACCGAAGCTCGAGAGCGGCATCGTCACGCGGAGGACGCGATCGCGGTCGATGCCGACCTCGCGTGAGACCACCCTGTTCAGGCTCCGCACCGTGAGCCCCGCACCCACGAGGAGGACGACCGAAAGAGCGGCCTGCGCCAGGACGAGGGCAAACCGCAGCCGCCCGCGCCCGCCGGCCACCTGCCGGGCTGACGCCTTGAGCCCCTCGGATACGCGCGTGCTCATGCCCTGGAGCGCGGGCGCCACGCCGGCCAGCAGCATGGCCAGCACCGCGACCCCGAGCGTGAATCCGAAGACCCTGAGGTCGAGCAGCGATTCGCTCCAGGCGACGTTGGGGAGGAGCACATCCTGCACCACGCGGCTCGCGCCAAGCCAGATGCCGAGCGCGGCGAGCGATCCCAGGAACGCGAGCAGGCCCGCCTCCGCGAACAGCATGCGAACCAGCCGGCCGCGTCCGATGCCCAGGGCCATGCGGACGGCGATCTCGCGGCGTCGCTCGAGCGTGCGCGCGATCAGCAGGTTGGCGACGTTGGCGCACGCGATCAGCAGGACGATGACCGAGACGCCCATGAGCCACAGCGAAACCCGGCTCTCGCGGGTGATGCCCTCGGGCGTGCGGGTGGCGACGATCGACGAGAGGATGATCGAGCTCGTGGAGTCGCGCCAGCGGTCGTTCCACTTGCGGACGAATCCGCGGTAGGTGAGCGTGGCCTCCGCCGCCGCGGCTTCGGGCGTCGCGGCCGGACGGAGCCGTCCGATGATCTGCGCCCACCAGTGGTTGTCCGTGTTGTGCCAGCCGGGACCGAGCGCCTCGTCGGCCATCGCGCTGACGGGCAGCCAGACGTCCACGCGCCGGCGGTCGATGCCGGCGAACGCGCGCGGGGCCACGCCCACGATGGTGAACGTCTTGCCCTGGAGCTGGATGCTCCGTCCGAGCGCGCCCGTGTCGCCGGCGAACTGCTGCTGCCAGAAGCCGTAACCGAGGATCGCGACGGGCTGGCCGTGTGGCACGACGTCGTCATCCGGGATGAAGAAGCGGCCTAACGATGGCCTGACACCGAGCAGGCGGAACCAGTTGCCCGAGACGAGTTGTACCGACGCACTCTGGGCATCCCGTCCGGTGCCGAGGCTGAACGGACTCGCGTCACTGTACGCCGCCAGGTCGGAGAAGCTGGACGTCGACGCCCGGAGTGCCGTGAGCACGGGATACACCGTGGAAGAGCCGAATCTCGCCTGTCCGGCCTCCACGTCGCGGTAGTAGATCCGCTTGACCAGATCCGGCCCGGCGACGTGCGCCGGCGGCCGCAGCAGCAGCTGGTCCACGACGCCGAACATGATCGCGTTCGCCGCGATGCCGATACTCAGCGTGAGCGTGGTGACGATGAGCAGCGCCGGGCGGCGGGAGAGGCTCCGCGCCGCATACGACAGATCGTCGAGGAACGTCATCAGCATCTCCTCGCGGCGCTCGAGCCCGGCACGCCGCTGGTCGATCCGTGTGAGCTCGCGCCGGCTCGCTGCGACGTCACCGTATTCGGCACGGGCCCGCTCGCTCGCCTCGCGCTCGGAGAGGCCGAGGCGCATGAGCTCCTCGGTGCGTGCCTCGATGTGGAAGCGGATCTCCTCGTCCACCTCGCGGTCCACGGCGCGGCGCGACGAAGCGCGGAGTGCGCGGCGAATGCCGGGGATCCGGATGTCACGCACGCTCAGGCCCGCTGCCGGCCGGAGGCGCCGAGGATCTTGAAGACCGCTTCGACGTAGCGCGTCCAGTGTTCCTCGCGGGCCTGGAGTTGCTTGCGACCGAGGCGCGTGAGCTGGTAATACCGGGCGCGGCGGTTGTTCTCGGAGAGTCCCCACTCGCTCTCGACGAGCCGGCGCTCCTCGAGACGGTGCAGCGCGAGGTACAGGGCGCGGTCCTCGACCAGGATGGCGTCGTCGGAGGTCTCGCGGATCCACTTCGCGATGGCGAAGCCGTGCCGCGGCCCCCAGGCGAGGGTGCGGAGCACCAGCAGATCGAGCGTCCCGTTGACGAGGGTGAGTTCGTCGGTGTGCATCCGTTCCTCGGAGCGACTCCGGGGAACAAGGTACCACCGGTTCGCGAATCCGGCAATGATCGAAGCCCTGACGGGCTTTCGGCGCGCCGGGCGCGATGATCCTCGTCGATCGCGGCCGCGGTCAGGGCAGGGCGACGAGGCAGGGCAGGAAGTCCACCTCGGGCTGCTCCTTGTCACGATGGAGAGCCTGCGAGTGTGCGCGAAGGCGAACTTCCTTGCGCACGGGGGTCATCCATGCCATCGACACCGCGGGATGCATCGTAGGGATGGCGCGGCGCAGCCTTCACGGCGGACCAGGGTGGCTGGGATAGTGCTCTGGCAGCCTGATCGTCAACGCCATCGATCTCCCGGCACGAACGACGCCGAGGGTCGTGGTCACGCCGCCGTGCATCAGCGCCGAGATCACGCCGGTCAGACGGAGGGCCTCAGCACCGATGGAATCGACGCGCACGATGACGTCGCCCGGCAGAACACCGGCCTGCGCGGCAGGCGACCGCGACTCGACGTGTCGAACGACAAGGCTGTCGAACGCGCGGCCCGCTGCCACCAGGAGGAGTCCGCTGCGGTCGTAGTCCAGGGAGCGCGAGCCGCCGGCCGCGGGCTGGAGCCAGAGGCGCGCGTTGGCATAGTCGAACGTGAGCGTGAACTGGCGCAGCAACTCCGCGCCGATCACGCCACCAGTAGTGGTCGAATCGGTGGGCGTGGAATACACGAGCGGCGTTTCGAACACGGCGTCGCCCACGCGCACACCTCGCAGCAGAAAGGCCTCACCCCGGCTCTCGCCGGCCAACCCGATTCCCGGCACCTCCCGCCGCGCCTGATTGCTCCCCGCCAACCGTGTGCTGCGCACGAGGCCACCGTCCACCCCCAGCGCCGTCGGGCTCCCGGTATCGACCTTGAGAGCTGCCACCACACTGTCCCCGCTCAGGGGAAACAGCGTCACGTCGACAATGGCTTCTCGACCTTCGATGCGGACGGGGAGCGCGGTGCCTCCCGTCGACAGGGGAGCACTGGATCCTCGCGACAGAGTGACCGTCCTGCGCGCATAGTCGATGCGCACTCGTGCCTGGGCGAGGAGATCGTGCCCGATGATGCCGTCGATCCGCTCACCAATGAAAGGCTCGAGAAACGACAAGGGAATCGCCGCGAGACGGCGTGGGCGGAACCGGGCATCGCCGATCGCGATCGTCGCGCTCCGGGCAAAGGCGACCGTGAGGCGGTGGCCCGGACCTCCGCCCGGCACCTGCCGTTCGCCGTGCAATGGCAAGCGCAGCTCCGCGGCGCGATCGGCGTTGAGGACCGTGAACTGCAGGCCGGAGTCGAGGATGAGATTGACCTGCCGGTCATCGACGCGCGCGGGGATCAGGATCAGATTGCGCGGCAGCGTGACCGGGACCGAGGTACTGTCTCCGGCAGAGAACGTGAGCGTCGCTGCCGCCCCGATTCCCGCGAGGTAGAGCCACTCGGCGGCCCAGCGCCAGGACGTTGCCACGCCCCCCGCCAGGGCGAGCAGAGCCGCGAGAATGATCTTGCGCTTCACGGTTCCGCGTTCTCTCGGTGTCGCGACTCACCCCGCGCGTGGGCGCGCATCAGGACGCCGGCGCCACTGGATAGAAGCCGACGACGATCGCCACCTCCGCGACGTTGATCTCGGAATCACCCGACGCGTTGGCGCGCACACAGTCCGCCAGCCATGTCTGAAGCCGTCGCCGCAGTCGTCGCAGGTCGGTGGCGGTCAGGCGAACCCGTTGCTTCTCGAACACCACGCGCTCGGTGACGGCCGGATCGCCGAACAAGCCGCGGCTCGCGGCGCGTTCGACATCGGCGGCGGCGTTCCGGAACAGCGTACTCACGGCGGAAGAGAGCGGATCTCCAACAGGGCGCGTTCGCGATCTGGCGAGAAGGCGATCGTCGACCGTGTATTCGCGTGCCGTCGCTCGGTACGTCCGCTCGATCGCGCCGCGCCGCTGCCGCCGGGCCACTTCGCGGATGAGCCCCGTGCGCTCCAGGATCCCGATGTGGTGATAGAGCCGTCCCGGAGGGACCGCGAGACGGTCCGCCAGCTCGTGGGTGGTGAGGGGACTCCCGACGAGGAGCTCGAGGAGCTCCTGTCGCAGGGGATTCGCGACCGCGCGGAGCTGCGGGAGCGTCATCAGCCGCTGGATGGCCTTCATCGCGACCCAGATTAGTCGACTTCTCCTGATTAGTCAAGACAACTTGAGAGGTCGGCTCCTGCGCGGTGCCTGTCACGTGGCCAGTCGCATCGCCAGCTACCGATGAGACAGCGGCAATCCGTCGCCCGGTGGTGTCGTGGCGGACCGCGTGATGCGCCACCGATTGGACGGTGAGCCGGACGGGTGACCGCCTCTCCGGCGCCGGTTCCCACCACGGCAGCGGCTGGACCTGGCGTGGCGGCTTGCGCCTCCGGCGCTTGACGCCCGGGCCGGACCGGCTAATATATGGCTAAGACATATAAGCCTTGGCCATATGATCGACCGCGAAATGAAGAAGGGGAGCGCGGAGCTGCTGATCCTGTCGCTCATCGAGCACGAGCCGCGGCACGGCTACGACCTCTGCAAACTCATCGAGTCGCGGTCGCGCGGCGTGCTGCGCTTCCACGTGGCCTCGCTCTATCCGCTCCTGTACCGCCTGGAGCAGCGCGGCTGGATCGAGGGGCGCTGGGTGGAAAAGGCCGGCCAGCGGCGGCGGCGGTACTACCGGATCACCAGGGACGGCCGCAAGGTGCTGGCCGCGCAGCGCCGGAGCTGGCAGGCCTTCATCGAGGCCATCGGCCGCGTCACGGGAGTTCAACATGGCTGACTGGCGCAGTGAGGTCCGCAGCCGGCTCGCGCCGCTCCGTCTGGATCCCGCGCGCGAGGCGGAGATCGTGGAGGAGCTGGCGCTGCACCTCGAGGAGCTGGAGCGCGAGCGCCGCGCGCAGGGTCTCTCGCCTGACGAGGCGGCACGGGCGGCACGTGAAGCGCTGAGCGACGACGACGCGCTGAGCAACGCACTCCTCGGCGTCGTGCGTCCGGCTAGGCCGCCGGCGGTGCCACTGGGTGGGTCGCGCGGGCCGCGCCTGGCCCCCCTGCTCGGCGACCTCCGCTACGGATGGCGCCTGCTGCACAGCCGACCCGGCTTCACGGCCGCGGCGGTGCTCACGCTGGCGCTGGGCATCGGGGCCAACACCGCGATCTTCAGCGTGGTGAATGCGGTGCTGCTGCGGCCGCTGCCGTTTCCGGACGCGGACCGGCTGGTGACGTACTGGGGCACGGCACCCGAGAAGGGGCTGCCGGTCGTCGCTCTCCCGGACGGACTCTTCGCCTACCATCGGACTCACACGAGGACGATGGAGTCGGTGGCGGCCTTCGAGCCGCGCGGCGGGATGACGCTGACCGGCCAGGGCGAGCCGGAGCGGATCACGGCCGCCTACGTCTCGTCGAACTTCTTCGAGGTGCTTGGGGTCGCACCCGCGGTGGGACGCGGCTTTCGACGCGAGGAGGAGCGGCCGAACGGCGGCCTGGTGGTCGTTCTGAGCGACGCGCTCTGGAAGACCCGCTTCGGCGGCGATTCCGGCATCGTGGGGCGCCCGATCCGCCTGAACGACCTGGCCACGACGGTCGTGGGCATCATGCCGCCGGGATTCGAGTTTCCGGACCGGAGCCGCATCTGGGCGCCCCAGCGGCTTACCGGTGAGAGCTTCAACTGCTGGTGCCTGTCCACGGTGGCTCGGTTGCGCCCGGGGATCACTCCAGAGGAGGCGCGACGCGACATCGCGCGGGTGACCGATGACTTCGCGCTGAGCCGCCCGGACGTCTTCCCCGATGCGAAGCCCGGAGGCTCGCGGATCGTCGTCAGGTCCCTCAACACGTCGCTCGTGGGTGACGTTCGCACACCGGTTCTCGTACTGCTCGCGGCGGTCGGCCTGGTGCTGCTCATCGCCTGCGCGAACGTGGCGAATCTCATGCTCGCGCGGGCCAACCAGCGCACGCGCGAGATCTCCGTCCGCTGTTGCCTGGGCGCCAGCCCCGCGCGGATCCGCTCCCAGTTGTTCGCCGAGAGCCTCCTGCTCAGCGCGGCGGGAGCGGGTGTCGGGCTGGCGCTGGCCTGGTGGGTGATCTCGTTGGTCCGCGGACTTCCCGCCGACCGCATTCCGCGCATCGACGAGGTCGCGCTCGATCCCGTCGTGCTGGCGTTCACCGTCGGCATCGCGCTCGTCACCGGGCTCCTGTTCGGATCAGCGCCGGCGCTGCGTGCCTCACGAGTGGACCTGCAGGAGGCGCTGCGGGACGGCACGCGGAGCAGTGGCGGACGCGCGAGCCGCCGCACCAGCGACGCCTTCGTGGTGGCGCAGCTCGCGCTCTCGCTCGTGCTGCTCGTCGGGGCCGGGCTTCTGCTGCGCAGCTTTCGCAACCTGATGCACATCGATCCCGGGTACCGCGTCGAGCAGGTGCTCATGGCGCAGCTCCAGCTGCCATACCAGCGCTACCCGAGCGACACGGTCGTGCAAGGGTTCTACAGCCGGGTGATGGAGCGCGTCCGCGCGATTCCCGGTGTGAGCGAAGCGGGCGTCACGAACCGCCCGCCGCTCAGTCCGGGGAATCCGCAGGACAACGTGGTGGCCGAAGGGCTCGAGCCACGTCCCGGCGAGCCGGTGCTGGTGGCGAACATCCGCTACGTATCGTCCGGCTACTTCGCCGCAATCGGCACGCCGGTGCTCCGCGGCCGTCCCTTCGCGGCGTCGGACCTGGAGTCAGGGACGCGCGTGGCGATCGTCGATCAATCCTTCGTCGACCGGTACTGGCCCGGCGAGGATCCGATCGGCAAGCGGGTGCGACATGTTGGCGACCCGGCGGACAATCCATGGCTGACCGTGGTGGGCGTGGTGCCGAACGTCAAGCACGCACAACTCGACGAGGAGACGAGCCTTCAGCTCTATGAGCTCTTCGGCCAGGTGACGCCGTGGCGGATGCATGTCGTGGTGCGCTCCCAGCTCCCGCCGGCCACCCTGGTGCCGGCGATCCGCCGGCAGGTCGTCTCGCTCGATCCCGGCCTGCCGCTCTTCGACATCAGGACGATGGACCAGGCGCTCGCGACCACGCTGGTCCCGCGCCGCCTGACGAACGTGCTGCTGGCGGGCTTCGCGCTGATGGCGCTCCTGCTCGCCGCGGTCGGGATCTATGGCGTCGTGTCGCTGGGCGTGAACGGTCGCGTGCGCGAGTTCGGCGTGAGGCTGGCGCTGGGTGCCAGGCCGGCCGACGTGCAGCGACTCGTGCTGCGTCACGGAATCCGCCTTGCCACCGTCGGTATCGGCCTCGGGACGGCGGCAGCGCTCGGGTTCATGCCGGTCCTCCGCAGCCTCTTGTTCGAGGTGCCGCCCTTCGATCCGGTCACGTTCGCCATCGTGGCGGCGATACTGGGCAGCGTTGCGCTGCTCGCGTGCTACCTGCCGGCGCGCCGCGCGACCCGCGTGGATCCCACCGAGGCCTTGCGGTCGGAGTAGCCGTACCGGTCGGAACGAGCTGCGAGGGCGCGAGCAGGCGGAGGTCGGCGGAGGCAGAGACGGAGTTCGGTGGTCATCGGCGGTCATCGGCGGTCATCGGCGGTCATCGGCGGGCATCGGCGGTCGCGCGTAGCAGCACTGGCTGCCTCGATCCCGGCGTCCTGCATTCTGCACGTTCTGACGCCAGCTCGCCTGCAGCGGAAGCCACCGCCAGCCTGAGCTGCGATCAGGCGTCCCCGCGAACGATCTGTTCTTCGAGCATCGCAAGACACCGGGCCGCGAGCGAGGCCGCATCGTATTGCGACCCGTCGGTGGCTCGCCAGACGCACTCGTCCCCCAGGGGCTCGATCGGCCGCAGCACGAGCTCCGCGAGGACCGTCGCGCCTTTCCGGTCGCGCGTGGCCCCACGGCGCGCCACTTTCCCGCGCCAGAGGATCACGTGAAGCTCTCCGAGCGGCGCGTCCGCGCCACCGTCGACGAACCAGGAGACGCTCAGCGCACAGGCCGCCGTCTGGAGCACACAACCCGTTGGCGTGCGGTGCTGCTCGACCGGACCCGGCAACTGATCGACGCGCCTGACGACCCGCTCGGGCGCCAGCTCATCCAGGAGCGCGGTCACGGACCGCTGGACGGTGTTCTTCGCCTTCGCCGTCGGCGGCGCGCTCCACGGATTCCTGGGTGTCGTTGACTCCTTCATGTCACAGGGAACCTAACAGGCGGGTGGACGCTGCGTGCGCGGTTTCGACGCCGACCGGCATGGGGAGGAAGGGTCTCCGATCCTCCCTCGTCCCCGTCGGCCTGCGCTCGTCGCCTTGGGCGACACGGCGCATCCGACGGCTCCAGAGCCAGGTACCAGGCAGGGGGTCGCCATGGATGGGGTGTACACCACCATTGCGCGCCTCCCCGGCGCCGTCGCGGCCCGGCGGGGTCTACCCCGATCGAAGGAGCGCGGTCGGCTCCGCGCGCGAGGTCCGGAGCCGAGGCACACCTGCCGCGCCGGCGGGGAGAGCGCCCGGGTGGTGGTCGCAATCGCCATGGGGGAGGGGCCACCTCGACGCGTATCCACGAGACGCGGATCCGGGCGATCGGCCGTCAGCGGTGCGGGCCGGCCGCCCGGCGCTGACGCAGGACTTCGTAGACCGCCACGCCGACGCTCGTCGACAGGTTGAGCGATCGCACGTGCGATGACGCGATCGGCATCGCCAGGAACCGCTCGCGGTATCGCTGATGCAGGACCGCGGGGAGGCCGCCCGTCTCCCGGCCGAAGACGAGGACTACGTTCTCCGACGCGCCGAGCGGGGCGTCCCAGAAGAGCCGGCCGGCCTTCGTGGAGAAGAACCAGGGCTCGCCGAGCCCGGGCAGCTCCCGCTCGAACGCCTCCCAGTTGGGCCAGACGCGCAGGTCGACGAACGGCCAGTAGTCGAGGCCCGCGCGCTTCACCGCGCGCTCGTCGAGGGAGAAGCCGAGTGGCCTCACGAGGTGCAGCGTCGCGCCCACGGCCAGGCACGTCCGCCCCGCGTTTCCGGTGTTCCAGTGGATCTCGGGCTGCACGAGAACGACGTGGAGCGCCACTCGTCAGTCACCTGTCGGCTGCGAGGTCATCGCGCGACGCGTCATCGCGTTTTCCGCGATGCCCATGGACGGCGAGTCGGCCACGTGCGAGTCGATCATGCCTCGAAAGATGGCGCCTCCGGCAAGCGGCGAGGGACGGCGCAGTGGAATGAAGCGTGCCGCTCCGCTTGACAGCCGGCGCCGGGATCGGCATGATCGAGGCTCAAGCCACGGCGCGCAGGGCGCCCCCCGTCCGCGGGAAGGACCGAGTCCACCTGTCAGGTGAAGCCGAGCGAACGGTTCCCACGAACCTCCTTGCCCGACGCCAGCGGACCACGGGCCACATCAGGAGGCTCGTCATGTCCGTCCGTGTCGCATCCCTGCGGCCTGACCGAACACGCGTCAGGCATCTCACGCGTTGCACGGGAGGGCTCGCGTGCGCGCTTCTCGTCGCGCTCCTTCCCTCCGCGGGCGCGTCGGGACAGTCGGCCCCCGCGACGGATCCGATCACCGGTACGTGGATCGGGCGGATCGGTCCCGGTACGAATCCGTCCAACCCGGTCACGCTGCAGCTCCGTGCCGTCGGCGGCGAGGTTGGCGGGACCATGACGGGGCTCGATCAGCCGGGCGACGTGCGGCGCGGGAGTTATGATGCCGCCACCGGCGCGGTGCGCCTCGAGCTGGGGATCACGGGGCAGGAGGGCGTGCAGCTCATCCTCGAGGGAACGGTGGTGCAGGGGACGGCCATCGGGCGCGTCACCCGTGGCAATCAAGCGGGAACGTTCGTGCTGGCTCGCGCGAGCGGGTCCCCGGCCCCATCCGCAGACGCATCCAGCGCCACACTCCCCCGCGACCAGCTCCGCGGCGCATTCGAGGAAGTGAGCGGCCACATCGCGAAGGCCGCCGAGCTGGTCCCCGAGGGGCGCTACGGCTACCAACCGGTGGGCACGGTTCGCACGTTAGGCCAGCTCATTGGCCACATCGTTGACGCCTATCACTACTACTGCGGCCGCGCGGCGGGGCGGAACGCGCAGTGGTCCGACGCCACGGCGGAGGGCGGCCTCGACAAGGCCACGCTTTCGGCCCGGTTGCGGGCCGCGACCGCGCAGTGCGTCGCGGCGTACGCGTCGGGAGCCGTGGGACCACTCGTCGTGAACACCTTCCACGCGAACCTGCACTACGGCAACCTGGTCACCTACCTGCGGCTCCTGGGTCTCGTGCCGCCGTCGAGCGGATAGCCCGCATCGACGGCCATGCCGAAGCGAAAACTTCCCGTCGTCCCCGACCTGGACCACCTCAAGCACCAGGCCAAGGACCTCCTGCGCGCCCTTCACGGCGGTGATCCCGACGCGATCGCCGAGCTGCGCGAGCTGCATCCCGCGCCGCCCGATCCCGCGTCGGCCAGGCTCGCCGACGCGCAGCTCGTGCTCGCGCGCAGCTACCAGGCGTCGAGCTGGCCGCGGCTCGCGCAGGCCGTCGAGCTGGTGGCCGCCATCTGGGCCGACGATGTCGACACGGTCCGGTCCCTCGTCACGCGCAGCCCTCAGCTGATCACCGACGAGGTCCTCATCCGGAGGGACAGCAACTGGGGACCGCCGATGACCTACGCGGCGAACGCCGGGCGCGATCGCATCATCCGGATGCTCCATGACCTCGGCGCGAAGGACCACAGGCAGGCGATCGGCCGCGCCGTCCTCCAGGGGCACATCGGAACGGCGAAGATGATCCGTGAGCTGGCGGGCAATCCGCCGGTCCCGGCTCACGCACTCGGCGGCCCGGCGTATACGCTGAATGTCGAGGGCACCGCTTACGTCCTGAGCTTCGACCCGCCGATGTACGACGCGGACGGCAAGGTGCTGGCCCCGGTCGAGACCGTGCTCTGCACCGACTCGCGCAAGCCGAGCGCCAAGCATGCCATCCTCGAGATGTACGCGGAGCACGGGCTCCGCTATCCGGACACGCCGACCATGGCGCTGCACCGCGGGCGCCTGGACCTGCTCGAGGAACAGCTGCGGCGAGATCCCGGGCTCCTTGCGCGGACGTTTTCGCACGAGGAGATCTACCCGCCCGAGCTGGGGTGCGGCGATCCGATCGACGCCACCGTCGGCACGCCGCTTTCGGGCACGACCCTGCTGCACATGTGCGTGGAGTACGACGAGCTCGAGATCGGGCGCTGGCTCCTGGAGCGCGGGGCGGATCCCAACGTCCGTGCCCGCGTGGGCGCGAGTGGATTTGGCGGCTTCACGGCGCTTTTCAACACGGTGGTGTCGCAGCCCAACTTCTGGATGAACTACCGGAAACGTGGCCCGTTCGTGGCGCCGTTCACCGAGCTCCTCCTCGCGCGCGGGGCGGATCCAAACGTGCGCGCGTCCATCTGGAAGCGGTTGCATCCCGGACACGGCGAGACCACCGGGCACGAGTATCGCCACGTGACAGCGCTCTCGTGGGGGCGGCGGTTCCACGCGCCCATTTTCGTGAGCGAGCCGGCCATGCGACGGATCGAGCAGGCAGGCGGTGCGGAGTGAACCGATGAACGAGGCGTAGTACCGGCGTTTGCCGCCGTCCCGGCGTGGGGCGCGCCGTCCAGGAGGACCCGCGCTGGCCCCCTGGACGATGCGCACGAGCGCGGGGGGGGCACCTCGGTGGTGTAGGGCATGCACCGGAGCGGGGCGCGGCAGAATCCCGACGGCTGCGGCTGCCGCCATCCCCATGTTGGAGGCAAACGCCGCGTGGGATTGCGAATCGCCGCGCGCCACGCCCCCGGAGACCCATCGGCATGAATCGGCTGGTCCGGCTGTTCGGCTCCTCCATCGGTCGCAAGCTCGTCACCGCGGCCACGGGCGTCCTGCTGATCGCCTTTCTCTTCGGGCACATGTACGGGAACATGAAGGTGTTCCAGGGTCCCGAAGCGCTGAACGCCTACGCCGCGTGGCTGCAGGGGCATCCACTGCTCTGGGGCATGCGCCTCGGCCTGCTCGCGCTCTTTGGCGTCCACGTCTGGCTCACGCTGAGCCTCGCGCGCGAGAACCGGGCGGCGCGCCCCGAGGGATACCGGCGGTACCGGCCCCGCGCCTCGCGACTCAGCTCCCGCTACATGGCGCTGAGCGGCCTCCTCGTCCTCGCGTTCGTGGTCTACCACCTGCTGCACTTCACCTTCGGCGTCGTCGATCCTGCCGCCACGCGGATCCTCGACGCGGGGCGCCCTCCCGACGTCTACGCCGCGGTCGTGTGGTCGTTCCAGAACCCGTGGATCACGGGGAGCTACGTCGTCGCGATGGTGCTGCTGGGCATGCACCTCTGGCACGGCGCGACCTCCGTCTTTCAGACGTTAGGCTTCCGTCACGAGAGCTACCTGACGCTGATCCGCGTCGTCTCCGCCTCGGCCGTCGCCGCGCTCGTGCTGGGCAACTGCTCCATTCCCATCCTGATCTACGCGGGACGGGTTGCGCTTCCCGGAGGGATCGCGCCGTGATGCTCGACCCACGCATCCCCGCCGGGGCGCTCGCCGACAAGTGGGAGCGCTGCCGCTACGAGATGAAGCTCGTGAGCCCGGCGAACAAGCGCCGGTACCGGATCCTCGTCGTGGGGTCGGGACTGGCCGGCGCGTCGGCCGCTGCGACGCTGGCCGAGCTCGGGTACGAGGTGGACTGCTTCACCTTCCAGGACAGCCCGCGCCGGGCCCACAGCGTCGCCGCGCAAGGCGGCATCAACGCGGCCAAGAACTACCGGAACGACGGCGACAGCACCTTCCGCCTCTTCCATGACACCATCAAGGGGGGCGACTTCCGCGCGCGCGAGGCCAACGTCTATCGCCTCGCGGAGATCAGCGGCAACGTCATCGATCAGTGTGTGGCGCAGGGCGTGCCGTTCGCGCGCGAGTACGGCGGACAGCTCGACGCGCGGTCCTTCGGCGGCGTGCAGGTCTCGCGGACCTTCTACGCGCGCGGGCAGACGGGGCAGCAGCTCCTGCTCGGCGCGTACGCGGCCCTGAGCCGGCAGGTCGGGCTCGGACATGTGCGGATGCACACGCGCGTGGAGATGCAGGATCTGGTGCTCGTCGATGGCCACGCGCGCGGGATCGTTACGCGCCACCTCGTGACGGGGCAGCTCGCGCGCTGGGCCGCCGATGCCGTGGTGCTCGCAACCGGCGGTTACAGCAACGTCTTCTACCTCTCGACCAACGGGCTCGGCGGGAACGTCACGGCGACGTATCGCGCGTACAAGCGCGGCGCCTTCTTCGCCAATCCGTCGTTCACGCAATTCCACCCGACCTGCATCCCGGTCACGGGAGAGCATCAGTCGAAGCTCACGCTGATGTCGGAGTCGCTGCGGAACGACGGGCGCGTCTGGGTCCCCAAGGTCCGCGGGGATCATCGTGCCCCCGCCAGCATTCCGGAATCGGAGCGCGACTACTACCTCGAGCGGCTGTATCCGTCGTTCGGGAATCTCTGCCCCCGCGATCTCGCCGCCCGCGCCTGCAAGCGCGTCTGCGACGAGGGACTCGGCGTGGGCCCCGGCGGACTGGGCGTCTATCTCGACCTTTCCGGTTCCATCCACCGGCTGGGCGAGGCGGTGATCCGCGAGCGGTACGGGAATCTCTTCGAGATGTACGAGAAGATCACCGGCGACAACCCCGCGCGCGTCCCGATGCGCATCTATCCGGCGGCGCACTTCACGATGGGGGGGCTCTGGGTGGACTACCACCTGATGAGCAACATCCCCGGGTTGTACGTGCTGGGCGAGGCGAACTTCTCCGACCACGGTGCCAACCGGCTGGGAGCCAACTCGCTCCTCCAGGGGCTCGTGGACGGTTACTTCATCGTCCCGCACACCATCGCGCACTACCTGGCGATCACGAAGCGCAATCCCGTCGCGACCGACCATCCAGCCTTCGAGCAGGCCGAGCGAGACGTGAGCGCGCGCATCGACGCGCTGTTGCGCGTGCGGGGCGTCCGCACGGTGGATGCGCTGCACCAGGAGCTGGGCAGGATCATGTGGGATCACTGCGGGATGGCGCGGAACGAGCGCGGGCTCGAAAAGGCGATCGGGCAGATCGCCGATCTCCGGGAGCGCTTCTGGCGCGAGGTGCGGGTCCCCGGGGTGAGCGAGGAGTACAACGTCGCACTGGAGAAGGCGCTCCGCGTGGCCGACTTCATGGAGTTCGCGGAAGTGCTCTGCCGGGACGCGCTCGCGCGCGAGGAGTCGTGCGGCG
>DATIGO010000251.1:0-11194 GCA_035454665.1 Gemmatimonadaceae bacterium | reverse complement strand
GATCCCTCTGCCGGTACCGTGGTGGCGCAGGAGATCGCCAAGTCGCTCGGCCGCACGATCCCTGGTGGCACGCGTGTGCTACGCCGTCCTGGAGGATAGTCAGGCGATACCGCGCGCAGCGGTCGAACGGAGGCATGTCGCAGTCGGACGAGGAGTTGGTGGCGCTCATTCTCAGGAACGACACCGCCGCATTCGAGGTCCTGATGCGGCGGTATTTTCGCATGGCGTTTCTCGTCGCGTTCGCGCAAGTGGGCGATCGGCATGATGCCGAGGATGTCTGCCAGGACGCGTTCGTGCGTTGCTGGGAGCGGATGCGCGAGTGTCGCGATGCACGGCGCGTGAGTCACTGGATCATGACGATTGTCCGGAATATCGCACACAATCGACGCGACTACCTGGATCTTCGCGCCACGGAGCCGCTCGAAGCCGGGACGACCGTCGCGGCCGCTGGTCGCGCCGACCGCGACGCAACACTCAAGGAGCTCCGCGCGCGGTTGACCGCGGCGTTATTTGCGCTTCCCGCGATTCAACGCGAGGTCGTCCTGCTGCACGATTACGAGGGATGGAAACACGCCGAGGTCGCCGAGCGACTCGGCCTCTCGGAAGTGATGTCACGCCGCCATCTGAGCGACGCCCGGAAACGGCTGCGGGGCCTGCTCTCCGACCTTTCAGCGATGGAGCCGGATCATGACTGAGACGCCTGGGGAGCGCGGGGGCCCGCGGCTCGATCTTCGAGCCCTCGACGTCGGCGAGAATGGTCCCCGCACCGACGCAGTGATGCGGGCGGTTCTCGAGCGGATCACGACGCGTGCATCCCGACCGGAATGGGCGGCGTGGATGGCACGCGCACAGCGTGGCCTCGCCGCCGTGGCCGCGGTACTGCTGCTCCTGGCTGGGACGCTGGTGTTCGCGCAGCGCCGGAGAGACACGGGAGTCGATCTGACGGCGACGATCGAAACGTGGGCCCTGTCGAGTCACGTGCCCACCAATGGTGAACTGCTCACCACATACCAGGGATATCGTCGATGAGTCAGCCTCCGCCAAAGCGACTCTGGATCACGGTCGCCTCACTGGTGCTGCTGGCATTCGTCGCCGGCGCCTCAGCGGGTATCGTGGGCGATCGTCTGGTCTCACCGCGTTTCGGGATTCGTGCGACGCTGGATGACATGTCCGGCGTCCTCGACCGGCTCGACCTTACGCCGGAGCAGCGACGTCAGGCGGACTCGATCGTGTCGCGCAGCGAGCCGCGCTCACGGGAAGTACTCGTCGAACTGGGCGAACGGCTCCGGCGTGTGGCTGATTCGGTCGATGCCGAGCTGCGAACCATCCTGACGGCCGAACAGCGGCTGCGTCTCGATTCGTTGCGGACGGAACCACGCTTGATGCTGAAGCGAAAGACGATGACCCCAGGTGGCGAGAGAGTGGACACACTTCTCGACACCGGCTCTACCATGCGCCGGTGATGGAACAGGGAGTGGACTCACGCAGTGCCGTGACCACTCGGGGAAAGGAGCGCCAGCCTGATGGCGTCATGAGCCCGTCTTCAAGCCACGCGCTCGAATGATGCCCGACGCAATGACTTGATGGCGGAGCCGGACGGCCTGAAGCCTATCCTCGGCTCATGTTCGCTTGCCACCGCCGCCGAGCCGAGCGTACGCTATGGGCATGCCCGCACCAGAAACCGAGTGGACGGCCGAGATGGCCCGCGCGCTCCCCGACGACGGGAAGCGGTACGAGGTCCTGGACGGCGAGCTCTTCGTGAGCCCCGCGCCGAGCTGGGACCATCAGAGCATCGTGGGACGGCTCCACCTGCTGCTGGCGCCGCACGTCGAGGCGCACGGGCTCGGATGGGCGATGCTGTCTCCGGCCGATGTCGAGTTCTCGCCGCGGCGGCTGCTGCAGCCGGATCTGTTCGTCGTCCCGGCCGCGGAGCGTCGCCCCAGGAACTGGCGCGACGTCACGGCGCTGGTGTTGGCGGTAGAGGTCGTATCGCCGGGCACGGCGCGCGCGGATCGGTTGCGCAAGCGCGTGATCTATCAGCAGCAGCGCGTGCCGGAGTACTGGATCATCGACCCGGACGCGCGCGTGGTGGAGCGCTGGCGTCCCGACGACGAGCGTCCCGAGATCCTGGCCGAGGTGTTGCGGTGGCAGCCGCGCGGCGACGTGGCTCCGCTCGATATCGACCTCGTGGCGTTCTTCGCCTCGGCGGTCGACTGAGATTGCGCCAGCCGACCGTAGTTCAAGGCGGAACTTCTTCGCGCCGGAGCCCTGATGAGGATGTCCATTCCCAAGGCCCGTTGGATCGCAGCCGCTGCAGCGCTCCTCACACTCGTCATGGGCTGCGATCGCGGCGCCGCGCCACCGCCCGACTCTGCGACCGGCTCCGCACCACGCATGGCGCCGGGGGAACTCGCGGCGCTACCGGCGCGCGAGCCGGATCACCGCGTGTCCTACGGCGACGACTCGAGCCAGTTCGGTGAGTTGCGCATCCCGCCGGGCCAGGGACCGCATCCTGTGGTGGTGCTGGTACACGGGGGCTGCTTCAAGGCCGCGTACGCCACCACGCGCGACCTGGCGCCCATGGCCGACGCCCTCCGCGACGAGGGCATCGCGAGCTGGAACGTCGAGTATCGCCGCGTGGGCCAGCCCGGCGGCGGATGGCCGAACACCTGGCGGGACGTGGGCAGCGCCGTCGATCATCTCCGCACGCTCGCGCCCCGGCACAATCTCGATCTCTCACGCGTCGTCGTACTCGGCCACTCGGCCGGCGGACACCTCGCCATCTGGGCGGCGGCGCGATCGCGTGTCCCGGCCGGGAGCCCGCTGCTCATGGCCGCGCCCCTCGCCGTCCGCGGCGCGATCGACCTGGCCGGTCCACTCGACATGACGGCGAACATCGAGGGATACCAGGGCCTCTGCCGCGACACCGTGATCACCGCGCTGCATGGCGGCACGCCGCAGACGGTGCCCGAGCGCTACGCGCAGTCGTCGCCGACCAACCTCCTGCCGTTAGGCGTCCCGCAGGTGCTGGTGTGGCCCGAGCACGAGGACTTCGTCCCCCGGCCGCTGGTCAACGCGTACGTTGAGGCCGCCGCGCGAGCGGGGGATTCCGTCCGGCTCATCGTGATCCCGGGCGCGGGGCACTTCGACATCGCGAGCCCGCGATCCACGACGTGGCCGGTGCTGCTGCCGGCGATCCGGTCGCTGCTCGATGGAAGGCTGCCGCGCTGAATCGGGTCGTGGCCGTCACCGCATCCAGAGCCCAATGAGCGTCGCGAACACGCCCAGCCACGCGACCATCATGTTCGCGAACAGCCAGCGCGTCTGCCTGGCGAATCGCTCTTCCATCGTCGCTTTCAGGCGCTCGTCCTGCGCGGCGAGCTTCGCGTCGAA
Source organism: Gemmatimonadaceae bacterium (assembly GCA_035454665.1). Lineage (GTDB taxonomy): Bacteria > Gemmatimonadota > Gemmatimonadetes > Gemmatimonadales > Gemmatimonadaceae > DATIGO01. The sequence goes on along the minus strand of DATIGO010000251.1, from coordinate 7,801 downwards.
GGTCGCCTCCATGCCACGAAGCCCGCCCTCGAGCCGGTCGATCCTCATCTCCAGATCAATGCGCAGCCGATCGCCCTGCGATCCCATGTCGTGCCGCAACTGATCGACCTGCGATCCCAGCTCGCGCCGCAACTGATCGACCTGCGATCCCAGCTCGCTCCTGAGCCGATCGATCTTCGAGTCCATTCGGACCAGGCGCCGCTCCAGCTTCGCGTCGAGCGCCGCCAGGCGCTGTTCGACCTTGGCGTCGAACCGCGCGAAGTTCAGCTCATGCAGCTCTCGGAGGTCGGCCCGGTAGGTCGCGTCCACGGCGTTGAACCACTCCACCAGCTCGTTGGCGATTTCCTCGCCGAGGCGATCGTAGAAGAGTTTGGACAGCCTGGCGGTGACGGGCACGGCTTGCTCGGATCGTGGACCCGTCACCAGGCAACGTACGCTCGGCCGGTGCGTCACCGAAAGATTGCCGCGCGTACCATTCCGTCGCGATTCCCGTTCCGCGCGGGAGGCGCCGACGCTCAGCCGAGGAACTTCGCAGGCGTCGATGATCGGTGCACCGCGTCAGCCGCCCTTGTCTCAAAGGAGCTCGACGGGCCCGTTGTAGGGATAGGTGGGCATCCGGCGGCGACCGTCGCCTGCGACCGACCCCTCACGGCACGCGGCCCATCCCAGCTTGTCTTGACGCGCCGCCCGGGACGGGCGAGCGTTGCCGTTCCTCGAAGAGAACCAGGTGAACCATGACGAATCCTGCTACGCAGACCCCTCAGAGCGTCCCGGCCATCCGCGGCCGCATCGTCTGGCACGAACTCATGACCACCGACCCCGCCGCGGCGCAGACCTTCTACAAGAAGGTCGTCGGCTGGGGAACCCAGGCGTGGGAGAACAACACCGACTACACGATGTGGATGGCGGGCGAAAAGCCGATCGGCGGCGTGATGACGCTCCCCGAGCAGGCGGCGCAGGCGGGCGCCCCGCCGCACTGGCTCACATACATCGAAGTCCCCGACACCGATGCCACGGTCGCGCAGGCCACCGGGCTCGGCGCCACGGTGATCGTGCCGGCGCAGTCGGTTCCGACCGTCGGCCGCTTCGCGGTGCTGCAGGATCCCCAGGGCGCGGTCTTCGCCCTGATGGCCTTCGAGGCGTCGTACGGCGAGGAGACCGATCCCGCGCTCATGGAGTTCTCCTGGCATGAGCTCGTGACGACGGACTGGAAGGCCGGTGAGGCGTTCTACCAGGCGCTCTTCGGCTGGGAGAAGAAGAGCGAGTTCGACATGGGCCCGATGGGCACGTACAACATCTTCGGGCGCGACCGCTTCATGTACGGCGGGATGTACAACAAGCCGGCCGAGATGCCGGCGCCACCGCACTGGCTGCCGTACGCGCGCGTGGAGAGCGCCGACGCGGCGGCCGAGCGCGCGAAGGAGGCGGGCGGGACGGTGCTGCACGGCCCCATGGAAGTCCCCGGCGGCGACCGGATCGCGGTCCTCATGGATCCGCAGGGGGCGGCGTTCGCCGTGCACTCGAAGGCACAGCCGGTCACGGAGTAAGGAGCGCAGATCCCCCGCTTCGCTCGGGATGACAGCGGGGGGCGGCGACCACTTGACGGTCTAGTGATCCGGTGCCATCCCGGGGCCATCACTAGACCGTCTAGTCATCACGCCAGGGCCGGCAGGCACGCCCCTCTCCTGCAGGGCACCCTCGACCTCATCGTCCTTCAGCTCCTGCGCGCGGAGCCGACCAACGGCTACGACCTGCAGCCTCCGCATCCAGGCGATCTGGCAGGACGTGCTGCACGTGAACGCGCGCTCGCTCTACCCCGCGCTCTACCGCCTCGAGGAGCGGGGGCTCATCCGGGCCGAATGGCAGGATACCCACACCGGAGCGAGACCCCGTCACCCCGCTCGCAACGATTCCAGCGGATCCACGCGGGTTGCCCGGCGCGCGGGCACGTACGCCGCGAGCACGACGACGGCGGCGAGCACCAGGCTCACCGTGACGAACACGACCGGATCGCGCGGGCTCACGCCGAACGCGAGCGAATCGAGCACCTGGCTCAGCGCGAGCGCTCCCGCGAGCCCGGCCGCCATGCCGACGCCAGCGATCACGAGTCCCTGACGGATCACGATGGACCGGATGTGCGATGGATGGGCGCCTAACGCCATCCGCACGCCCATCTCGTGCGTGCGCTGCGTGACGGCGTACGACAGCACGCCGTACACGCCCACGGCGGCCAGCGACAGCGCGATCGCGGCGAAGGTCCCCATGAGGAGCATGGTGAAGCGCTCGCGTGAGCGGTGGCGCGCCAGGACCGCGTCCATGGTGCGGGGCTGGTGCAGCACGAGCGCGCGATCGAGCTCTCCCAGCACGTTCCGCGCGGGAGCGATCACCTGCTCCGGATGGCCGTTCGTGCGCACGACGTACGTGAGGGCCCAGTTACGGTTGGCGGCGAACTGGTCGTGCGTCAGGTACACCACGTCGGTCTCGGCGCCGCTCGCGTCCTGCGCCGCGTTCCCTGTCACGCCGACCACCGTGAAGTCGCGCCCGCTCATGCGGAACCGCTGGCCGAGCGGATCGGAGGCGCCGTACACGCGCGTGGCGAGGGAGTGACTGATGAGCGCCACCCCGGCCGTGTCCAGTCCGTCGGATTCGGCGAAGCTGCGGCCCTGGATCAGGGGGACTCGCATCGCGCCCAGGAAGTCGCCGTCGATCACCCGCACCTGCGCGGCGAGCCACTCGCGTTCCCCGGCCGCGTCCCGGATCCCGTATCCCCAGACGTGATAACGACCGTTTGCCGGCAGCCACGACGTCACCGCGACCGCTTCCACGCCAGGGAGTGTGCGCAAGCGGCTCATGTAGGCGTCGTGAAACCGCGCGCGCGACTCGGGCGCGGCATAACGAGCTTGCGGCAGGTGCACCTCGAAGGTCGCCACTTCTGCCGACTGGAAGCCGAGGTCGACGTTCTGACGCGCAATGAACGACCGGATCAGCACACCGGCGCCCACCAGGAGCATGAGCGACACCGAGACCTGGCTTGCGACGAGCGCGCCGCGCGCGCGACGACTCGCGCGGCCGCCGGTGTTGCCCCGCGATCCGTCGTGCAGGGCGTCGCGCGGATCGGCGCGTGCGGCGCGGAGTGCGGGCCAGGCGCCGAAGAGCAGTCCTGTCACCGCGGTCACCACGATCGCGAACGCCAGGAGCCGCGGATCGAAACCCACCGATTCAGCGCGCGGCAGCGACGTGGGACTCACGGCCAGGAGGACCTTGACGCCCCACCACGCGACGAGCGATCCGACCGCGCCGCCCACCGCTGCCACGACCAGACTTTCCGTGAGCCGCTGTCCGATGAGCCGTTGGCGACCGGCGCCGAGCGCCGTACGGATGGCCGTGTCGCGCGATTGCGCGATGGCGCGCGTGATGAAGAGATTCGCCACATTGAGGCAGGCGATGAGGAGCACGAGACCCGACGCGCCCATGAGCACGTACACAGCCGAGGCGGACTCGCCCACGACGTCCTCGTGCAGCGGAACCACGCGCAACAGCCGGTCGGCGTTGCTGTCCGGAAATTCCTCCGCCAGACGCTTCATGAGCGCGTCGACCTGTGCCTGCGCCTGCGCCAGCGTGATCCCGCGCTCGAGCCGCGCGATCGCGGTGAGATAATGATTGCCGCGCTGGTTCGACTCCGTGCGCTCCAGGTTCGCCGGGATCCAGGCATTCACGTCACCGGTCACGACGTCCTGGAACGTCGGGCGCATCACGCCGATCACCTCGTGCGTCTCGCCGTTCAGCTCGATGGTTCGGCCGATCATCCCCGGATCGCGGCCCGCGATCGCGGTCCAGAGCGCGTGGCTCAGGATCACGCGGCGGGTCCCCTCGCGCTCTTCGGCACGCTCGAAGGTGCGTCCGATGAGCGGCGTGGCGCGGAGTGTGGCGAAGTAGTCGGCACTGACCGGCATGACACGGATCCGCTCCGGCTGGCCGTCGCGCGTCGTGAGGTCGGCGCCCTGCTCGCGGTACGTGTAATTGATGCCGATCGAGGAGAAGGCCGCGATCTGCTCGCGTACGTCGAGGATGTCGGGCCCCGTCAGGAATTCCCTGCGCTCCGGGTGCTCCGCGGACGTGGTGTAGAGTCGCACGAGCTGTCGCGGCTCGTCGTAAGGCAGCGGCGCGAGGATCACGCTGTTCAAGACACTGAAGACGGCGGTGTTGGCGCCGATCCCCAGAGCGAGCGTGAGGATCGCGACCGCGGCGAATCCCGGTTGCTTGCGCAACAGGCGCATCGTAAGGCGCAGGTCGCCGGCGAGGTGTTGCATGGTGGTGGTCCCGTGGGGGCGGTGATCGGATGCGAACGAGGACCGGCGGCGGCGCCCCTGCGCGTGCACGGCGGCGACGGATCGGAGCAGGCCCGCCATGGTGCGGAGGGCATGCGCGCGCACGGCGCGGCCCGGTCGCGGTCGCGTGGTGGCGAGCGCGTCGCGCTGTTCCTGATAGGCGGCGAGGAGCTCGTCGCCGAATCGGTCGCGGAAGGCGCGCGGAAAGAGCCGCAGGATCAGCGCGACGAGCGCAACGTCGAGACGCGTCATCGGCGGGCCTCCAGGAGCGCCAGCGTGGCGGGGCTGGCGAGGAGATCCTGGAGGCGGCTCGCCTCGGCGCGAGCCACGGCACGGCCGAGGCGAGTGGCCAGGTAGTACCGCCTGACGCGGCGGTCCGAGGGGGATTCGGCGGGCGCGGCCACCTCGCGGATCAGACCCTCGTCCAGCATTCGGCTGATGATCCGGTAGAGCGACCCCAGGTCGAGCGCGGGCTGCTCGGGGAAGGCCTCGGCGGAGGCCTGGACGATGCCGTAGCCGTGGTGTTCCCGGGCGGCGAGGAGGGTGAGGACCTGGAAATCCAGCGGCGTGAGGGGGAGGAAGTTCCTGGGGTCAGGCGATCCTGGTGCCACGGCGGCCTCTATATCTGTTCTCGACAGATATTGGATGCCGGAAGCGACCGGAAAGGTTTGTGCGACGCTTTCAGGCCGCCGGCACCCGGGAGACGGGCAACCTCACGGGTCCCCGGATGGTCACCGGGTTCCGGGATCTCGTGAACCGGGTGGAGGGTCGGAACAAGCCGGCACGGTGACCACTGTGGACGCCAGGCTCGGCGTATTCTCTCCTCTCGTCAGGGGTCGCGGAGCACGATCGTGGCGTTCGCCGACGCCGCGCGGCGTGCCGGAATCGCGCTGGCGAGCAGCGCCACCACCGCCAGGAGCAGCGCGGTGGCGCTGAACACGAGCGGTTCGAACGGCTCCACTCCGTAGAGCAGTGATCGCAGCGCGCCGAGTGCGGCGACGGAGAGGCCGGCCCCCACGAGCAACCCCGCGATCACGATCCGCCCCGTCTGCCGGAGCACGAGCGAGACGATCCGCCCGCCGTGCGCGCCGAGCGCCATCCGGATTCCCAGCTCGGTGCGGCGGCGTGCGACGGAGTAGGCCAGCACTCCGTACAACCCGATGGCCGACAGCAGGAGTGAGAGGACGCCAAAGACCGACACGAATCGCGCCGCGGTCTGCGTGGCGGCCGCGCGGCTCTGAATGAGGCGCGAGAGCGGCCCGGCGCGCCTGACGATGAACCCGGAGCCCGACTGCGCCAGGAGCGCAGCGACTTCCCGCGGGATGGCCGTGGGCTGCGATGCAGTGCGCAGCACGAGCACGAGGCCTTCGCTCGAGGACGAGCGGATCGGGAAGTAGACCTGCGGAACGGCGGGGTCGGCGAGGCTGCGCGTGCGATGCGCGGCCACGACTCCGACGACGACGGGTTGCTCGCCGGCAACGCGGAACGGGAGCGTGCGGCCCACGGGATCGGCGCCCGGGAAATGCTCCGCCGCCAATCGCTCGTCGATGATCGCGACACTGCCGCCACCGGTTTCGTCGGCCGCGCCGAAGAGCCTCCCGCTCGTGAGCGGGATGCGCAGCGCAGCGAAGTAGCCGCTGTCCACGGTATTGATGAAGACGCGCGGCACGACCGTGCCGCGGGGCGGCGGCGGATCCCCCGGCGCGACGAGCGACTGGTTCCGCTGGGGATCGGCGATCGGGAGCGACACGGCGTACCCGGCGGCCGTGACGCCTGGCAGGGCGCGGGCGCGGTCACGCAGCTCCGCGTACTTCGCGCCCACGGCAGCGGGGCCGGCCTCGCGCGCAAGCCGAGGATCGAGCGCGAAGGTCATCACCTGCCGCGGATCGAAGCCCGGCGTGGCGTTGGCCACGTTATGCATGGTGCGCGCGAGGAGCAGCGCGGCCGTGGTGACCACGAACGCCACGGCGAGCTGCCCCGCGACCAGCACGGAGCGGAGGCGCGTCCCGGGTCCGGTGCTCCCCCTGCCGGCACCGCGCATGGCGTTCGCGGGATCCTGCCGGGTCGCCGACACCGACGGCACGAGCGCGAAGGCGAGTCCCGCCACGAGACCCAGGGCAAGGCTGAAGAGCAGCACCCGCCAGTCCGGCTCGAATCCCACCGCGACCGGCGGCAGCACGGCGTCGAGGTGCGGCGACACGATCGCGACGAGGCCCACCGCCACGGCGGCCCCCGCCGTGCCCAGCACCGCGCTCTCGACCGCCGACGCCCGGAGCAGCCGCCAGCGCGACGCACCTAACGACAAGCGGATGCCGAACTCCGGCGCGCGCGACGTCGCCCGCGCCAGGGCCAGGCCCGCGAGATTGGCACACGCCACGAGCAGTACCAGCGCGGAGAGCGCGAGCAGCGCCGCCGAGATGTTGCGCACCTGCCCTCGCTCGGCGGGCCGGACGCCCACACCAGGCACGATCTGCACGTCCGACATGCGATACATCGGGTGCGCGTCGCCCTGCGCGCGAAGCAGCGTCTGCGTGGCCGCCTGCGCCTGCGCTGCGGTGACCCCCGGCGCGAGCCGGCCGACGACCCAGACCCACGAGCTGGTCCACTCGTCGAGCACCTGGTCGGGACGGCCGGTGAGCAGGGCGAGCTGCGACATGGGGACGAAGAGGTCCGCCGGGGCGCGGAAGACGTCGGCGCCCCGGAATCCGGCCGGGGCAACACCCACGACCGTGAATGCCTGGCCGTTCACGGTAAGGGCGCGACCGATGGCGGCGGGATCGGCGCGAAATTCGCGGCTGAAGAGCTCGTGCGAGATCACCACCACCGCGGCCGCGCCTCCACGCCGGCCTTCCTCGGCGACAAAACCGCGGCCGGCGACGAGCGGCATGCGCAGTACGTCGAAGTATTCGGCGCTCACGAGATGGGCGGAGACGGGGCGTGCCTCGAGGTCGCGTCCGATGACGGCCGCGGTCGCGGCGTAGGCCGCCACGCCGCTGTAGGTCGCCGTGAGCCCGTCGCGCATCGCGACGTACGCCGGCCAGGACCAGTTGTCGAACTGCGCCGCTTCGCGGTTCCGTCCGATCTGGACCAGCGCTTCGGGTCCGCCGATGCCTGACGGCGGGCGCAGGAGCAGTCCGTTTACGAGGCCGAAGACCGTGGCATTGGCCCCCACGCCCAACGCGAGCGTGAGGATGGCGACGAGCGCGAAGCCCGGCGTGCGCCGGAGGAAACGGAACGCGAAACGGAGGTCGTGGCCGAGCTGGCGCATGGTGAGGGCCTCCTGGAGCTCCCAGAGGGCGTGGACGATGGAGCCGGCCGCGAAGCGGAACGCCGCGCGGTTGCGGGTGGGGCCTGGCGGCACGTGCGCGAGCTCCGCCTCCCACATCTCGAGCCATTCGTCGTGCCGCTGGCGCGGCACGAAGATCGAGGCGAAGGCGATGAGCGCGCGGGCCGCACGCGAGACGGTCGGGGGC
>DATIGO010000250.1:0-9369 GCA_035454665.1 Gemmatimonadaceae bacterium | reverse complement strand
ACGCTTCGCCTGGCAGACCGCCATGCCGCGTGGTCATGACCGTGATGGCCTCCGGATCCAGCACCTGCCGACCGTCGAGCATCCCGCCATTCATGAACGCAATCGCGAAACGCGCGAGCTCCCGCGCGCTGGAGTACAGGGACCCCGACGGCCACGTGCTCGCGTCGTCAGGCGCCGGGCGGAGCACGGTTACCCGTTCGCCCTGCACGCGGTGGTCCAGCGCCATGGGCCATGTCATCGCCATGGTCGGGCGGAACGTCGACCGCCGCATGCCGAGCGGCTCGAGGACGTGCCTGGCGACCAGATCCGCGTACCAGCCCTTCCCGGCCTGCTCGAGCGCATGACCGGCGAGCCAGTACCCCGGGCCGGTGTACGAGTACACGTCCCCCGCGGGCGCGAACACGTGCTCCGCGCCCCACTGCCGCACGCGCTCTCCCAGGGCGCGATCGTCGTGCGGCCCCGTGTCGGCCCCCTCGCTCGTGACTCCCGCCATGTGGCTGAGCAGGTCGTGCAGTGTGAGGCCGCGAAGGACCTCGTGCAGACCGGCCACGTACGTGCCGAGCGGGGCGCGCAGATCGACCACTCCAGCCCGGGCGAGGCTCACGGCCGTGAGGCCGGTGAACATCTTCGTCACGGAGCCCACGCGAAAGAGCGTCTCGGGCGTGACTGGATCATCACGCTCTACGCTGGTCGTGCCGAATCCCCTGTCGTAGACGATACGATCGCCGACCACGACCGCGATGGCCGCACCGGGGGAGCGCATGGATCGCTGTTCGGCCTCGAGCGCGGCGGCAATGCTCACGGTATCGAGGGTGGGCCCTTGTGCCGCGATGGCGGGTGCCGCGACGAGGAAGGCCGCGACGAGCAGACGGGAAAACGCGAGAGGCCAGGGCGTCACGGGCAGAAACCGACGGAGTGGGGAGGCAGCGAGAGCGCGTCCCAACCTGCCGCGCGGCGTGAACTCGTGAAACCGCGTTGGGATGAGCCGTGCGGACGCCGACATGCCGGGTGCTCACCGATGGCGCGTCGAGTCTCGCGCGGAGGCCGCGGCGCAGTCAGACTCCCGGGAGACCCTGCCTACGGCCTCCCGATCCGGCGAGTGGAACGGGCGCTCAGTCTGCGCGCAGCGCCACGGCCGGCTCGACGCGACCCGCCCGCACGGCGGGGATCCAGCACGCGACGACGCCCACCGCCGTCATGAGCAGCACCACGCCACCGAGCGTGACGGGATCCCACGGCGCCACCTGAAAGAGCAGGCCTGTCACGAGCCGCGCGGCCATCACCGATCCCGTCACGCCCATCGCGAGGCCCAGCGCGATCAGCACGCCGCCCTCGCCCAGCACCATGCGCTGCACGCTCCCCGAGTCGGCGCCCAGGCTCATGCGTACGCCGATCTCCCCGACGCGGGAGCTGACCGAGAACGCGAGCACTGCCGTGATGCCCACGGCGGCGATGAGCACCGCGAGCGCGCCGAACAGCGTGATCACGAGGGCGTTCAACCGCCGCGGCGCAACGCGCGTGTCTCGCACCTGCTCCAGCGTGAGCACGTTCTCGACGAGCTGCTGCGCATCGTGCCGCCGCACGATGCGCAGGAGCGACGGGCCGAGCGAGGCCGGATCCCCGGTCGCACGGATCACGAACGCGCCGTTGAACCCTTCCTGGGCGAACGGCTGGAACATGATCGGCGCAGGCTGCGCCTCCGGCCCGTCGTCGCGCGTGTTGCCCACGACGCCGACCACCGTGCGCCAGTCACCGGAGAGGCCGATGAACCGCAGCACCTCTCCCGTCCAGGCCACGCGCTTGCCGATGGGGCTCTCGTTCGGAAAGAGGCGATCGGCGAGCGCCCGGTTCAGCACGACGACGCGCGCCGCATCTCGCCGGTCGGTGGCCTGAAACTCGCGGCCCTCGAGCAGCGAAATCCCCGCCGCGCGGAAGTACTCCGGACTCGCGGTACGGAACTCTGCCCGCGGCTGCGGCTCGCCGGGGGCGAGCGGCCGTCCGTCCGCCGCCACGTCGAGCATGAAACCCGTGCTGCGGAGCGGCACGATCGAGCCGATCCCGGCTTCGATCACGCCCGGGAGCGCCGCGGCCTCGCCACGGATCTGCTCGAGCATGCCGATGATCTGGTCCTGGGTCCGTCCATTCGCCTCGATCGGGAGCTCCAGCGTGAGGACGTTCTCGATCCGCACGCCCGGGTCGACGGCACCGAGGTTGAGCAGGGTGCGGAGGAAGAGCCCCGCGCCCGCCAGCAGCACGACGGAGATGGCGACCTGCGCGACGACGAGCGCGCGCTGCATCCCGTGTCCGTGCCGCGAGGACGTTCCGCGCCGCCCGGCCGCGGCGAGCGAGGCGGCGAGCGATCCCTCGTGTCCGAGCCGCGGCGCGAACGAGAGCGCGATCGCCGCGAGGAACGCGACGCCCAGCGTGAAAGCGAGCACCGCGCCGTCGAGCGCGATCTCGTCGGCGCGGGGGGTGAACTGCTGCGCGAACGAAACCAGGAGCCCGCGCGCGGCGAAGGCGAGCGCGAGCCCCGCCACGCCGCCGGCGAGCGCGAGGGTGAGGTTCTCGGCCAGGAGAAAGCGGCGCAGGCGACCGGTCCCGGCGCCTAACGCCGTGCGTACGGTCATCTCCCGTTCGCGCCGCACGCCGCGGATGAGCGTGAGGTTGGCCACGTTCGCGACCGCGATCAGGAGCACGATCGTGGACGCTCCCATGAGCAGCCAGAGCGTGACGCGCGCGTTCTCGGTGAGAGAGGTCCGGAGCGGCGTCACGCTGAGCGCGTAGCGCGAGGCCTCCTGATAGACGTCGGGGTGGTCTGCGTGCATCACCCCCTCGATCCGCTTGACCTCGGCGCGCGCCTGCTCCAGCGTGACCCCGGGCGCGAGCCGCGCGAAGACCTCCGTCATCCGGTGCGTCCGCCCGTGCACCATCGTGGCGCTCAGGTGGTGCGGGCTGGTGACCATGTTGACGTAGACGTCGGTGCTGCCGGGAAAACGCGGCGCCGGCTGCACGATTCCCACGACGGGGACCGTGCGACCGTTGACGCGCACGCTCGTGCCGACCACGCCCGTATCGCCGCCGAAACGGCGCATCCAGAAATCGTGCGTGAGCACCATGACCGGCGCGGCCGCCGGGCCATCGTCCCGCGCATCGAACAACCGGCCGGCCACACGCGCCAGACCCATCACGTCGAAATAGTTCCCCGTGACGATGCCGGCGTTGATCCGCACCGGGTCGTCGTGCCCGTGCATCGTGAACTGCAGCGACGAGTACTCCGCGACCCCCTGCAGCGTCGTCGAGCCGCCGCGCAGGTCGAGCACCTCCGGGACGGAGAACCCGATGTTGTCCTCCCCCGACGCGCCCGATGCCTGCCGCAGGTAGACGAGCTGGTCACCGGCGCGGTTGGGCAGCGGGCGCAGGAGCGTGCCGCGCACGACGCTGAAGAACGCAGTGTTGGCTCCCATCCCCAGCGCCAGGGTCAGAATGACCGCCAGCGTGAAGCCGGGCGTGCGGACGAGGGCGCGAAACGCTTGGCGAATGGTCGACATCGGAGGCGGAGGTGGGCCGGGCGGCCGAGCGGACCCGCATTCTCCGTTCGCATCCCCGGCTGCTCTTGCCGCGCGGGCGTGAATGCGGGGTGAACGCCCCCATTCTTCCTCCTGCGCGGCCGGGACGCCAGACCCGGAGGCGCGACGGCACAATATCTCAACAGGTCCTTACAACGTCCACACACCTGGCGTTTGCAGCGGACGGAACCTCGCCGGGATTACGTCCCGTCGCTAATGTCAGGACGTCCTTCCCGTGTGCCGGAACCACCCTCACCCCCTCTTCCCATGCGTACCGCTCGTTGGCTGCTGGGCCTGTCACTGCTGCCGGCCTCGATCTCCGCCCAGGCGCCGGCCGGGCCCGTGGCGACGGTGCTGCCGGCCGACGTGCAGATCGCGGCAGCGGTGCTCCCGCTCCCCGAGGAATTCCGCGCGAGTGCGCAGGTGCTCGGCTACCGCGCGGGGAATCCACGGCTCGTGATGCTGCGCGAGACGGACGGGCCCTTCATCTGCCTCGCGAGCGACCCGGCGGCGGAGCGGTTTCACGTCGCCTGCTACCACCGCTCGCTCGAGCCGTTCATGGTGCGCGGTCGCGAGCTTCGCGCGCAGGGCGTCAGGGATCCCCAGGTGGACACCGTGCGCTTCGCCGAGGTGAAGTCGGGCAAGCTCGCGATGCCAACGCAGCCGGCGGCCCTCTACTCACTCTCGGGTCCCGCGGGCAGCTTCGATCCCGCCACGCGTACCGCCACGGGAGCCAGGCCGCTCTTCGTGATCTATACGCCGGGCGCCACGACCGAAACGACGGGCCTCTCCACGAAGCCCATCGAGGGCACGCCGTGGATCATGTTCGCCGGAACCCCAAAGGCGCACATCATGTTCGTGCCGCGCATGTAGGCAGGTCCGGCGCCCCGGTGGCCGGGGCGCCGGGGCATCATGGATGCCGCGCGGGACCCGGGAACGCCTGCTCGGGCTGGAGGGCGCGCTCCACGAAACCGTTGGCGATTGCCTCCACCTGGACCCAGTCGGTGTACTCGTGGTCGCGCGACGTGTCCGTGGACCCGCCGTTGAGCTTCGATGCCCGCTTCATGTACCAGCGGAGGAGCGGGTTGTAGCGCGTGTAGTTGATCGCCCCCGCGATCGATGCGGACAGGTCGGGGCGGAGGCCGGTCGCCGACAGGTAGCGGTCCAGCAGGCGCTGCGCGGCGTCCCGCCCCTCCGGCCGCGTGCTTCCGGCCGACGCGCTCACCTGAAAGAACAGCGTCGGCAGCCGGTTCAGGGCGTCGAGGTTGGCGCGGACAAACCGGTCGACCGCCGGCTGCAGCCCCCGGGCGATCAGCGACGCGCCGATGATCACCCCATCGAACGTCTCGAGCCGCACGCGCTCCCCGTTCTCCCGGGCGTCCACGACGGTGACGTCGTAGCCGCTGCGGCGAAGCACCTCCGCCATCCGGGTCGCAATCTTCCCCGTCTGGCCATAGCTGGTTGCATAGATGATGAGAATCCGCTGGTCGCGCATGCTCGCCTCCTTGCTGCGCAGTCCTGCGGCCCTCGAACCCTGCCGAGCGCGGTACACAGGGCCGCTCGCAGGCAGCATGTCGTGCCGGTACACTGCGGACCACCGGAAGGCGCCTGAGGCGCTGTCAGGCAATGCCGGGCAGGCTCCGCGAATCCCCGGAAGTGGGGGCCGCTGGCCGCGGCTGGGCGCTCGGAGAGCACAGAAGGGCCCCGCTCCTGGGCGTTGGGTCGACCCAACGCCCTCTGCTGCGCTCTCTTGCCTCGTTACTCGTCATCGGGCTTCTCCGCCCTGACATACTCGCGCAGCTCCCGGAACAGCCGGGCGAAATCGGACGGCCGGTAGTGCGCGTTCAGTCCGCTCGGACTCGGCAGGAGCCACACCGCCGTCGTGCCGATCGTCAGCGTCTGCAGCCCCAGCTCGGCGCGGGGCGCGCAGAACGCGGTTCGATAGGCACTCACGCCGAGCACCGCCAGGACGCGCGGACGATGGCGCTGGACCCGGCTCGTCAGGCGGCGCGCCCCCGCCACGAGCTCGGCATCCGCGAGCTCCCCGGCGCTCGCCGTGGCACGCGCCACAATGTTCGTGATCCCGTAGCCGAGCGCGAGGAGCGCCTGCTCCTCATGTGCGGCGAGCAGCCGCGGCGTGAACCCCGCCGCGTGCAACGCCGGCCAGAAGCGGTTCCCCGGTCGCGCGAAATGATGACCCGTCGCCGCCGAGTACAGGCCCGGGTTGATACCGCAGAAGAGTACCCGCAGCCCCGGCGCAATGAGATCACGGATCACTCGATCTGCCGCACGCCGGAGATCAGCTGGAGTCGGACGGCGAGGAGTGTTCACCCGGAGGCTGGTTGCAGGGTGCGCCGAGCGAGGGAATTGCGGGGGGCGGGCGCTGGCTCAGTCGTCATCTACGTCCCGCAGAACTCCACCGCGGTCCGCGCCAGGATCCCTGCTGTCTTCATCACCGAATCGAGATCCACCCACTCCACCGCCGCGTGGGCGCCTTCGCCTGCGGGCCCCAGCACGACCGTGTCGATGCCCGCGCCCGCGAGCAGCGCGGCGTCCATCCAATACCAGGCTCCCATGTCGGCCGGCGCATGTCCCAGCACGTCGCGTGCGTGACGCCGGATGGCCTGCACGATGGGCCGGTCGTCGCCGATCTCGAAGCCGGGGCGCGCGAGCATCGTCCGCACGCTCGCCTGGAAGCTCGGGTCGCGCGCCGCGAGCGCGTCGGTGATCGCGCTGATCTCCGACAGCACCCCCTCGGGCGACTCGTCAGGCAGGGTGCGGCGCTCGATCTCGAGCCGGCTCTGCGCGGCATAGGTGCTCGTTCCGGTTCCGCCCTGCAGGACGGCCGCATGGAGTGACGGCGTTCCCAGCTTGGGATGCGGCGCCCGCGCGCGCAGTGACTGCTCCAGCTCATCCAGCCGGCCGAGGAACCGTCCCATGCGCATGTTCGCGTCGATCCCCAGATCGTACCGGCTGCCGTGTGCGGCGCGCCCCTGAATGTCGACCTCCAGCCAGACGAAGCCCTTGTGCGCCGTGCAGACGGCGAGCTCGGTCGGCTCCGTGACGATGGCCGCGTCGGCGCGCACCGCCGTCAGCAGGTCGCTCATCCCGATGCTCGCGACCTCCTCGTCGGCCACCGCGGCCACGTGCAGATCCCCGTCGAGGACGCGTCCCGCGTCGCGGATGGCTTGCACCGCGCCCAGGCACGCCGCGAGACCGCACTTCATGTCGTACGCGCCCCGGCCGTACAGACGCCCGTCATGCACCGCGCCGGAGAAGGGATCCGCCATCCCCTCTATGCCCACGGTGTCGTAATGCGCGTACAGCAGGAGCGATCGCCCGCCGCCGCGCCCACGGAGTCGACCGACGACGCTCACGCGCCCCGGCTCGGGCTCGCGCGCGAGCACTTCCATCCCCAGCGTCCCCATGACGTCCGACGTGTGCGCGGCGATCGCGCTCTCGTTCGTGCGCCCGTTGCTGAAGGCGGGATTGATCGAGTTGATGCGCACGAGCTCGGCAAGCGTGCGTGTGACGTATGACGTATCGATGTGCATGGGGGTGGAGGAAGATTGTGCGCCCGCCGTGGCGGGCGGAGGCCGGGTGCTCGTTCACCACGGCTCACCGTCCCTGTATTTTGGCACGACAGGCTCCCTTTCGCGGAGCCATGCCCACCCTGGAGCACTCCATGATGCATGTTGCCCCCCGTGGATCCCTGGCAAATCGCGCCGCGCGTGCCATGGTGCCGGCCGTACTGCTCAGCCTGCTCGGGCTCGCGTGCGAATCCGACGATCCCGTCGCCCCTCCGCAGCAGTCGGAGCGCATCGCCATTGTCAATCCACCCCTCTTCCTGAATGAGGGATCGCAGCATCAGCTCCAGGCCGTGGTCCTCGACGCGACCGGCGCCGTGGACACGATGGCCGTCGTGAGCTGGGAATCCAGCCGGCCGGACCTGGCCTCGTTCGACGCGTCGGGGGTGCTCTCCGTGCTCGCCGCGGCGCCCGACGAGGGCTCCGTCAACGCCACTCTGCTCGACCCCACCATCGTGCGCATCACGGCGCGCAATGGCTCCGAGGCGACCGAGCGGGACATCGAACTGCGGGGGTGGCGCTACACGCGACCCGCGCCCGGCCTGGGCTATCACTCGCCAATCGCGATACGGGCCTCCGAACAGCGGTTCACCGGCACCTTCGATGGCGTGACACTCGATGCCGCTGGCGAGCCGCTGGCGCTGCGGCTCGTCTGCCCGACCAACCAGCCCGGTCCCACGGTCACGGTAGCCCTCGAAGCGCCGGCGGCGATGCTCGATCCCGCCTCCCTCATCGTGAGCCTCGATGACGCGGCGGTGAGCGTCTTCGCCGACTGGACGCCGGATGCCGGAACCCCCGCGGCCAGTACGTTCACGCTCGCGTCGATCGATGCGACGCGGTTCGCCACGGCGCTCGCGACCGCGACCACCGCGACGGCGCAGCTGGTGCTCGCGTCGGATCCGACCACGCCGGTCTCCGTGGAGTTCCTCGTCACGGGGTTCGACCGCTTCTGGAGTTCCGGGGCGCTGCTCGGCAGCTGCGCGTAGCGGGGCGTACGGTGGTCCGCGCGCAGGCCCCGCTCTTTCGCGCACTGGCCGCGGCGGCGATCCCCGGACCGCTGTACCACTACACCACGGCCGAGGGTCTCGAGGGGATTCTCCGCCACCGCACCGCATGGGCCACGGCCGCACGGTACCTGAACGACGCGCAGGAGGTGCGCTACGCGATCGACCTGGCGCGCGAGCGGCTCGCGTGGCTGGAGCGCGAGGCCGCGGGCGAGGCGCGGCCGCGGCTCATCGCGCATCTCGCCAGGAATCTCCGCCGGATCGATTCGGACCGGCCGCTCGTGTGTGTCTTCTCGCTCTCGCGCCGGGCTGACGACCTGAGCCAGTGGCGTGCCTACTGCCCCGAGTCCGGGGGCTACTCGCTCGGCTTCATGCCTGACGAGTTACGCGCGATCGCGGAGGCACAGGGATGCGTCCTGGCGCCCTGCGTCTACGATCGCAGCCGGCAGCGGGCTCTGATCGAGGAGGCCGTGGATCCGGTGGTGGCCGCGCTTCCGGGACGCGCCCCCCGGCCGCCGGAGGCACTCGCGCGGCGCTGTGAGCCATTCGTGCGCCGGCTGCTCGGTCGCGTAGAGCGCGTGGCGCCGCTGATCAAGTGGCCGGCCTACGAGGCCGAGGAGGAGTGGCGCATCATCTGGGCCGCGCGCCCCGCGACGATCGATCGGTTGCGGTATCGGCCGGCCGAATCGCTGTTCATCCCCTATGTCGAGATCCGGCTTGCGACGGAGGAGACCTCCATCCCCGTGGAGGCGATCTACGTCGGCCCCGGTCCCCACCAGGACATCGCCACGGCCTCGCTCAGGTCGTTCCTGCGCGGCGTGGACGTCAGGGTCCGCGCGGTGAAGCGATCGATGATCCCACTTCGCACGTTGGCGACTTCCTGACCGGTCGGCGCGGGCGCGGGGTTGGGGGCGGGGTGGAACCGGATCACCGGGATCACGCGCCTGCCGCAGACCTCTTACCACAGGCTGTTGGCACGGAGGACACGGAGGGTGGGGCCGGGCAATCGGCGGAGGAACACGCAGCGGGGTGGGGGGAGATCGGGGACTGTGAGACGCGGATCAGGCGGAAGCGGCGGAGCCTGCGGATCGTTCCGGTGGGAGCCCGGACCACGTCGCGGCCGGCGGGCGGTTGCTCAGGAGAACAACAGAACAGAACGGGAGAACAGAACAACAGAGCAACAGAACAACAGAACAACAGAACAACAGAACA
>DATIGO010000249.1:0-5018 GCA_035454665.1 Gemmatimonadaceae bacterium | reverse complement strand
GTTCACCGCGGCGTGCGCGCCGATGAAGAGGGTCGTCACCACGATCTCGCCCGCGCGCGTCGACGCCGCCGGCCACAGCTCGGCGAGATAGGTGACGAACAGATTCGCCTGAACGGCCGCGGTGATGCAGCGGACGAAGTACGACATCCACGCCATCAGGATGCCGACATAGTGACCGAAGGCGGCGTGCGTATAGAGATACGCGCCCCCCGCGCCCGTGAACCGGGACGCCACCTCCGCGAAGCACCCGATCATCGCCGCCGTGAACAGCGCGGCGAGCACCCAGGCCCAGATCCCCGCCCACCCCAGCATCCCGCCCACGGTCCCCGGCAGCACGAACACCCCGGTGCCGATGATCGTGTTCAGCACCAGGGCCACGAGACTCCAGCGTCCGATCGCGCGGACGAGTGACGGCTGTTCGGGCATGGGCTCCGGGGCGGGAAGGCCCCATTCTACCGCCGAGCGGGACCCCCGGCGAGAGGCGGAGGCCCCGTCACGCCGTGCGCGCTTCCTCCGCGCCGCGGCCCGCACCCCGAATCACGATCTCGTGGCGCCGCCCGTCGTCGATCAGCGGGATCTCGTCGCCGTCCAGCGCCCTGCCGTCCAGCGTGACGAACGCGCCATTGTCGCGCACCAGCCCGGGCGCATGCACGACGATCGCGTATACGCTCCGCCCGTACCGATATTCGATAGCGAGTGTGGGCCAGGCCGCCGGTACGCACGGCGCAATCCGGAGCGTGTCGCCACGCTTCGTGAAGCCGAGGATTCCCTCCAGCGCGACACGATAGGTCCAGCTCGCGGAGCCGGTGTACCAGGTCCACCCCCCGCGCCCCAACGACCCCGGCGCAGTGTACACGTCGGCGGCCACGACATACGGCTCCACCTGATACGCCGCGACCGCCTCGGGCGAATCCGCGTGCGTGAAGGGATTCAACATCTGAAAGAGCGCGAACGCGCGGTCCCCGTCGCCGCGCAGTGCCGTCGCCAGCACGGCCCACAGCGCCGCGTGCGTGTACTGCGCGCCGTTCTCGCGCACGCCGGGCACGTAGCCCTTGATGTAACCCGGATCCTGCGGCATTTCGTCGAACGGCGGCGTGAGCAGCATGATGAGACGCGCGTCCTCGTTCACGAGATGCTGCTCGAGCGAGCGCATCGCCCGGGCCTGCCGCTCCGGATCGCCCGCGCCCGAGATCACGCTCCAGCTCTGCGCGATCGAGTCGATCCGGCACTCGAGGTTCTCCGAACTGCCGAGTGGCGTGCCGTCGTCGAAGAATGCGCGCCGGTACCAGGCGCCATCCCAGCCATGTCGTTCGACGGCTGCCACGTACGCATCCGCCATCCGCCGGAACGCATCCGCGGTCTTCTGGTCGCCCCGCGCCTCGGCGTGATCGGCGAACGGTCGCAACACGGCCACGAGGAACCACGCGAGCCACACGCTCTCCCCCTTTCCCTCGGCGCCAACGCGGTTCATTCCGTCGTTCCAGTCTCCCGTGCCGATCAGCGGGAGACCGTGCTTTCCGGTCGTGGCCGCGCGGCAGAGCGCGCGCCGGCAGTGCTCGTACAGGCTCGCGGGCTCATCGCTCACGTGCGGAAGGTCGTACACCTCGTGTTCCCCGGGCTCGAGCTGGCGCATCGCGAGAAACGGCGCGGATTCATCGAGCACCGCGGTGTCCCCGGTGACGCGCACGTAATGATCGACCACGTACGGGAGCCAGACCAGGTCGTCGGAGAATCGCGTCCGGACGCCGCGACCACTCTCGGGATGCCACCAATGCTGCACGTCTCCCTCGACGAACTGGCGCGAGGCGGCGCGCAGCAGATGCTCACGCGCGATCGCGGGCTCCGCGTACACGAAGGCCATCACGTCCTGGAGCTGGTCGCGAAAGCCGTACGCGCCGCTGCTCTGATAGGTGGCCGTGCGTCCCCACATGCGGCACGCGAGCGCCTGGTACAGGCTCCAATGATTCACGATCGCATCGAACGAGGGCTCTCCCGTCCGCACGGTGATGACCGAGAGGCGATCCCGCCACGCCTGCACCGTCTCGCGCAGCGCCCGAGTGGCACGCGTCACGTCGCGGTACGAATCCACGAGCTCACGTGCCCGCTGCTCGTCCGGGGCGGCGCCGAGCAGGACGACCACCTCGCGCTCCTCGCCGGGCTCGAGCGTGATGCGGCATTGCAGCGCGGCGCCGGGATCGATCGCGGGGCCGGTCCTGCCCTCGAGCGTTTCGCGCCGGAGTGCGGCCGGAGCGTCCGCGGCGCCGTTCCGGCCCAGGAACTCGCGCCGGTCGCCGGTGTGCGCCACGACGGGTTCGCTGAGCGTGGCGAAGGCCGTCCACGAGGCGAACTCGGGATCGAAGCCGTTGCGGGCGAAGATCGTTCCGCGGCCGGCGTCGAAGGCGGTGCGCACCTGATGCTGGGTGTGCTCGCGCAGCACGCCGAGCGTCCACTCCACCCAGGCAGTGAGCGACAGCCGGCGCGCGCGGTCTCCACGGTTGGCCACCCGGAGCCGCGAGATCTTCACCGCCTCGTCAGGCGCCAGCCCGAGGGTCAGGTGCGTGGCGATGCCCGCGTGCTCGTGATCGAAGGTCGAGGCGCCCGCGCCGTGCTCCACGATCCAGGCGCCGCCGGAAGGAATCGGCGCCGGCGTCGCCGTCCACACCTCGCCGGACTCCTCGTCCCGCAGATAGATCGCCTCGCTCACGGGATCGGTCACCGGATCGTTGTGCCACGGCGTGAGACGGAAGAAGTAGCTGTTTCCCGCCCACGTGCACCCGCCCCCGCGCTCCGTGACCACGAAGCCGCCACGCGGGTTCGCGATCACGTTCGCCCACGGCGCCGGAGGCACGTGATCGCTCTGGACGCGGATCCGATACCGGCCATCGGCCGTCAGGCCGCCAAGCCCGTTGTCCAGCAGCAGCCCACCGTCGCGCGCGGCGTCGTCCGCGGTCTGCGCCGCGTCCTGCCGGTCGTTTCGCAACCAGGTGCTCGGATCCAGCGACCGGCCGATCAACGCGGCCGCCTGCTGCCTCACGCGCTGAATGACCGAAACCGAAGGGGGCGTGCTGCGTTCGGATCGGCGCGGCAGGGACGCAACCGCTTCGTCCACGTCGATCATCGGCGCCGCCGGCAGCCGTCGATCCGCAACGATGCGCGCGAGGGTACGACCGTCGCAGGGGACGTGAACGCGAGCCGTTGCCCCGAGCATGAGCAGATCATCGGAGGGCACGCCGTCCATCCGGCGCACGAACACGCCACCCGGTCGGTCCACGAGCCCGCCCGCCCCCGACGCGATCACGAGCTCCGAGATCCGCTCCGTGAGCTCCTGCAGATAGCTGTGGCGGTGCCGGTTGAGAATCACGAGATCCACGCTCATGCCGCGCCGTCTCCAGTACCGGTGCGCCGCGAGGAGCTGTCGCAGCGTGGGCAGTCCGTCCACCGCGTCGATCGGCGCCAGCACGATCGGCCAGTCGCCCGAGATGCCCTGCGCCCACAGCCGTCGCTGTGATCCCTCGTTCCGTATGAGCTCCTCGTGCGACCCTCGTACCGCGGGATTCTGATACAGCAGATCCCCGGCGAGCTCCTGATACACGGTCGCGTCGGCCGCCGTGATGCCCATCTCCCGCAGCTCGATCTGCGTGGCAGTCCACGCCAGGTCGAGTGCGCGCTGCGCCGCGTGCGAGTCGTGGTATCGATCGGCGAGCTCGAAGGCCTTCTCGCGCGACGTCGCGACGAGCGTGGTGAAGGCCACGGACGTCGACTGCCCCGGCGCGAGGCGGACGCGCGTGCGCAGGGCAAAGATCGGGTCCAGCACCGCGCCGGTCGTTCCCGACAGCGCTCCGTCGCGCTCCAACGCCATGGGATCGCGCGTGGAGCGACCCCGGCCCAGGAAGCGCGCGCGGTCGGTCTCGCAGGTCGTGGAACCCAGGCGCTCGCGACCCGAGTCCACGACGTGCACGCACCAGAGCGGGTGCTCCGACGGCGAGCGCGGACGCCGCGTGGCCGTGATCGCCGAACACCAGTCGTGCCACTCGGTCTCGACGAACAGCTTGCCAAAGGCCGGATGCATCCGGTCCGAATCGGGCGACGCCAGCACGATCTCGCCGTAGCTCGTGAGCTCCAGCTCGCGCACGAGATCGCCGTTGTTCGTCACGGTCACTCGCCGCATCTCGGCCGAGTCGGTCGGCACCACTACGATCTCGCTGCGCGTACTGATGTCGCCGTCGGCGCGGTGGATGGTCAGGCGGTCCGTGGCCAGCGTCGCCCGGTACCAGTCGGCGCCGGCGCCGATGGGCTGGTGCGCCGCCGACCAGACGCGGCCGCGGCTCAGATCCTTCACGTAGCAGAACTGACCCGTGTTGTCGCACGTGCCATCGGCACGCCAGCGCGTGACCGCCAGCTCCTCGTACCGGCTGTATCCGGCGCCGCAGTGGCTCACCATCACCGTGTACGGCGCATGGCCCAGGAGCGCGATGTGCGGCTGCTCCGTGTCGGCCGTATCGAACTCGCGCACGACGGGGCGCACGAACTCGGCGTCGGGGAGCGCGTCGGCGGGACGGGCCTCCTGTGCCTCCTGCACCACCAGCCGGCGGGGCACCCGCTCGTCCAGGAGCAGAGCGACCGCCCGGACGCGCGGATCGGCGTGGAAACGGACCTGCCAGAGCCGGGACCGCAGCGCATTCGTGAGCGCGACGAGCGTCATCCCGATGTGGTGCGCCATGTAGTTCCGCACAATGGCGTACCGCCGATTCGGATCCGGTCGTGTATAGTCCAGCGCGTCGCGGAAACCCCAGGGCCCGAGCGCGCCTTTCTCTTCCAGGGTCCTGAGATTGGCCAGCGCGCGCATCGGGTCGATCATCACGGCCAGCGCGGATGCATATGGCGCCACGACGAGATCGCGCCCGAGCCCGCGCTTGAGCCCGAGGTCGGGGACCCCGAACGCGCGATACTGATAGGTGAAGTGGCGATCGCGCACGTTGTACGCGCTTTCACTCACCCCCCAGGGAACCCGGCGCTCC
>DATIGO010000248.1:0-10993 GCA_035454665.1 Gemmatimonadaceae bacterium | reverse complement strand
TCGGCCATCCGGATCAGGTGCACGAGCCACGTTTCGGGCAGCGCGGAGATGAGCTGCACGCCGCACGCCTTGAGGGCGTCGTAGATGATCCGGGAGCTGTCGACGGAAACGGGCATGCGTGGTGCGTGATCGGAGGCACGGCAATCATATCACGGCACGCCCCGGTTCGCACGAGAGGTCCTCCACCGGATTCGCGGACCATGCCGAGCGGTCATCCCCTGAGTCCGCGATCGCGCTACGTCTACGGGCGCACCGGCCGGCGCGGCGACTGCTCGGCGCCCAGTCTCCGGAGCCCCTCCCGCGCCGCCTGGACGGCCGGCTGCACGAGCGAATCGCCGTTCGCCCAGGCATCCACCACCAGCGAGTACGCCTCGATGGCCTCCTCACGCTTCCCGAGCTGCTCGCTCACCCGTCCCCCCTCGAGGGCGAAGATCATCGTGATCGGACGATGGCCGAACACCCAGCGCTTCGTGAGGAGGGAGTCGGCGGCCGCCAACCGACCGCGCGCGGCGAGCAGCTGAGCGGCGAGGAGCGGCGCCTCGGCGCAGAACATCGCGCAGCTGCTGTCGGGAAGCGTCTCGAGGTACCGCAGTGCCGACGCAGAGTCTCCTCGCGTCACCGCATGGAACGCCTGCGCGGTGATGGCCGCGAGCCGGATCCACTCCGAAGCGTTGGCGTCCTGCTCGACCGGGATCTGCCGATCGGTGCCGCTTCCCGGGCGCCGCGGCGGGGGGGCAAGCAGGCCATCGCGGAGGCGGCCGATCGTCACCGTATCGCCGATGCGCGAAAGCCAGGGCAGCAGGGCAAAGAGGAACGGCGGAGTCACCCGATCCTCCGCTTCGGCGCGCCACCGTGGTACGACGCCATGGCCATCGCGCGGTTGGACGCCAAGCGCGAACAGATCCGCCGCGACCGCGGAGTGATCATCGGGCTGCAGCGCGCGGTACGCTTCCTCGAGATGCCCTCGCCACGCCAGGGCCTCGGCGGCCCGCCAGCGAATTCCCCGTGGCAGTGGTGCGGCCCCCGGTGCTCGCTCGAAGGACAGCACCGCACGCGCCAGCCGTACCGCGCTCTCCGCCTGATCCGGATAACGGATGAGGGTTGCCAGGGCGCGCTGCTGCACGCCCAGCGGCGTTCGCCGGATGATGCTGTCGAGTGCGGCACTGTCCCCGGCATTCCTGATGAGAGCGATCACCAACCGAAGGCTCTGGTGCTGGAGACTCGTGGGACTGCTGATATCCACATAACGATCGGCATAGCGCAGTGCGCGCGTCGAATCGCGGAACGCGCGCAGCGCGAGCTCGACGAGATGGGGGTACGCCGGCGCGAACCCGGAGTCGAGCGCGATCGCACGCTCGAATGCGGCAAGGATTCGATCGTCCGGCACACTGGCGGGTCCGAACCCCTGGTGGAAGTAGGCATCGCCGAGCGAGTGCCACCGCTCGGCCTCGTCGGGATACTGCGCCGTCACGCGCTGCAGCAGCGCGAACTGGCGGCGCGTCCGCGACATCTCATCGATCTGAGGCGGCCCCCCCATGGAATTCGACGCCCAGAGGGAATCGGCAAGCACAAGGAGACTATCCCGGGGCGAGAGCCCCCGCGCGAGGCGGCCGGCGCGCAGGCGCCACTCGACTGCCCGCGCGTCTCCCTCACCGGTTCGCCACCCCTGAGAGTGCGCGGCCCGGTTGTACGCGAGTGCGAACGCGGAATCGAGGGTGAACGCCTCCTCGTAGGCCGCCAGCGCCGAGTCCCACGCGGCGCGCCGGAACAGTTGCTCGCCTCGCAGAAACGCCTTCGCCGCCGGCAGCGAGCGCGTGCCCAGGGTGGCGAGAGCCATGGCGCCGGCTCTTCGCGCACGGCCCAGCAGCCTCAGGACGCCGGCGCTCAGCGAGTCTGCGATGCGGTCGATGCGGTCGGAGGATTCGAAGAACTGGAAGTCACCGATGGAGCGCTGGCTCGTCGCATCAATCACCGACGCGCTGAGCCGGACCGAGTCCGGGCCCGCGCGCACCACGCTGCCGACCACCGTGAGTCCGGCACCCGTGGCGCGGCCCAGCGCCGTGGCCGAAACCGGGTCGGCACGCCCGGACCAGCGTCCAAGCACGAGGGAGGGCGCCACGGTCCGCAGGGCGCCGGCGCCGTCGAGACTCCGCGATACTACGTCGACGATCTCCTCTCGCAGCGAAGCGAACGCGGGGTCGGCCGCCTCGAAGGGCGCGACGGCCAGCAGCTCCGCGTTCAGGATCGCCGGGGTGCGCGAGCGCGGGAGAATCACCGCGACCGCGGCCGCGGCCAGCAGGCCCAGGGCTGCGGTCGCGATGCGGATGCGGCGCCCTGGTGAACGCGCTGGCGGCCCGGCAATCGCCTCGCGAAACTGCGCAGCGGTTTCGAAGCGATCGGTAGGCAGCTTCGCCATCCCGCGCTCCAGTGCCGACACCAGCTGGGACGGAACATCCGGCCGCAACTCCCGGAGCGGGCGCGGCTGCGCGGTGAGATGCTGGGCGATCACGGCCTGCGCCGACGGGCCGGTGAATGGAGGCAATCCAGCCAGCATTTCATACCCGACCACGGCCAGCGCGTACACGTCGGCGCGCGCATCGAGCATCGCCTCGCCGGCGGCCTGCTCGGGTGCCATGTAGCCGGGAGTACCGAGGCTCAGTCCGGTCTTCGTCAGGCGGCCCTCGGCACTGGCCTGGAGCAAAGCGCGTGCGATGCCGAAGTCGGCGAGCACCGCGTGGCCTGCCTCGAGCAGGATGTTCTCCGGCTTCACGTCGCGGTGCACCACCCCGTTGGCATGTGCGAACGCCAGGGCATCGGCGACCTCGCTCAGGATGCGCGTGGCGTCCGCGATGGGAAGCTGGCGTTCGCGCGCGAGCCGGTGCCGCAGCGATTCGCCCCCGACGTACGGCATGATGAAATACAACAGCCCGCCGCTCACGGCGGCTGTGAGCACGGGCAGGATATGCGGATGCTGCAGCCGGGCCGCCACCTCCATCTCGCGGCGGAACCGCGCGGCGCTGACCTCGTTGGCGAGTTCGGCCGGGAGCACCTTCACCACGACCGCGCGACCGAGCGATCGCTCGGTGCACAGGAAGATCCGGCTCATCCCGCCCGGGCTCAGCTCGCGCTCGACGCGGTACGCGTCGCCGAGAGCGGCCTGCAGCGCGGTGGGGAGGGGATCAGCCATGGAGCAGCTTCCAGGCCGAAGAAGTGGGTGAGGGTCGTCCTGCCGTCATCTCCGCGGACGGACGACGGTGCAGCTCGACGGGCGCTGACACCGTGAGAGAGCCCCAAAATAGGTGCTGCGCGGCATGGCGTCGATCCATATGTTAGCGATCCGGCCGCTTTGGAGCCCGTCGTGAACGCCGCCGCGCAGTTGAATGCCAGCCTCTCCGGCCGCTACGCGATCGACCGCGAGATCGGCCGCGGGGGCATGGCCACGGTGTACCTCGCCCGCGACGTCCGGCACAACCGGCTGGTGGCGCTGAAGGTGTTGAGTCCCGAGCTGGCCGCGCTGCTCGGAGCGGAGCGCTTTCTCAGCGAGATCCGGGTGACCGCGAACCTCCAGCATCCACACATCCTCCCGCTGTTCGATTCGGGGCAGGCCGACGGCCTGCTCTTTTACGTGATGCCGTACGTCCCCGGCGAATCCCTGCGCACGAGACTCGAGCGCGAGCGAGTCCTCCCCGTCGGAGACGCCGTGCGGATCGCGAGCGAAGTGGCCGCGGCACTGGAGTCGGCGCACCGGCAGGGCGTGATCCACCGGGACATCAAGCCGGAGAATATCCTGCTCCAGGACGGCGCGGCGCTGGTCGCCGATTTCGGCATCGCGCTCGCGGTCTCGAACGCCGGCGGCGAACGCCTCACGCAGACCGGCCTGTCGCTGGGCACCCCGCAGTACATGTCACCCGAGCAGGCGACGGGCGAGCGGACGCTGGATTACCGTACCGACATCTACTCGTTAGGCGCCGTCTGCTACGAGATGCTCGCCGGCGAGCCGCCGTTCGGCGGACCCACGCTGCCGGCGATCATCGCGAGAGTGATGACCGAGGCGCCTCGGCCCATCTCCGCGCAGCGCCGGACCGTGTCCGCCGCGTTGGAGCGCGCCGTGCTCCGCGCACTCGAGAAGCTGCCCGCGGACCGCTTTGCGAGCGCGACGGAGTTCGCGGAGGCGCTCTCGGCGTCGGACACCGCACCGGATCGCAGCGAGCCCTCGCGCGGTGCGAGGCCGCGTGTCTCCGAATCCGAACAACGCTACGCTCGCGGCCGCTGGTGGTCGTGGGCCGTCACCACCGTCGCCGTGTTGGCGGCGATCTGGATCGCGACGCAATCCCCGTCGTCAGCGGTTGTCCGCGAATCGGTCCTCGACATGGACCTGTCAGGCGTGGTGCAGGTCCCGGGACCGGTGTCGCCGGGCACCGCGGTGCTGAGTCCGGACGGCAGCGTCTTCGCCATCCTCGGGCTCACGACCCAGGGACCGCGGATCCATTTTCGCCGCCTCGCCGACCTCACCTGGCGGGTCGTGCCTGACGAACGCGTGGCGAGCGCCCTCGGCTTCTCCCCCGACGGGAGCCAGCTTGCCTTCGCGCGTGGTTGGCCCGCGGGTACGGACCTGATGGTTGCCAGTGCGGATGGCAGCGGCGCGGCACGTCTGGCGTCGCTGCCGCCCGAAGCCCTCGTGCGGCGCCGCATCGCATGGACGGATCGCGGTCTCGTTGCCGCCGGGGTCGCGGGACTGGTGCTGTACGCGCTCGACGGCACATCACGACCACTCACTACCGGGGCCCGAGACTTTCAGCACATCCTCCCGTCCTGGCTTCGGTCCCGCGACGCCGTCGTCTACTCCATGTTGGCGGGACGCGGCGGCAGCCCGGGCGTAGGCATCGCACGGCTCACCGACACCGCGGGCACCGTACTGACGACCGAGGCCGTCGCCGCTGTGGCCGGGTACGACGACCATGTGGTGCTGGTCGGTCCCGAGGGAAACCTCTGGACATAGCGTGTTTCAAGGGACCTGAAGCTGGTTGGCAACCCGATGGACCTGGGTGTCACGGTTCAGATCTCGTTTCAGGTGCCCTTCGTCGCGAGCGATGGCGCGGGCACGCTGGTATTCGCGCCGGGCGAGGGCGAGGCGGCCAGGTTGGAGCTCGCGATCCTCGACCGGCGCGGCGAGGTAGTCGAGAAGTTCGCACCGGATCTTGCAGCGTCACATCCGCGTGCCGGCCCGCGCTTTTCTCCTGACGGCCGACGCATCGCGCTCGAGATGGCACCTCCCGGTGAGCTGTCGTCGGACATCTGGGTGTACGACCGCACCTCGAGCACCGCGCTCCGCCTCACGACGTGGCCCACGCCCGCCAGCTGGCCCTCCTGGGCTCCCGATGGGCGCACCATCGTCTACTCGGCGCGGCGTGATTCGACCGCGTCGAGTCAGGCTCTCTTCGTCGTCCCGGCCGATGGAAGCGGCAGCCCCCGACTCCTGAGGGAGGCGCCGGAGCAGCAACGCGACGGCGAGTGGACGCCCGATGGGCGTGCATACGTCATGCGGCGCCGGACGGGTGAGCGCAGCGCGGATGCTGGCGACATCGTGCTCCTGACGTTCGGCGACGGCGTGGTGCACGAGCGCGTGCTCCTGGGCAGTCCCGCGTCGGAACTGCATCCGGATGTCTCACCGGACGGTCGTTTCCTGGCCTACACTTCCGATGAAACCGGGCGGAATGAAGTGTACGTAACGCCGCTCCCCGGGCCGGGGCCCCGGATCCCTGTCTCACAAAACGGCGGACGATACCCCCGCTGGACGCGCAACGGTCGGGAGCTCGTGTATTCGGTCCAGCAGAGCTTGTGGGCGGCGCGCATGGACCTGAGCGGCGCCGCGCCGCGGGTCATTCGGCGCGACTCGCTGATGCGTGTCGGGGGAGTGGCGTTGCAGCGGCTGAGTCTGGGGGTGCCGTACGACGTGACGCCGGATGGCGAGCAGTTCGCGGTGCTGACGGCTCCGGTCGCCCGTCGCCTGGTGGTGTGGCAGGGGTGGCAGAATCGCCGCCTCGCGCCGCCGTGATCAGCGACCCGCCGCCGTGAGCGCGCGATACATGCCGCGTACGTTCAGCGGGAACCACGCCTCGTACTGCCCCCACCCGGCGTACGCGTCGAGCCGGATCTGCGCCGCCGCCTGCTCTTCGGTCAGCCCCTGCGCGATCGCGCGCCGGACCGCCGCGCGGAGGTCGTCGTAGTAGGCAAACTGAAGCTGAATCGTCGCACGGTTCCCATCAGCCCCGTGCCCGAAGACCACCGTCGTGAAGGGGAGATTCAGAACGCCGGTCAGCGCGTCGAAGATGTCCGGGAAGTACCAGCCCGGCATCTGCTGGTACGCCACGCGATCGTTGCTCACGAAGTCGACGGCGAAGATGATGCCCGCGTCAGGCACGAACGGGACGATCATGTTGTCCGTGTGGCTGCGACCGAGGTAGTGCAGCTCGATCCGCCGTCCCAGGTGGTCGAGCACCAGTCGCTCCGCAAAGGTCATCGTGGGCACGGGGAGATCGGCACTCGCGGCCCGGCGGATCGGCGCGACCGCCGCTTCGTGCGCGATGATCGGGACGTTCTGCTGACCCATCCCCGCCATGAGGGCGGGTGCGCCGGTCGCATGATCGGCGTCGCTGTGGCTGTACACGATCGCCGCCAGCGGCACGCCGGGTGCCACGCGTCTGATCTCGCTCGCATAGGTCGCGGCGGCCTGCGCGGAGATCGGATCGCACGCGACGACGCCCCGCGGGGTGACCACGAACATCGCGTTGTGGCCCTGCCAGCGAAAGCGATAGACACCCTCGGCAACCCGCGTCGTCTCGTATGGCGGCTGTTGCGCGGCAAGGACAAGGCCCGCAAGAGTCAGTAGCTGCACGACTACCGTCATGGGTCACCCCCGCCCGTGGCTCTGCGCTTCCGCGCCTGTACGTGTGCCGCTGTTACCAGAATACAGCGGCATCGAAAACCTCACGGATTCATCCAGAAGTTCGCCTTGACGAGGAAGATATTGTCCGGTCGCGTCCCGAACAGCGCCCGCCGGTCCCGGCCGAAGTCGAAGTCGCCGACCGCCGCGAGATCGCTGCGGCTCTGCTGCCACGCGAAATAGACCGTCGAGCCCTCGCGCCACTCCCATCGCAGCACCGCATTCCCGCGCAGCGAGCGCAGGTTGAAATCCAGATCCGGGACCTGCCCGGCATATGGCGAGAACTCGTAACTCTTCGGCGCCACGAGCTGCGTCGCATCGCCGTAGTCGGCGCTCGAGAGCAACGGCTGCAGGTACGTCTCGAGCGACAGGGCAGGCGAGAAGGTGAGATTCAGCCGCGTCTCCAGGCCGACGCTCGTCTGCTCGAGTGGCGCGAAGACGTACCGGCGCCCGAAGGTCGGAGCGTACGACGGATCCGCCACGGACTCCACGAACTGCGCCGGGGTGAAGCTGCGCGACACGGTCGGCCCCGTCGTCAGGTTCCAGCGCGTGGAGGTCTTGATGCCGACGTCGAGGCCAGCGGTCCAGGCCCAGCCACCGAACGCGAAGTCCTGCCCGCTCAGGAACACCGAACCGGTCACCGGCTTCCGGCCGTCGCTGGAGAGGCTGACGTTGCCCTGCCACCAGCTGGGCCGCAGGGCGAGCGGGCCGCCGCGCGTGAGGCGGTCGTCGTAGGCGGAGAAGAAGCGCTGCGCGCTCGCGGACAGCCCCCAGTAGCCCAGGGTCTGTCCGAAAACATTGACCGAGACGAAGTTCAGGATCGGCTGCCAGTCGGTGTTCCGCTCCATGCGTCCGTTCGCATTCACGTTCCAGCGGCGCCAGACGGGTCCCGGGCGATTCTGCAGGTACGTGACGCCGGCCGCGAAGTCGCGGCGATCGGTCCGGACGGCAAAGCCGAGGTCATTCACCTCGTACTGCGGGCTCGTGACGGCCGAGCCGATGAAGCCGCGCCAGTGCTCGCCGCCCTGCTTGGCGAGGCGCAGGTTCGCGGAATAGCCGGTCAGCGCGGTCGCGGCCGAATCGAGCTCGAGATGACCGGCGTCAGGGCGCTGGAAGAAGTGGTTCGAGCGGGTCTGCGTGGCCACCATCGCCGTGGAGGATCCCTCCACGCGGCTCACTTCCATGTCGCCGCTCACGGCCCAGCTCCGGCCCGCGAACTCATGACGAAAGTCGACGCCTCCCGCGTACGCGGCATCGTGCAGGAGCGCGCGCTGCTCGGGCGTGGCCAGGTCGCGATGCACGGAGGTGACGATCCCGCCGAAGAAGGTCTGCCCGCCGCGCCACTCGCGCCGTGCCCGCCCCACGAAGTAGTTCGCGAGGGGCTCCACGGAGAATCGTCCCGTCGTGCCCCCGGGCGTGAGGTACCGCGCGGTCTCCTCGGCCGTGACGGCCTCGAGGATGCCTAACGACCATCCACCCGCCTTTCCCGACAGCTTGGCGGCGCCCAGGATCGTCGTCGCGTCGGGCGCGTCACCGAGTCCCGACGGCGGCCGCAGGCTCGGCGAGCGCCCGATGCGCCGGCTGTAGAAGATCTGCCCGCCGCTCGTGCCGTCGGCCCCGAACCCGAAGATCTCGCTTCCCTCGATGAAGAACGGCCGCTTCTCGTCGAAGAAGGTCTCGTAGACCCCGAGGTTCACCACGGCGGGATCCACCTCCACCTGGCCGAAGTCGGGGTTGAAGGCCGCATTCAGCGTGAGGTTCGACGACAGCCGGTACAACAGGTCGAGTCCCGCCGACGTCGCATGCTCGGGCTTCTCGCGGAACGGATTCGGTCCGTGGTCGACGAACGAAGCGCGGCGCACCGTGTACGGCAGCATCTCCAGTCGCTTGCCGGCGCGCACGCCCTCGACCCCGACGAGATGACCGTACATCGGCACGCCACCGCGCACGGATTTCGGGATATACGTGGACACCGAGTACTCGCGCCGCCGGCCGATGATACGCTCGAACTGCACGCCCCACGTCTGCTCCCGGGCGCTGCTGAACCGGAGCTGGCTGAAGGGAATGCGGTACTCGGCCGTCCACCCGCCTGAATCGACCGTGGTCGCCACGTCCCACACGGGATCCCAGGAGTAGTCGTCCACGTCGATCGTCTTGATCTCGTCGTGGCGCACCCCCGCGGGATTCACGTCGAAGCCGAACGCCGTTCGATGATCGTGGTAGCTGTCGATCATCACGCCGAACCAGTCCGAGTCTCCGAAGTCCATGTCACGACGTCCCAGCCGGCCGGTGATGCGTCCCCGATCGTGCAATCGGACGCCGACGTAGAGATGCTCGTCGTCGTACAGCACGCGGACCTCGGTGCGCTCGCTCGCCGGCTCGCCCTCGTCCGGATCGATCTGCGTGAACGCGTCGGTCAGGGGCGCCGCGCTCCACGCCGGCTCGTCGAGACGGCCGTCGAGCCGGATCGCGGCATCGGTCCGCACGGCGCGGGATACCGGCACAGGGCGGTCGTGTGCCGTCGCCGTTGGATTCTCCTGAGCATGGGCCACCGCACCGCACGCGAAGGTGAGCACCAGGGAAGTGGGGAGTCGCACCGAAGCGCTCCAGGCATGTTGGGATTGAGGCCTTCCGCTCGAATCGAGGGGTCCGCCAGCGGGTGGGGCAAGCTACCTGCTCGCTGGACCTCGCTCGTCCTCACCGTGATGGAGAGCGCACCGGACGGGATGGCCCGCCGCAGGCCCGTGACTCGCCGCGGCGCGCTCCGGCTATCGCGCCGCCACTCCCGGGTTCTTAGGTTCGTAGCCGAGTCACGAGTCACGAGTCACGAGTCACGAGTCACGAGCAACCAGTCACCAGTCACGAGCTACGCGTCCCGAGGCCCCAATGCTGACCCGCCGCGACTTCATCGCCACCGGCGCCACCGCCGCCGCCGGAGCCGCCCTGGGCATCCCGCAGGACGCCGGTGCCGTACCGCCCCTCGCGGCACCGCCCGTCGCCCGACCGGTCGTGATCGCGTCCGGCAACGGCATCCGCGGAGTGAAGAAGGCGTACGACATGATCGCCGCCGGCGCCGACACGCTCGATGCCATCATTGCCGGCGTGAACATCCAGGAGCTCGATCCCGACGATCAGTCGGTCGGGCTTGGTGGCCTCCCCAACGAGGAGGGTGTCGTTCAGCTGGATGCCTCCTGCATGCACGGGCCCACGAAGCGCGCCGGCGCCGTGGGCTGCCTCGAGGACATCGCGACGCCGTCGCTCGTGGCGAAGGCCATCATGGACTATACCGACCACATCATGCTGGTCGGCGATGATGCGAAGCGCTTCGCGGTGAAGATGGGCTTCACGCCCCAGAACCTCCTCACCGAGAAGAGCCGCCAGGACTGGCTGCGCTGGAAGGCACGACTCAACGCGGGCGACGCCTGGCTCGATCATGATGACGACGTGGTGATCAAGTTCTCCACCGGCACGATCAACATGAACGCGGTAAACGCCGCGGGAGAGCTGAGCTCGGTCACGACCACGAGCGGACGGTCGTGGAAGGTCCCCGGGCGCGTGGGCGATTCGCCGATCATCGGTGCCGGTCAGTACTGCGACAACAGCGTGGGGGCTGCCGGATCGACCGGCCGCGGCGAGTCGAACATCATGGCCTGTGGCGGATTCCTCTGCGTCGAGTTCCTGCGCCAGGGCCTCGCGCCGGAGCAGGCCGTGCTCAGCACCCTCGAGCGCGTGGTGGCCCTGTCCGAGCCGCGCCTGCTCGGCGCGAACGGGCGGCCGATGTTCGATCTGGAGTTCTACGCGCTGGCCAGGGATGGCCGGTTCGCCGGAGGCTCGCTGTACGAGGGATCCCAGTACGCGGTCTGCGACGAGCAGGGCCCGCGCCACGTCGACGGCGTCTTCCTCTACCGCCGCGCGGAGCGTCCCCGCTAGCGTCCCACGCGGTTCCGGAGCGGCTACCCGGTCTCGACCGCCAGGTCGGCGGGCGCGGGGCTGCTCGATCCGTTCGACGTCGCAGGGGCAACCGCCGCGACGCGTTCCGTGCGCAGCGTA
>DATIGO010000247.1:0-4469 GCA_035454665.1 Gemmatimonadaceae bacterium | reverse complement strand
TGTCGTAGTTCCAGATGTCGTGATGCACCATCTGATAGTGCCAGACGCGACGGCCGGTTTGCACATCGAGCGCGATCAGGCTCGTGCTGAACAGGTTGTGACCGGGTCGGAAGCCGCCGTAGAAGTCCATCGTGGCGCCGTTCGTCGGGATGTACACGATCCCGCGCTGGTGGTCGGCCGCGAGCGGCGCCCACGACGACACGTCTCCCGTCCACCTCCAGGCGTCATTCTCCCAGGTCTCGTGCCCGAATTCGCCGGGGCGTGGAATGACGTGGAACTTCCACTTGAAGGCGCCGGTCCGCGCATCGTACGCCAGAATGTCGCCCGGGACGTTTTCGATGCGCGTTTGATTGTAGCCCTGTTCGTGCGAATTATTGACGATGATGACGCCGTTGACGACGGTCGGCGGCGAGGAGTTGGTGATGTAGCCGATCTCGAGAGGGATCCCGATGTTGGGATCGTACGGGCGGCCCAGCTTCTCCCAGGGCTCCCAACCCTTGATGAGCTCCTTCACCAGATCCACGGAGCCCGTGCTCGGGAAGCCCTCGAGCGGGATCGCGCCACCCCAGCCTTCGAGCGGCTTCCCCGTTTCGGCGTCGAGGGCGTGGAGGAAGAACGCGGGGGTGATGATATACACGACGCCACGGCCGTCGATCTCGGCGTAGGCCACGCCCTTGCCGTGGCTCGCCCGCATCGAGTACTCCCAGCGGAAGGTCTCCGGCTCCTGGAACGTCCACAGGGTCTTCCCCGTACCCGGATCGATTGCGACCACCGCGCGCTTGGGACCCGCGGTCGTGATGAGCTTCCCCTTCGCGTAGATCGGGAGGTTTCGCGGCAGGGTGGCGCCACCGCTGTCGATTGGCGCCTCCGCCCCCTTCCACTCCCACGCCACTTTGAGCCGCTCGAAGTTCGTGGCGTTAATCTGATCGATCGGCGAGTAGCGAGCCGCGCTCGCGTCGCCGTTGATATCCCGCCACTCACCCGGGGGATTGCGCCCCGCCCCCTGGGGCCTCGGAACCGCGGACGCCTCCATCGAGCATCCGGCGGCGATCGTCGCGAGCAGCAGCGCAAGGGCTGCGCCAAGTCGCGAGTCCTGCGGGCGTGTGCGCATCGGTCTCTCCTCTCCCTGTATCCCGGTCGGTTCGGATCCCGGACCGGACGCGGGTTGGTTGGCTGGACTCCAGAACTACGCCCCTGACCGGCCGGGCGTTCGCGCGGACCAACGGTACGGGCACGTTGCCGTTCATGGCAAGACGTGCGAGCAGGCTCGACGTTCGCATGGACCCCGGGCCGGGATCAAGGCGCGCGGGCGGCGGCAATGCACCGTTGCCCGTCGCGACCCCCGCGTCGGCCGCACGGGCGTCCCGCGAGTACGGGGCGACTGCGGAGGAGCCGGGGCCGGGGTGTGACTCCTGGTCACATTGAGCTGAGGTACGGTCATCAGTACGTTGACGGAACGCCGCGAGGGAATGTGACGACGCACGAGAGCGACTGGCTGGCGGAGCGCTTCCAGGAGCACCGGATGCACCTCCGCGCCGTAGCCTACCGCATGCTCGGCTCGGCGAGCGACGCGGAGGACGCGGTGCAGGCATCGTGGCTGCGCGTGAGTCGCGCGGAGCCGAGCGGGGCCGAGAACCTCGGCGGGTGGTTCACGACGGTGGTTGCCCGGATCTGCCTCGACCAGTTGCGCACGCGCCGGGAGCAGCGCGAGGAGCCGACCGTCCCGGACGGTGCGGAGCCGGGTGAGGACGCCGAGCCCCCGGAGCCGGAGGCGGTGCTGACCGACGCGATGGGTCCGGCGTTGCTCGTGGTGCTCGAGGCGCTTTCTCCCGGGGAGCGTGTCGCGTTCGTGCTGGACGATCTGTGCGACCTTCCGTTCGACGAGATCGCGCCGATCGTTGGCCGGACGCCCGCGGCCGCGCGCCGGCTCGCGCGCCGGGCACGCCGCCGCGTCGAGGGCGCGGTGGTGCCTGACGCGGATCGCGCGGAGCAACGGCGGGTCGTCGACGCTTTTCTGGCGGCTTCCCGTGAGGGAAACGTCGATCTGCTGCTCGCCCTGCTCGATCCCGACGTGGTGCTCCGCTCGGACGAGGCGACGGTGCGGCTCGGCAGTGCACCGGAGACGCGCGGGGCTGCTGCCGTGGCGGGCACGTTCAAGGGGCGGGCGCGCTTCGCGCGCCCGGCGCTCGTCGACGGGGCGATTGGCGCGATCTGGGCGCCGGGCGGAACCCCGCGCGTGGCATTCACGTTCACCATCGTGGAGGGGCGTATCCTGGCCATCGATCTGACGGCTGACGGCAATCGGCTCCGGCAGATAGACGTGCTCCCGCTCGACGCGCGGTAAGGGCGCGCGGCGCGTGCCCGGGACTCGACGTTAGGCATGCGCGCGCCCTGCTCGCGTCGATCCGTCCTCGCGCCGCCGGAGCCCTCGCGGTTTCCGCGGCTGGCGCTGGTGTCACGCTCGGCTCCGCGTGCCGCCGCGGCCCCAGGGCGCCGCGATCGCGCGGCTCGCGGGATCGCGCGGGATGCCGCATGGTCGCGCCCACTGGTGATGCGTGCACCTCTCTAGGCACATTGCACCGTGGGCCCCGGCGCGCGCCGGGGGCCGGTGACGCGGGCCGGTCGCGGACCCCGATCGGACCGCGGCCCCAACACTCAGCGGACAACGGAGCGTCGATGCGGCCTCTGGAAGGCATTCTGCTCGGCATGGTCACGATTGCCCTCCTGGCGCGCTGGCTGCGGCCGCGCAACCGGCAGACCACGGCGAGCCTCCTCGGGATGCTCGTGATCCTGTTCGCGCTGCACCTGTTCTTCGACGGCGCGCGCTGGACGATGCTCTTCGTCTACGGGCTCGTGGTGGTTGCCGTCGTGGTGTTCGCCGGGGACCTGCGGCGCATCGCCCACGCGCGCGCCGGGGAGAGCTCGCGATGGAAGGCCGTTCCCTCCCCGGCGCGACGTGTCGTGACGGGCCTCGCGCTCCTGGCGGCCGTGGTGCTGGGGTGGTTCCTCCCGGCCTGGCTGCTGCCGCGCGTGACGTTCCCCCGCCCCGACGGCCTCTACCAGGTCGGGCGGCTGGACGTGTACTGGGTGGACTCGACGCGGGAGGAGGTGCATACCCCCGAGGCGGGGGACCGGCGCGGCGTCCTGGTGTCGTTCTGGTATCCGGCCGAGTCGCCTAACGGACGCGCGCTGCGGTACCACCCGCAGGGGCGCCAGCTCGCCGCGGACGTCGCGGCGGCGCAGGGACTCCCGGGCTTCTTCTTCTGGAACCTCACGCGGGCCCGCACGCATGCCACCCAGGCGCCCCGCTTCAGCATCCGCCAGGGGCGCGCGCCGCTGCTGCTCTTCTCGCACGGCTTCGAGGGGACGCGCGTGCAGAACACGTTCGAGTTCGAGACGCTGGCGAGTCATGGTTACGTCATCGCGAGCATCGAGCACCCGTACGCGTCGATCGGCACACGGCTCCCCGACGGCCGGCACGTGCCGAGCGCGGGGCGCGGGTTGCTTGCCGGCGTGCAGCGGGACGCGCTGCTCGACGAGTGGGCGCGGGACGCCGCCTTCGTCCTCGACCGGCTGCACGCGCTCCCCGTGCGCGACCTGAGCGATTCGCTCGCGGGCCACCTGCAGCTCGACCGCATCGGCTACTTCGGGCATTCGTTGGGTGGCATCGTCGCTGCGGAGGTCATGGTCCGCGATCC
Organism: Gemmatimonadaceae bacterium; assembly: GCA_035454665.1. Classification (GTDB taxonomy): domain Bacteria; phylum Gemmatimonadota; class Gemmatimonadetes; order Gemmatimonadales; family Gemmatimonadaceae; genus DATIGO01. The sequence continues at coordinate 771 of DATIGO010000247.1, read as the reverse complement.
CCGCGTGAAGGCGGGGGTCAACATGGACGGGAATCCCTTCGGCCGGGCGCTCGAGCGCGGAGTCAACGGCCCGTTCCTCGTCTTCACGTCGAGGCTCCCGGACGTGAGCCGCATCCCCGACGCGGTCCTGGAGAGCGAGAACATCACGCGCGACAGCCTCGCACGCGCGCTCCAGGCGCGGGACACGAACGTCGCCGCCCTGCTGCAGCGCGGTGGCACCGAGTTCCGCCTGGAGGGTGCCGTGCACCAGAGCTTCTCCGACTTTCCGCTCTGGAGCCCTACCCTGGCCCGCCGCGCCGGCATCGCCGGCCCGGACGACCCCCGGGGCATTCACGCCGCGGTCACGACCCTCACGCTGCGCTTCTTCGACCAGTATCTCCTGGGCCGCACGCGCCAGCAGAGCGTGAACCTGCCGAGCAACGTGCAGGTGCGGACCATCCGGCACGAGCCGCGCTGAACGCTTCGGCTCGATCGGGTGGGTCCCCCGCGGGTCGCTGGGCCGGGGGTCGCGGGCGTTAGGCAGCATGTGGGTGGCGTTCCGGGTGGAGAGCGTTCCTCACAGAGGCCAGAGCGGCCTTCGCCAGCCGCGTGAGCTCCTTGTGGAGGGCCAGGCCAAAGAGGCCAGAGACGAGAAGCCTCAACGGCCGTTCTCGAGGACACCGAGTCCCGATCGCGACCTCCTGTTGTTCTGTTGTTCTGTTGTTCTGTTGTTCTGTTGTTCTGTTGTTCTGTTGTTCTGTTGTTCTGTTGTTCTGTTGTTCTGTTGTTCTG
>DATIGO010000246.1:0-5004 GCA_035454665.1 Gemmatimonadaceae bacterium | reverse complement strand
CGATCGAATGCGCCATCGCGGACCTGTTCACGACCTTGATCCGTACGAGGTCGCCTTCGCGGACGCGGATCACCGGGCCGGGCACGGTGCCGCCGAAGGTCCAGCCATCGTACTTCACGCCGTCGGCGATCTCGATCGTCTCGTGCGTGACGGGAATGACGAACTCCTTGACGTCGGCCTTCGAGGGTGCAGCCACCCGCGCATCGTATGCGGGACGGGTCGCCGTGATCCTCTCACCGAAGTCGACGCGCTCCACCGTGGGGGCCCCACCAGCGGCGACGAGGATGGCAGCTCCCCCACCGAGGGCGGCGACCATGGCGACCGGGATCAGAACCTTGCGGGCAGACATGTGCGTTTTCTCCGAGGTGGTCGACCCTCTGGGCTCACGGTGTTCGGCCGTGGCTTCACGAGTCGTTGTTCACGACCGGAGAATGCTTCGGAACCGATGTATTTCTTGTCGGCGGTATCGCGGAACGCGGGGGCATGAAACCAGGGCAGCGATGTAAGGAAAAAGACTACACAGCCACCAGCTAAGCGGCGTCCTCACAACAGCTTGACATGGTTGTCCGCGGAGGCAGCTACGGCTGAGTCATGATCGGCGTCGCCATCCCACGGTTCACGCGGCGGTCTCGCACGGGGTCGTTCTCGCTTGCGCGGGTGAGGCCGCGTTCCCCGCCATGAAACCCGCGACACACCCGGGATGCGTGTTCGTACACGCAGGCGCGGACCCGCCTACAACCGCTCGAGCGCCTCGACCGTGTGCTCATTGCGCACGTTGCCGGTGTTGAGCGTGGTTGCCGGCTCGAAGAGCACGACCTCCACCTCCTCGTCGGCGACGGGGCGGTGCTCCACGCCACGGGGCACGATGATGAAGTCTCCCGCCACGAGCTCCACCGTGCGATCGCGGAACTCCATCCGGAATCGCCCGCGGTGCACGAGAAAGAGCTCGTCCTCCTGCTCATGGTGATGCCACGTGAACGCGCCAGCGAACTTCACGAGCTTGACCTGCTGGCCGTTCAACTCGCCGACCACCCTGGGCGACCAGTGATCGCGAAAGCGCGCGAACTTCTCCGCGAGCGTTACTTTGTCGAGGGGCTCCCGCGCGTCGCTCACTCGGGGAGGCCTTGGAAGAGCTTCGCGAGATCGATGCGCAGCTCGGGCGCGGCTTGAGTGACGCGCCACACGAGGGTGTCGGCGACGACGAGGGGGCGCTCGTCGTCCGGTTCCCACTGTTCGACCAGGCCCGCGTCGTGGTCGACTACCCAGTAGGTTCCAACGCCTTCCTCCTGATAGAGACGACGTTTCTCGATCCGGTCGCGCCGTCGCGAGGATGGGGAAATCACCTCCGCAGCCAGCAGCAGAGTGCGGTAGGTGCTCCAGTCATTGGTGAGTTCCTCCGGCGTCACCACGAGCAGGTCGGGCTGGACGAGCGTCGTGTCATCCCACGAGATATCGGCCGGCACCGCGAACAGCGTATCCGCCCGCCCCAGCGGGAGCAGGTACTGCGACAGCAACATGCTGAGCCGCATGACCACGATGTCGTGCCGCGGCCGTGGGGCGGGCGTCACCTGCAGCTCGCCCCGAATGACCTCGTACCTGTTCCCGTCCGCGGGAAACTCGCGCACTTCGGCGGCGGTGTAACGCCGGTGTGTGGCTGGCATGGCCATAATATCGGCTCGGCGAGGAAGGCCGGGCAACTCGGCATCCCCCAACCTGCTCGGGTAGCCGAACCGATGTGTCATCGTTCGATCGCACCGCCCAGCAATCAAACGCGACCTGTCGGACCTCTCAGCGCAGGTTGGGCGTGTGCGTCATCCTGGTGACCGCGGAACCGTCCGGCTTCATGTGATAGATCTCGTTGCCCGCGCGATCGCGGTTGGAGCGAAAGAGGATGTGCGCGCCGTCCGGCGACCATCCGAGCACGAAATCCCGGGACGCATGGTTCGTGAGGTTGCGCGGGTTCGAGCCGTCGGCGTTCATGACGTACACCTCGTCGTTCCCGTCGCGGCTCGTCCAGAAGGCGATGAGCCGGCCGTCCGGAGACCAGTGCCCCGACGCGGAATGCCCCTGCGCAGTGGTCGTGAGCTTCGTCTCTCCCGAGCCGTCCGCGTTCATGACATAGAGCTCGCTCCTGCCGCCCCGCGCGGAGCTGAAGAGGATGCGCCGTCGATCGGGAGACCAGGACGCGCCCGCCATTCCGTCAGCCGATGAGACCAGCGCGCGTTGTTCCGACCCGTCGGCCTGCATCACCCAGGTGCGGGGGCTCCCGTCGCGCTCGGAGCGGAAGAGGATCTGGCGACCGTCACGCGACCAGACCGGCTCGGAATTGTGCGCGGACCCGCGGGTGAGCTGCGTGAGGCCGGAGCCGTCGGGTTGCACGAGGTAGATCTCCTGATGCCCGTCGCGCGCCGAGGTGAAGGCGATACGGCTCCCGTCGGGGGACCAGGCCGGCTGGTAATCCACCATGGCGTGGTCGGTGATGCGTCGCATCGCGCTGCCGTCGGCGTTCGCGACGTACACCTCCCAGTTCTGGCCCACGGCCCGTACGAGCGCCATGCGCCGCCCGTCGGGCGAGAGCTCGGCGTCGATGACCATGGTGTCCGGTGGCGGAGGTGGCGCCGCGGGCTCGGTGCAGCTCACCCGACGATACCGGAAGTCGATCCCCCGCGTGGTGTTGTTCGGTCCCGGCCCCTCGATGCGCGCGATGATCGAGTCGGGACCCACGCGGCGATAGATGATCTTCTTCGGGAAGTCGTGCGCGGGGTTCTCGAAGGTGATCGCGTCGACGGACGTCGCCGTCGAGCGAAAGTCCGTTTCGCGCTGGCCGGACGGGATCGCGGTGTAAACGAGCGTGTCTCCGCGCGCACGGAGGCGCAGGTGCTCGAACTCGCTCGTCGCGCCACCGGACACCACCGTACGGCTCGCGCCCATCATCAGGTCGCCCGTGGGCGGCATCCACATCTCGAGCACGACCCGGCTCGGGCTGCGCAGCTCCCAGCACCCCGCGAGCCAGGCGGCGCGGTCGACGCTGGTCCGCTGTGCGCCGGCCGTCACCGCGACCAGGACGATTCCCAACCCTGCGATCGTGAGCCTCGAGGCCACCGCCATCCTCCAATTGAAAGTGAGCCTGGTATTCTCACCCCGGCCGGGCGTGTGCGATTGTACGAATCCGACAGCCGTATAGCCAGCGCTCCGGGAGCTCAGGGCGGGCCCCACCCGTTCAGGAGCGACAGCTCGTTGGCGTGCAGGAACCGCGGATGCTCCAACACGCCCAGATACTCCGCCGAGACGAGTGCGCTCGCCGTGAGGTCGTTGTTCTTCCACCCGGAGCTTGCGTAGTACCCCGCCGTGGTCCAGTCGAAATTGATGTAGTGAAACCACTTGATCTCGGGCCGCGAAGCGATCAGCGCGAAGTACGGGGTGAACCATTCCGCCCAGGCACTGGCCGCCTCCGCCGGACTTGCGAGGTCGAAGTGGCTGGGTGAGCTCTCGGCGATGATGACGGGGCGGTGATGCGCGACGGCCATGTCGAGGAATCGGATCGTTCGGCTGAACGATGTGGCGCCACCGTGCCCGACGACCGGCCCGCCGACGTCGCCCGCGGAGAAGACGTCGATCGAGAACCAGTCCACGACGTCGTCGCCGGGATACCACTTCGCGTTGCCGTTCGCATCGACGTGGTCGAAGTCGTCCGCGGCGGCCGGCTCATAGCACCAGACGAAGGCCACGTTGTCGACGCCGCGCGCACGGAACATCTGCACGATCTTGCGGAAGGCGACGGGATACGCGTACGGATGGTAGCCGTTCCACGGGCCGCTGAACTCGCCGCCGATGCGCAGCATCACCGGATCGCCGTACGCGCTCAGGACGTCGATGAAGCTGTGGATGCGCGCGTCGTACTGCGTGGTGTACGCGACCGCACTGTCGATGCCGTAGGTCTTGTCGGCGAGCTCCTGGAGCGCCGCGGGGCCGGGCTGCAGGCCGCGGAGGGCGAGGTCCATGACGGGGATCCGCCCGGCGCCGCGAACCTCCGCCATGCGCGCGGCGATGGCGGGGGGATCCCATGGACGCGGCGTATCGCCGAGGTCGATGAAGAGGAGCTCCGCGCCAGGCTTCCGCCCTTCGGGCAGCATGGCGAGATACTGCGGATTCCCGTTAGGCCACTGCCCCATCCCATGCACCACGCGGCCGACGGGCGGCTCGAACTTCGCGCCGAACTGGTAGCCGGGCACAGGCCCCGGGATCGTGTCGCCCGCCGCGACCGGGGGTTCCTCCGGAGACGTGGGAACGGCCCGGACGCAGCCGCCCAGCAGCACGGCCCCGATGGTGGCGGTGATACTCGTCAGGCGGAGAGTGGCGGCGTTCATGGCAGGCTCGTGAGAGGTCGCCGGAGAGACCCCCGGCGCGGGCGGCCGCCCCTACGGGCGTTCCGCCACAGCGCCTGTTGCGCGCGCGCACGCCGCCGGCGAGACTCACCAGATCCAGGACACGCACCCGACGGGGTGAAATCGTCACGCCGGAGTCACGCCATGCGGATTGCCATCGCGAGCGATCATGCCGGATTCCGCTACAAGACCCTGCTGAGCGCCCACCTGGCCGGGCTCGGACACGAGGTCGTCGATTTCGGCACCGGCTCGGAGGATCCGGTCGACTACCCGGACTTCGTGCGCCCGGCGGCCGAGGCGGTCGCGCGCGGCGCGTGCCAGCGCGGGATCGTCCTGGGCGGGTCGGGAAACGGTGAGGCGATGTGCGCCAACCGCGTGCGCGGGGTCCGTTGCGCCGTCTGCTGGAACGAGACGAGCGCCCGCCTGGCGCGCGCGCATAACGACGCCAACATGATCGCGCTGGGCCAGCGGTTGCTCTCCGAGGAGCAGGCGAGAACCATCGTGGACGTCTGGTTCGCGACGGGGTTCGAGGGCGGACGCCACGTAGCGCGCCTCGCCAAGCTCGATGCGTGAGCCCGGCGCAACCTTACCAGCCGCCGCCGCCGCCACCACCGGAACT
>DATIGO010000245.1:0-5032 GCA_035454665.1 Gemmatimonadaceae bacterium | reverse complement strand
GCCGCTGCAGATGGGAACCATGTGGCTCACCTCGGCGCTGATGCTGGGGTACTGGCCGCTGCTGGCCTCGGGCATGGTCTCCACGATGATCGCCGACGCCTTTGCGGGCGAGCGTGAGCGCCACACGCTCGAGGCGCTCCTGGCCACGCGCCTGCCGGACCGTGCCATCCTGACGGGCAAGGTAGTGGCCGCGATCCTGTACGGCGTGCTGTTCACGCTCGCGAACATCGCGTTAGGCTGGGCGGTGCTGCTGGTGCGCTACCGCAGCGAGGGCTTCCTCGCGCCCCCGCTGGGGCAGCTCGCGATGATCCTGGTGCTCGTGGTGCTCGCCTGCGCGACCGTCGCCGGCGTCGGAGTCTTCATCTCGCTCCGCGCCGCCACCGTGCGCCAGGCCCAGCAGACCCTGGGCATCATCATGATGGTGCTCTTCATCGGCCCCATCGTGGCCATCCAGATGATCGGCCCCGACTCGCGGCTGCGGCTGGCCACCCGGCTCGCGGAGCTCGGGACCGAGCGCGTGGCGCTGTGGGCCATGCTCGTCCTCGGCGTGACGGCGATCGTGCTGAACCTCCTCGCGCTGGCACGCTTCCGGCGAGGAAAGCTCGTGCTGGACTGACCGCGGGGATTCCGGATCGCCGCCGAGGCATTGGCCGGTGACGTCTCGGCCCCCGACGTCTTATTTTTCGCCATGGCCCAGCCCATCTATCTCGACCACGCCGCCACGACCCCCGTGCGGGCCGAAGTCCTCGAGGCGATGATGCCCTTCTTCGGCCCGCGCTTCGGGAACCCTTCCAGCACGCATCGCTGGGGCCGCGAGGCGCGCGCCGCGTTGGACGAGGCTCGCGAGCGCATCGCTCGGATCCTCGGCGCCAGCGCCGACGAGATCTGCTTCACCTCCGGCGGCACCGAGTCCGACAACCTCGCCATCCTCGGCACGTGGCGGGCGCTGCGGGACAAGCGCCCCGCCGTCGTGAGCACCCCCATCGAGCACAAGGCCGTGCTGGGCGCCGTGCATCAGGTCGCGGTCGAAGGCGGCGAGGAACGCCTGGCCGCGGTGGACGGCACCGGACGCGTTCGCGAATCTCCCTTCGCGGGACTGGTCGATGCACGCGTCGCCCTCTGTTCGGTGATGTGGGTGAACAACGAGATCGGCGTCGTGCAGGACATTCCGGCGCTCGCAGGAATCGCCAAGGCTCGCGGCGCGTACTTCCACACCGACGCCGTTCAGGCCTTCGGCAAGATCGCCATCGACGTCAGGGCCGTTCCGGTCGACTATCTCACGCTCTCCGGACACAAGATCGGCGCTCCGAAGGGGATCGGCGCGATGTTCGCCCGGCGCGGCGCGCCGATGATCCCGCTGATGCACGGGGGAACGCAGGACCGCGGCCGCCGTCCTGGCACGGAGAACATCGCCATGGCCGTGGGCCTCGCGCGCGCCGCGGAGCTCGCCCTCGAGGAGCGGGAGCAGGAGTGGGCCCGGCTCGAGTCGCTGCGCGACGCGCTGGAGACGGCGCTGCTGGCCCGCATCCCCGACGCGCGCATCAACGGCGGCGGCGCCCCCCGGGCTCCGCACATCCTGAACATCTCGGTCCCGGGGACCGATAGCGAGGCCATGCTCATGGCCCTCGACCTCCAGGGGGTCGCCGCCTCGGCGGGCTCCGCGTGTCAGAGCGGCACCGTCGACCCGTCGCACGTCCTCTCGGCGATCGGCGCGTCGCACGACGTGGCCATCAGCGCGATCCGCCTGAGCCTGGGGAGCCTGACGACCGAGGAGCAGATCCGCCGTGTGGCGGAGCTCTTCCCCGCGCTGATCGAGAAGGCGCGCCGGCTCTCGGGGCTGGCGGCGGACTAACGGGAGCACGGGAGCAACGTCGTGGCGCGCGTCGTAGTCGCCATGTCAGGGGGAGTCGACTCCTCCGTTGCCGCCGCGCTCCTGGTGGCGCAGGGGCACGACGTCCTGGGCGTCACCATGAAGCTCTTCTGCTACGGTGACGAGGTCCCCGACCGCCCGTGCTGCTCGCTGGATTCGATCAATGACGCGCGGCGCGTCTGCGAGCAGCTGGGCCTGCGCCACTACGTGCTGAATCTCGAGCCTGACTTCGGGCGCGATGTGGTGCAGGACTTCGTATCCGAGTATGCCCGCGGCCGCACGCCGATTCCCTGCGTGCGCTGCAACACGTTCACCAAGTTCCGGGACCTGGTGCGCCGCGCCGAGGGCATGGATGCGGATTTCGTCGCCACCGGACACTACGCGCGCATGGTGAACGGCGCGTTGCACCGCGGCCTGGACGCACGAAAGGACCAGTCGTACTTCCTCTGGGGCATCGATCGCGGCGTGCTCGCACGCCTGATGCTTCCCGTTGGGGACCTCACGAAGGAGCGCACGCGCGCGGTCGCGCGCGAGCTTGGATTGCAGGTCGTGGCCGAGAAGGTCGAGAGCCAGGACATCTGCTTCGTGCCGGACGGCGACCACGCCAAGGTGATCGCGCGGCGACTGGGAGCGGACACTCCCGCGCTGGCCGCGGGTCCCGTCCAGCTCAGCGACGGCAGGATGGTGGGCACCCACGACGGCTATGCGAGGTTCACGGTGGGGCAGCGCCGGGGGCTGCCGGGTGGTTTTGGCGTGGCCATGTACGTGGTCGCCATCGTGCCGGAGACGCGCGCGGTAGTGATCGGCCCGCGCGAGGAGCTGCTGGGGCGCGGCGTCATCGCGCGCGAGCTCAACTGGCTCGGGGATACCCCGGCTCCGGGCGACCGATTGCTCGCGCAGATCCGGCACCGCGCAGGCGGGGTTCCGGCGGAGGTGCTCCGCATCGGAGATGGCGAGATCGAGCTGGCCCTGGAGGAGCCTGTCGCCGCGATCACGCCCGGGCAGTCGCTGGTGCTGTACGAGGGGTCGCGCGTCGCCGGCGGCGGGGTCATCGAGCGCGCGGCCGGATCCCGGTCGACGCTTCCCGTGCTCGCGGCCTGACACGCCGGGCCGCGAGCGTGGACGGGTTGCTGCCCTACCGTCGCGGCTCGACCGACCGGCGTTTTTGCGAGGGGACACGCCCCTCGCGATCATTCGGTGGGGCACGGGCCCGGAGCGACTCGGCGCCCTGATTGTCAGGGAAATCCCGCAGGAGTGGCGCGCGGAACCAACGCGCCTCGCCGCACACTCGCCCTCGGTCACGCGCCGCGCTTGGGCTTCTTGCGCCGGCCGATGGACCCGTAACGTGATGTGCTGGCATCGCTTACGAAACTCTGTCACGACGGAAGAGCGGAGAGTGGTTTCCTCCTGGTGCTGGCGCGCATCCTGCAAGCCCCCTGGGGAGCGCGCGCCTTGGCGCGCGATCTGATCCGAACCCGGAATGCCACAGGATGACACTCACCAGAATGCTGGCGGGCTGCGCGGCGCTCACCGCGCTGCAGGTCTCCGCGGGCGCGCAACAGGTGCAGTCGGGCTTCGAGAGATCCCCGGGCTGCGTCCCCTCGGCCGCCAGCTATCGGAGCTGGGTGTCTCTGCTGGAGTCCGCGGGATGCAGCGTGCAGGGTACTAAGGCCTCCGCACAGGAGGTCTTCCGTAGCCGCACCGTGGTGTATAACGGCATGCACGAGAGCGCACTTGGCGGATACTTCGTGCCGTTCCTCGCCGTGGATGAGGCGTCGCCCCAGCTGTACCCTCGCGACTTCAGCGGGAAGCACAAGTTGCCAGGGGCCGTGAACAACCTGCCGCCGACGCCTCCCGCGCCACCTCCAGGCGGCCCGGCAGGCCCGCCGCCAGGCGGACCCTTGTCCGGCCCCAGCTCCCCGACCACGCTACCCGCCAACCTGCCCGCGCCGGGCACGGCCGGCACGAACATCGTGAACCAGCCTAACGCGGCGCCGGAACCGGCCACGCTGCTGCTCGTGGCGACGGGGATCGGGGGCGTCGCGGCCATGGCCCGGCGCCGCCGGCAGGCGCGGGGGAACGGCCGGTAGCGCGAGTTGCCGGAAGGCCCGACCTCACGGGAGAGACCCCCGGCGGTCGTTCGCTCAGTACTTCAGGCCGCCGGAGTCGGCGAAGTCGCGCATCATCCGCTGCTGCTCCTCGGTGAGCGCCTCGGGGACGACGATCGTCGTCTCCACGATCAGGTCCCCGCGGCGCTCGTCCTTGACGATCCCCTGGCCGCGCACCCGGAACCGCTTCCCGGCGGGCGTTCCCGGCGGGATGCGGATGCTCACGCGCTTGCCGTCGAGCGTGGTGAGACGGATCTTGCTGCCTAACGTTGCCTGCGCGATGTTCAGCGGCACCGTGGCAACCAGATCGATTCCCTCGCGCCGGAAGAACTTGTCGGGCAGCACCTGAAAGGTGATGAGGAGGTCGCCCGGGGCGCCGCCGCCGGCCCCGCGGCCGCCCTGCGCCTTGAGCCGGATCTTCGTCCCCGTATCGGTCCCCGGCGGCACGGTGATGTTCATCTTCTTCGTCGTGCGCACCTCGCCGCTCCCGGCGCACGTGGAGCACCGCTCCGTGGGGATCTGTCCGCGGCCCATGCACATCGGACACGGGCGGTTTACCGCGAAGCCGCCCTGGCCGAAGGAAATCACGCCGCGGCCGGAGCATTCCGGGCACACCTTCACGCTCGCGCCGGGCGCCGCGCCGCTGCCGCGGCACGTGGGACACTCCTCGTTCACCTCGAGCTGGATCGGGACCTTGCCTCCCTGGGCGGCGACGCGGAACGGCACCTCGAGGATCGTCTCGACCGTCTGTCCCTGCTCCGTGCCGCGACTGCGGCCGGCCCCTCGCGCGCCGCCGCCGAACATCGAGTTGAAGAGATCCCCGATGCCCCCCAGCCCGCCGATGTCGAAGTCCTGCCAGCGGAAGCCGGCCCCACCGGCTGCGCCCGGGAACCCTTCGCCGGCAGCGCCGGGACGCGCACCGCCCGAGGGACCCCGCGCCCGGCCGCCAGCAAACCCTCCAAAGGCCCCGAGCCGGCGCATGTCGTCGTACTGCTTCCGTTTCTCCGGATCGCCGATGACCTGGTAGGCCTCGGAGATCTCCTTGAACCGGTCC
>DATIGO010000244.1:0-14661 GCA_035454665.1 Gemmatimonadaceae bacterium | reverse complement strand
TGAGGCTCGTGAGCGGACCGCTGACGCGCGCGGAGAGCCAGGTCGCGAGCGCCAACGCGGCGACCAGGACGAGCGACATGGCGCCGAGAAACCAGCGGTCTACATCGCGGCGGAGCATGTCGAGCTCGGGGATGGTGTACGCGATGGCGAGCCGTGCCGGCGTTAGGTGCGCGGAGTCGCCGGTGACCACGAACGGAAGCTCCAGCTCGGCGAGCACATCGCCACTCGGGATGACAGCGTGCGCTATCAGCGTGTCGGAGGGAGTGACGAGCGTGATCGCCAGGCCTTCCTCGCGCGCGAACCGGGCGAGGAATTGCGAATCGACACGCACGCCGCCGGTGAGATCGAACCGCCGGTCGCCGATCCGGACCGAGTCCGTTCGTGCGAGCCCGAGGAAGGGGCCCTCAGGCGCGCGCACGCGAACGAGCACCGGACCCGAGGCGGATCCTACCACACGCGGAATCTCTGGCTCGACGCGGTCGAACTCGTTCCGGAAATGCCCCGAGCTCACGATGCGCCCCTCCTCATCCTGGAGCTGCAGCATCGTGAGGCCCGTCAGGCGCATCGCCTGCGTCGCCCAGTCGAGCAGATAGCCGCGGTCTCCCGCCGGGCCGCGCAGCACGGCGAGGCGCAGCCGGTTGTCGCCCGACGCCGTCGCCGCGAGCGTCGCGAGCCGCGACGCGATCTCCGCGCTCTGGCGCGCCAGGTCCTGCTCCGCCACCTGCGCCTGCCGTTCCACGCGACGCTCGTACTGCCTGACGAGCCGATCACTCAGCTGGCGCCGGACGCCGACCGCGAGCAGGGTGAGAGGCACGAGCGTGGCGAGTGCGAACGCCAGGAGGAGACGCGCGCGAAAGGTCATCGGCCGCTCCGCGCCGGCACCGGGTTGGACACGAGGACAGGTGTGCCGTCCCAGTGAAGCCGGAGCCCGAGCCGATCGGGGCGGTGCAGGGCCGTCCAGTGTGTCTCGACGAGCGGGACGACCGCTCCGGTCACGGACAGGCCGGCGGCCCCGAGCCACGGCGCGCGACGCAGGATCCGGTCCTGAGCAACGCACGGCGCGAGTTCGCGGACCGGCACGGCGAGCACGAAGGCCAGCGTAGCCCCGTCGCGGAGTGCGGACGCGAACTCCGCACTCGGCAACCCGACAGCCGTCACCCGCGATCCCGCAGCCAGCAGGGAGGGCGGGATCAGTGCGTTTGCGCCGCTCTCCTCTCCTCGGCCGCCCATCGCCGTCACGGCAGCGATACGCTCGGCCAGCGCCTGTGCCACGGGATCCGTGCGGTCGTATGCGACACCCAGAGCACCCGGACCACGCATCACAGGCACGGCACCCTGAGTAGCCGTGCGGACGCAGGACAGCCCCTGCGTCCACCAGCCAGGCGGCGTCACGCCACGCGCGCTCACCCGAACCACATCGCGCGCGAGGACGTCACGCTGGGCGCGACTGGACTCGTAAGGCACCGTCCGCTGCGTATCCACCGTGCTGGCCGACGAGGATGTCGTCATCAGGAGATACAGCCGGCTCCACGCGAGCGCGGCGGAATCGAGCCCTGGCTGCGACGCCGCATAGGCGATCAAGTCGGGCGCGTCCGTGAGGAGCAGATCGACGCCAACGTCGACCAGATCCCGCGCCGCCGCGGCGGACACCGAATGAACCGTCAGGCGCGGGGCGCGCGCGTCGTACATCGGCTCCAGGCGCAGCGGCGAGAGGGCGTTGCCCGCGGCCGATGGGCCCGCGGGCTCTGCACTGACCAGGCGATAAGGCCCCGTCCCCTCCGGCCAGTCCGATCCCGGGCGTGCCCGGCGTACGAGAAATGCCGGATCCGCCAGGACACGCAGCGAGTCTTCCCCCAGGGGGATCGACAGCGTGCGCCCGTCCGGCGCCTCCGCTCCCTCGAGAACGCGCGCCGTGCCGGTCCCACCGTCGCGCAGCGCCGCCTCACGCCATGCCCCAAGCACGTCGACAGCTCTCGCCGGCTCGCCATTCCAGAAGCGAGCTTCATCACGGAGCGTGAGCAGCCATCGGCGCTGCCCGGCGTCGAACCGCCACGACTTCGCGAGGCCCGGCTGGAAGGCTCCCCTGCAGTCCACGCGCACGAGTGTTTCGTACAGGTGCGCCACGAGGAATCGTTCGGCGGGGTTCGCGTCCAGCCACAGGTGCCGTGCCGCGATCGGTGCGGTGACCGCAATCGTCAGTGACGACGGCGCGGTTTCCGGCGCGGGCTCGAGCCGGCAGGGATCGGCAGGCTCGCCGAGCGGACCTGCCGTCGACCCGGCTCGACCCGCACACGCGCCGAGGCCCGCCGACAGCAGCACGATCGCGAGCAGCCGGCAGGAGGAGAAACGAAGGCGGTCGAAGAGCCTGCGCGACGCGCGCACGAGCAGCCCGGAATGGCGGTAAACAGAGAGGCGAGCCCCGGATACGATGTCAACGTACCCATCCCCGCGGCCGTGATGCAGTACCCGCGCACTCCCGCCGTCCGGTTAAGCCTCGATTAAGCGTCGATGAGGAGCCGATGAGCGGCACCGTTCTCCCGCTTCACCTACTCCGACTGCAGCGTCACGAGGGGATCCACGCGGCTCGCCCGCCGGGCGGGGATCAGGGCGGCCGCGCACGTCACGAGAAGCAGGGTCAACCCTGTCCCGGCCAGCACGCCCACGTCGTTAGGTGCCGCCCCTTCGAGGAAGGCGCCCACGACCCGTCGCACGGGGAGCGCGAGCAACGCACCGACCCCCAACCCGGCCCCCGCCACACGGACGGCCTCCCACACGACGTGCCGCGCCACCCGGTGGCCGCTCGCCCCCAGCGCCATGCGGATCCCGATCTCCCGCGTGCGGCGTCCCACCGCCTGCGTGATGAGGCCGAACACCCCAACCCCCGCGAGGAAGAGCGCGGCCGCGCCCAGCACCCCCACGAGCGCCGCACGGAAGCGGTGCGGCGCCAGGGCTTCCCGCATGCGCGCGCTCAGTGTCGCGGGATCGTCCACCACGACCATCGGATCCAGACCTCGAATGGTCTCGCGGACCGCGCCCAGCAGCGTCTCGGGGGCCCCGTCGTGCCTGACGAGCAGGTAACGCCCGCGCCGCCACCCCATCGGCACGAAGAGCTCCGCCATCGCCGGCATCCAGTGCCGCTCGCGCGTGTCGCGTACCACGCCCGCCACTCTCCACCCGCGGAGCCCGTTCCACTCGATCGTCTTCCCCACGGGATCGGTGTCCCCGAACGCCTGTCGCGCAAGCGTTTCGTTCATCACGACCAGGCGCTGCGCCGGATCCTCGTTCACGCTGTCGTCCCCCGCGACCGCAGGAATGCCGAGAAGCCGGAAGTAGCCCGGCGTGATCCATCGCACCTGCGCCGTGGGGTTGTCCGTGCCGCGATCGCCGAGGTCCTCGCGCACGAAGACGTCACCCCAGCAGCAGGGCCCGAAGGGAACGAAGCTCGCCTCCTCCACATCGCGCACGCCCGGGAGTGCCTCGATGCGTCGAACGGCCTCCGCGAAGAACGTGCGGATCTGTTCCGGCTCGGGATACCTCGCCTGGCTCGCCGCCAGCTCGAACGTCAGGACGCCCTCGGCACGGAAGCCCGGATCCACGCGGGAGAGCTGCTCGTGCGTCGCCAGCAGCACGCCGGCCGTGAACACCAGCACGGTGGACATCGCGAGCTGACCCGCCACCGCGACCTGGCCGAGCTCGCGGGCGCCGGCGCTGTGCCCGCGACCACCCGCGCCGAGGTCGTGTCGCAGGTCGCTGCGCGCGAGACGCCGCGCGGACGGAATCCACGCCAGGACCGCGGCAAGGGCGATCGCGCCCAGCGAAACGGCGAGCACGATCGGATTCAGGCCGATCATCTCCGCCCGCGGCAGCCCACCGGGATACAGGCCGAGCAGAAGTCGCGTCGTCATGGGCGCCATGACGATGCCGATCGCACCACCGACCCCGGCCAGCACCGCGCTCTCGATGAGAAGCTGCCGCCGTACTCGCCAGGGATCTCCGCCGAGGGCCACGCGCACCGCGAGCTCGCGCCGCCGCGCATTCGCGAGCGCGAGCAGCAGGCTCGCCACGTTTCCCGCCGCGACGATCAGCACGAGCACCACCGCGCCGCTCAACAGGAGGAGCATCGGCCTGACGGGATCCACCAGTGTGTCGTGGAGCCGCTCGAGACGAGGGTGTATGCCCTCGTTCGAGGCGGGGTATTCGATCGAGAGCCGCGCGCCGACGACGGACAGCTCCGACGCCGCCTGCTCGAACGAAACGCCGCTGCGAATGCGACCCACCGCGGGGAGCCAGACCGCCCCGCGATTCCGCCGGAATGATTCTCGTGGCACGTGCAGCGGCAGCACCACGTCGGCGTCCGCGGAGGGGTAGAGGAAGGCACCCGGTTGCATCACGCCGACCACGGTCCGAGGCCTGCCATCCAGGGCGATCGCGGTGCCGACCACGGTGCTGTCCCCGCCGAACCGCACGGACCAGAAGGCGTGAGAGAGCATGACGACGTCCTCGCGCTGCTCCCGCAGCTCCTCGGCAGACAGCCACCGTCCGATCGCCGGTCGCAGGCCGAAGACGCGATCGAAGTCCTCCTCCACGGCCAGGCTCGACACGAACTCGGCGTTCGCCGCACCGGCGTAGACCATCTCGCCCGGGCTCGCCCCGGCCATCGCGTCGAAGGCTCTCGTCTGCGCCCGGTAGTCCTGCAGATCAGGCCAGGCGACGCTCGTCCCCAGTCGGCCATTCCGGTGCAGGAGCCTGAAGCGCACGACCTGGCCGGGGTCCTCGATCGGCAAGGGTCGAAGGAGGACACCCTCTACGACGCTGAACACCGCCGTGGTCCCGGCGATACCTAACGCGATGGTGGCGACGATCGTCAGGCTCGGCACCACGTTCCGCCGAGCGAGGCGCACGGCGAATCGCGCGTCATCCCCGATCCCGCGCGATGCGCTCGGTGAAGGCCCGCCCCGCGGACGCGGTCGCAGCCGCCGCAGCGCGAGCGGCCAGGCCGAGGTGAGCAGCTGCCGCCAGTACCATCGGACGGCACGTCCCCGCCCTTCAGCCGCCGCCAGCTCGGCGAACTCCTCGTCCAGATCGTCGAGCAGGAACTCGCGCTCGTCGGGCGGGGAAACGCACAGGAGGAACCAGCGCGCGAAGCCCGGCGCGCCCCGCCTCATGAAGGACGCTCCGACGTGAACCCGAGCTCGAGACCCGACAGCATCCCATCGAGCGCCCGTACCGAATCCCGCAGCGCGCGGCGGCCCGCCGCGGTCAACAGCGCGTGCTTGCGCGATCTTCCGCCGCGGACCGGCAGGGGTTCGGAGAAGTGGAAGGTGACGTACCCCTTGTCGGCGAGCCGGCCGAGCGTGGCGTAGACCGCACCCATGGAGGTCGCGCGCCGGGCCCGGCGCTCGATCTCGCGGCGGATGGTCACCCCGTAGGCCTCGTCGCCGAGGCGGGCGAGTGCGACGAGCACGTAGAGTTCGAGCTCGCCAAGCGTTTCACGGGCGGTCATGACTTTATCATATACAAAAGCGAACAAATCGGCGCAACGGTACGGGGACGACACGCAGCGCCGGGTGCCGGCAGGAACCACAAACCCTCGCGGCCGCGCGGCCATCCAATCCGGGCGCCCCGACTCGAGGAAATCCGGATGCTCGATCGCCTGGTCCAGGACGTACGCTACGCCGCGCGGACTCTCGCCCGCCGTCCCGCCTTCACCGCGGTCGCCGTCCTCACCATTGCCGCGGGGATCGGCGCCAACACGGCGATCTTCTCGGTCATCAACGGAGTGCTGTTGCGCCCGTTGCCCTACGCCGAGCCCGAGCGGCTCGTGCGCGTCTTCGTAGCCCCCCGCACCGCGTCGCAGGCACCGGGGAACATGGCCTTTCCCGACCTCGCGGACATCCGTGATCAGAGCGCCGCGTTCGAGACGCTGGTGGGCTACAGCACGAGCAGTTACACGCTGACGGGGCTGGGTGAACCCGTCATGGTCGACGTGGGACGCCTCACTGAGGGATTACTCGCGACGTTCCGTCTCACCCCCGCGCTGGGACGCGACATCCGCCGTGAGGAGTTCGGCCCCGATGCCCCACAGGTTGTCGTGATCAGCCACGCGTTCTGGCGCGACCGGTTCGGCAGCGATCCCGGCGTGCTGGGACGGATGGTGCAACTGAACAGCGATTCGTACGAGATCGTGGGCGTCGCCCCGGCGGGCTTCGAGTTCCCCAATCGCATAACCGCCTGGATGCCCCGCAACCTCAATCCCGAAACCTGCGGGCGGCGCTGTCACGCGATGAACGCCATCGGTCGCCTCGCGCCTGGCGCGACGCTCGAGACGGCGGCCGCCGACCTCGCGCGCCTCGGTGCCGCGCTCGAGGCGGAGTATCCCGTCTCCAACACGGACAAGCGGTTCCTCGCGCAGCGGCTCAAGGATTCCGTCGTGGGATCGGTCGAGGCGGGGCTCTGGCTCCTGCTCGGCGCCGTGGCGCTCGTGCTGCTCATCGCCAGTGCCAACGTCGCCAATCTGCTTCTCGCGCGCGCTTCGGCGCGCGAAGGCGAGATCGCCGTCCGTGCGGCGCTGGGCGCCACGCGCGGCGCGCTCGCTCGTCAGGTCTTCGTCGAGAGCGGCGTGCTCGCCGCGATCGGCGGGGGGCTCGGCATCCTCCTGGCCATGGCCGGTGTCCGCGTCCTGCGCGCGTTCACTTCGGGGACGATTCCGCGCGCCGAGCAGATCACGGTCGACGGCACGGTGCTCCTGGTGACCCTCGCGACCGTGGTCATCGTGACGTTCGGCTTCGGGCTCATCCCCGCGCTCACGCTCTCCCGCGCGACGCTCGCCGACAGCCTGTCGCAGCTCGGGCGGGGCGCGGGGATCGCGCGCCGGACCGTGCGCTTCCGCCGCGCGCTCCTCGCGGGCGAGGTGGCGTTGTCGGCCGCGCTGCTCATCGGTGCGGGCCTGTTGCTCAAGACGTTTGCCCGCCTCCACGCGGTCGATGTCGGATTCGAGACACGTGAGATCACGCGCTTCAACGTCGTCCTCCCCACGAATCGTTATGGTCAGCTGGAGCGGGTCTCGCAGTTCTACCGTGAGCTCGAGTCGCGCATCGCCGCGCTGCCCGGGGTCGAAGCCGTGGGCACGATGTTCGGCGCGCCGCTGGGCCCTGGCCGCACCTCCGGGACGGTGCTCATCGACGGGCGCCCCCTGCCGCTTCCGGGACAGGAGCAGAGTGCCACGGTGCGTCCCGTGACACCCGGGCTCCCGGCAACGCTCGGCATCCGGCTCGTGCGCGGCCGTCCACTCACGAATGCGGACAATCGCGGTGGCGCGGAGCCCGTCGCGCTCGTGAACGAGGAGTTCGTCAGGCGGCACTTCCCGGGCCAGGACCCGATCGGCGAACGCGTCCGCATCACCGTGGACATGGGCTTCGGGAGCCCGTTCTGGAGGATCGTTGGCGTCGTGAATGACGTGCGCTTCGACGCGATCACGAGCGAGGCGCTCGCGGACGTCTACATGCCGCATGGCCAGTTCGGCCCGCACTCGATGACCGTGCATGTGCGGACGATGCCGGGCGCGCCACCGGTGCAACCCGCGATCCGCGACGCGATGCGCGCGATCGATCCCGACGTACCGATGTACCGCGTGGAAACGATCGAGCAGGCCATCGGCACGCAGGTCGCTCCCACCCGGCTGTACCTGTTGCTCGTCGGCGCCTTCGCGGTCATGGCCGCCGCGCTTGCGGCCGTGGGTCTGTACGGAGTGATGAGCTTCGTGGTCGTCCAGCGCACGCGCGAGATCGGCATCCGGATGGCCCTCGGCGCGCGGCGCGAAGGCATCGTGGGACTCATCGTCAGGCAGGGCTTGCAGCCCGTGCTCGTCGGACTGGTACTCGGGCTGATCGGGGCGCTCTGGTCAGCACGGCTCGTGCAGTCCGTGCTGTTCGGCGTGGAACCGACCGATCCCACCGTCTTCGGAGCCGCCACGGTGCTGCTCCTCGTGGTGGCTCTCGCGGCGGCCGCGATTCCGGCCCTTCGGGCGAGCAGCATCAACCCGGCGAAGGTGTTGCACGGAGAATAGCGCTCGGGAGCTCCCTGGCTGGCTCCGGTCCGGCTTACCCGAGCGTACGCTGCCTCGCGAGGCGGGAAGGAGCCATCTTACGGAGGGCCTTCCACCGGAGCACACGATGTCCCGTGCCTCTCGCGCCACGCTCGCGATCCTTGCCGCGCTTCCCCCGGTCCTCGCCGGCTGCGATGCCGGCGCGTCCCGTCTCAGCGAGGTCGACCGTTTTCTCCAGGGCTACGCCACCGAGTACCAGCGCCGCTACTACGCCGACGCCGAGGCGCAGTGGGCCAACAACACGCGCATCGTCGCGGGCGACACCACGAACGCCGCCCGCGCCCGGCAGACCGGTCAGGCCCTCGCCGCCTTCGTCGGCAGCGTGGCGAATATCGACACGATCCGCGCCTTCCTGGCCGACAGCGCGCGCCTGACGCCGCTTCAGCAGCGCCAGCTCGAGGTGATGCTGTACAACGCGGCGAGCTCGCCGCAGACCGTCGCCGACACCGTGCGCGCGCGCATCGCGGCGGAGACCGAACAGGTCGAGAAGCTGTACGGCTATCAGTTCCGTATCGGCGGCAAGGCCGTCACCGCGAACGACGTCGATCGCATCCTGCGCGAGAGCCGCAACCCCGCCGAGCGGCTCGCCGCGTGGGAAGCCTCGAAGGCCGTGGGGCCCACGCTCAAGCCGGGCATGATCCGCCTCCGCGGCCTGCGCAATCAGGTGGTGCAGGCCCTCGGCTACTCCGACTTCTTCACGTACCAGGTGTCGGATTACGGGATGACCACGCCGGAGATGCTCGCGCTGAGCGACTCGCTCATCGCGCAGGTGATGCCGCTGTACCGCGAGATTCACACCTGGGCGCGTCACGAGCTCGCGAGGCGCTATGGCGTGCCCGTTCCCGACCATATCCCCGCCCACTGGCTGCCGAACCGCTGGGGACAGGACTGGACGGCGCTCGTCGAGGTCGAGGGGATCAACGCCGATTCAGCCATCGGGACGCACGACGCGCAGTGGGTCGTGAAGCAGGGGGAGAACTTCTACGTGAGCCTCGGCTTCGATACGCTCCCGGCATCGTTCTATGAGAAGTCCTCGCTCTTTCCTCTCCCCGCCGACGCGCCGTACAAGAAGAACACGCACGCCTCGGCGTGGCATCTGGACCTCGACCAGGACGTGCGCTCGCTCATGAGCGTCGAGCCCAATCAGGAGTGGTACGGCACCACGCACCACGAGCTGGGCCACGTGTACTACTTCCAGAGTTACTCGCGTCCCGAGGTGCCGCTCGTCCTTCGGAACGGTGCGAACCGGGCGTACCACGAGGCGATCGGGAGCCTGATGGGCCTGGCCGCTCTCCAACCCCGCTTCCTCGCGGGGCGCGGGCTCGCCGCGGCGGGTGCCAAACCCGACTCGACCAAGCTGATGCTGCAGGAGGCGCTGGACTTCATCGTGTTCATGCCGTGGTCGGCCGGTACCATGACCCGCTTCGAGCACGCGATCTACGCGGAAAACCTCCCGCCCGAGCAGTGGAACGAGAAATGGTGGGCACTCGCCAGGCAGTATCAGGGAATCGTCCCGCCACCCCGTCGTGGCGACGACTACGCCGACGAGCTCACGAAGACGCACATCAACGACGACCCCGGCCAATACTACGACTACGCGATCGCCAACGCGCTGCTCTTTCAGATGCACGACCACATCGCGCGAAACATCCTGAAGCAGGATCCGCACGACACGGACTACTACGGCAACCGGGGAGTCGGCGATTTTCTGCGGACGTTGATGTCCCCCGGGGCGAGCCGCCCGTGGCGCGACGTGCTGCGTGAGACGACCGGTCGCGAGCTCGATGCGCGCGCGATGGTGGATTACTTCCAGCCGCTGTACGAGTGGCTCAAGCGGCAGAACCAGGGGCGCCGGCACACGATCTGACGTCGTCAGCTGGAGTCCCCAGCGGCGCGCGGTCAGCGTCGACCGATTGACGGCGATCCGCTCCGAATCGCCTCTGCATGTCCTCTGCGCGCTGGCGGTCGCGGCGATGGCGCGGCTCGCCGCTCGAAACGCGCGACCGCGGGACGCACCCGCGTCCCGATGATCAGTGCGCCCGTGCCGGCCACCGCTCCGCTCGCCGCCACCACGGTCCACCAGAACGGTGTGCTCGGAATTCGCGTGAGCGATTCGGCCGTGGCGGCCGCGACGAGGCCGACGTACGAGCCGCTCATCCAGTACGCGTGCCGCCTCACCCAGGCCCTCCCCTCCCGACGCCGCACGGGCACCACGCCCGCGACCAGTGTCAGCAGGCTGAAGATGGCCGCCGCGTGAAAGGGACCGAAGCGCCCGGTGAGCTGGTAGATCAGGAGCGCCGTGAGGTTCACGCCAAGCAGGGACACGGCGTAGATCCATCCCGCCCGGCGGTGGACGGCGGTGCCCTTTCGCACGATCGTAACGAAGAGCCCCGCACCCAGTCCAATAAGCGCGAGTACGAAGTGCAACCAGCCGAGTCGAGACATGTACGCTCTACGTGCGGAGCATCCTGTGGTTTCGCCGACACGCCGGCCGCGCCGGAAGCCCAACGGCCCGGCGCGGTGTCTATGTAGGTAGAAGCAGGTGGTGGGCCGCCTGTTCAGTGCGGTCGCGCCACCGTAGCTTCCGGTCTGCCGCGAATCGATACATGTCCGACCTCTTCGACTTCGATGCCGAGCTGCGCGCCGCCCTGGGTGACGCGTACGAGCTGGATCGTGAGCTGACCGGCAGCGGGATGAGCCGCGTCTTCGTGGCCACGGAGCGCGCGCTCGACCGCAAGGTCGTGATCAAGGTGCTGCCCCCGGAGCTGGCCGCCGGCGTGAATCGCGAACGCTTCCGGCGCGAGATCCAGCTCGCCGCGCAGTTGCAGCACCCTCACATCGTCCCCCTGCACACCGCCGGCTCGCGCGGCGATCTGCTCTGGTTCACGATGCCCTTCATCGAAGGGGAGTCGCTCCGACACGCGCTGCACGAGCGTGTCCGCTTCACGCCGCGCGAGGTCGTCCGGATCCTCCACGACGTGGCCGATGCGCTCAGCTACGCCCACGCGCGCGGCATCATTCACCGCGACATCAAGCCGGGGAACGTGCTGCGGAGCGGCAGCCACGCCGTGGTGACCGACTTCGGTGTGGCAAAGGCCATCTCGGCGGCGCTGCCCGCGGTCGGCATGACCACGAGCGGCATGGCGATCGGCACGCCGGCGTACATGGCGCCCGAGCAGCTGGCCGGCGACCCCGCAGCGGATCACCGCGTGGACATCTACGCGGTCGGTCTCCTGGGATACGAGCTGCTCACGGGCGAGGCACCCTTCAAGGCGCCGTCGCCTCAGGAGACGATGGCGGCGCAGCTCACGCGCGTGCCGGAACCGATCGGCAAGCAGCGCCCGGATGCCCCGCCGGCGTTGGCCGCTCTGCTCTCACGCTGTCTGGCCAAGAGCCCCGCCGACCGGCCTCAGACCGCGGCCGAGCTCGCCCATGCCCTCGACGAGATCGAGCTGAGCTCCGGCAGTCAGCAGCCCCAGCGCGCCCGGTCGCGGACTCGCGCCACGGCGCTGCTGGTGATTGCCGGTGCCGCCGTCCTCGCGGCCGTGCTCTGGCGCGGCGACCGCCGGCAACCCGGTTCAGTCCAGCTCGCGGCGATGGACACCACGCTCGCGGACTCCCTCCCGACCCTGCCCCCTCGCGCGGCGACGCTCACACGCGACGATTCGCTCGCCATCGCGCGCGCGATCAACCAGAAGCTGGCCGAACAGCAGGCGGCGGTGCGTGCAAGAGCGGAATCCGCGAGCGCAGGGAGCCTGCCAGCGGCGGCGCCGAGGCCGACGACGCCGGCAGCGCCGAGCCCCGCACCAAGTCCCGCGCAGAGCGCCTTTCAGTCGGCGGAGTTCTCCCGACAGGTGGCGCAGTTGGCCGAGTCGCTGCGCGTGGAAATCGAGCGCGCGGTGCTCGACTCGGTTTCGCGGCGGCGCACCGGAGTTCCCGACATGCGCGAGCTGACCCGCAGCTTCGGCCTGGACTCCTTCCGCTTCGACGTGGGCTCGCGCCGCACGGTCACGCCCAACCGCGAGCCGGTCGCGCCGCGTCCGTCGGCGGGGGGGTCGGAGCTCTCCCGCGAGGCCTTCGCCGCCCGCGCGGCCAACCTCGGGCCTCCGCGCCGGGTCTTCCTGTCGTATCCCGTGCTGGGTCCGCGCCTCGCGTTCCTCGCGCCCAGGGTCGACTCGCTCGTAGACACGCTGCGGAGGACGTTCGATCGGTCGCCGCGCTTCGTCGTGATCGACGCCGACACCGTCCGTCAGACCCTGGCCCGCACGCGTACGATGAACAGCATCTCCCGGTCGCTGAACGTCGATCTCTTCGCATCACTCCACATCAGCGTGCTGCCGGACACCACCATCATCTGGCAGGTCACGCTGCGCGACCTCGGCGCGCATCAGGCGTACGCCACGCGCGCCTCCGTTGCCAAGGGCACGTGGCCGGCGCCCCTCTCCGACACCGAAGGGCTCGTGGCCGAAACGCTGCGCTGGCTGCAGGAGATGGACCGCGCCCCCCGCCGGCACGACGCAGCGAGTCACACGAACGTGCGGCGTCCCTGACCCTCCGTTCGCCGCCGCACGCGGTTCGTGATCAGCGGCGCTCGCGGATGTTGAGCGCCGGCGGGCGCGTCCAGAACACCACGACGCCGCACCGCTGCTGAATCTCAGAAAACTCCCCGGGTATCTGACCGACCCGCGGATACACTTCCACCGCGGCAATGTCCGACACCTGATACATCTGGCCGATGTCGCTGGGGCTGAGAAAGGCTTTGCGCCCGTCCAGGAACATGACCGGCGAGCACTCCGCCCCGCGGTGACCGCGCATCATGGGAACGAGTCCCGCGCCGAATGGCGCCCACCGCATGGTGACGCCGTTGACATTCTGGAGGAGCGTCAGCGCGGACATCCCCGAGGGTCGGCGCAGTATCTCCTGGCTGGTCACGAACTGCCCCAGCGGGCCGCGCCGACGCCGCTCGAACTCCGCGAGCTGCCGCATGTAGATCAGCTCCCCGCGCACCGTCACGGTGGGGAGCGCGACGGCCCGTTCCCCCAGGC
Source organism: Gemmatimonadaceae bacterium (assembly GCA_035454665.1). Lineage (GTDB taxonomy): Bacteria > Gemmatimonadota > Gemmatimonadetes > Gemmatimonadales > Gemmatimonadaceae > DATIGO01. The sequence continues at coordinate 1,512 of DATIGO010000244.1, read as the reverse complement.
TGACGTTCGCCAACACCGGATTGTCGGGGGAGAGATGCACCACCTGACGCACCGGGATGTATCCGATGGCCCGGACGTCGAGCGTGTGCGTGCCACCCGGAAGGCTGTCCAGGAGGAAGGCGCCGCGAGCGTTCGTCGTGGCCTGGGTACTCGCACCCCAGATCATGACGCGAGCGCTGGGGACGGGCTCTCCTGCGGCGTTGGTGACCACGCCGGAGACGCGCGCCTCGCCACGCCGGATGGTGAGGAGCGGCCGATCCGCCATGGTCGCAGTGGAATCGCCCAGGGCCAGCGTCACCGGCTGCGCTCCGCCCACGAGGAACGTGGCGTGCCGCAGGCCGGCGGTCTCGATGGTCACCTCGACGTAGCCGGTCGTGTCGGTACCCATGGCCGCCCGCACCATGAGCGGGACATCCGTCGGGAGCGCACACATGCCGAACCATCCGCTCGAGTCGGCGGTGGTCGCAACCTCCGGCTCGCGCTGCCGGATGCTGTTCCGCTGAATGACCGTCTCGCTCCATCCGGCGGTCACCAGGGCGCCCGTGAGGGGCGTGCCCGAACGGGTGTCGCGCACAAACCCGACGAGCAGGCCGAGCGAATCTCCGAATGTCCCCTCGGGACAGAGATGGCCGGCGACCGTGCGCGCTGAGGGCACGGCCAGGGAAACGACCTGGTTCGCCCCCGCGAGCACGACCGACCTCGTGCCCAGGGTCAATCCGAGCGAATCGAGCGCGGGATGGAAGAACCCGGCGACGTAACGGCCTGGAACGACATTCGACATCGCGAAGCGTCCGGCAGTATCCGTGACGGCGCTGTAGGTCCGTCCCGTTACTGAGTCGCCGGCTCCGCTGAGCTGCACGGTGGCACCAGCCAGTGCGCGCCGCGCGATGCTGTCGTACACCGCGCCGCGGACGACGACGGATTGCGCGACACCGGCTGCCATCGGCGCCCCAGACCGATCACCGGTATTCGCCAGACCGGCCAGGCCAATCGAAATCAGGGAAGCCAGCAGCGAAGACAGCGCGAGTGCGCGCATGGGAATCGCCTCATCGCGGGATCACCGGTGCGACATCTGCCTGGAGCGCCAACGATACCCACCCCCGGCCGATTCGTTCCTGCGCTGTCGACCGGCGCTCATTCGGTCGTGGTCCTTGCATGGTCGCGATCCTGGTGCGCGGGCCTGGCCCATCTCACACCGGCGTCGTCTCGCGCTCCATCAGCCGATCGTCAAGCCGCTCACCGATCCGGCGCGCTTCGTCGAGGTGCAGCGTGACGTCGGGGATCGACGCCAGGCCCGCGGCCACTCCGAGGAGATCCAGCCGCACCGATTCCATGGCGGCGACCACGGTCGCCAGGCGCTCGCTCGCCACCTCGTCGTCCCGCTCGCGCAGCCGTGTGGCCTCGTCGCGCAACGACGCCAGTACCTTCGGCAGCTCGTGCAACTGTGCGCGCGCGGCGGGGGGGAGGGCCTGAAACAGGTGATCCGCCTCCGCCCCGAGGGCGGCGACCGTG
>DATIGO010000243.1:0-5201 GCA_035454665.1 Gemmatimonadaceae bacterium | reverse complement strand
TCGTGGCACTCGGTGCAATCCGCGCGGTCGAATGCCTCGAGCCCGCGCTTCTGTTGCCCGGTCAGGGCGGCCGTGTCGCCCGCCACGAAGCGGTCGAACGGGCTGTTCACGGCGACCAGGGTGCGCTCGAACGCCGCGATCGCCCGGCCGATCCGCTCCCCCGTGATGGTGGAGCCGCGTCCGTACGCCTGCTCGAACAGCCTGACGTACTCGGGAATGGCGCGCAGGCGGGCCATGACGGAATCGAGGGCCACGGCATCCGGATACGCGTCGCCGCGCATCTCCTCGCGAGCCTTGAGGGGCTCCAGCGCCTGCGCCTCGAGACTCCGGACGCGGCTGTCCCAGAACATCGGTGCGCGGGTCGGATCGACATCCGCGAGCGCGCCGGCGATCACGCCCAGGTCACGACGATTGCCGCGTCGTTGCCGGCCACGCCGATCGTCGAGTCCGTTGAACAGCGTATTCAGGACGGTGGGCGAGTTGCGCCGCATGGCGGGGATCCCGCCACGCGACACATCGCGCCGCTCCGGGCCCAGCCCGACGGACCGCGTGCCCAGCGAGAGATCGCGGCCATCGGCCCACGCGAAGTCCGGATGATGGCATGTGGCACACGCCACGTCCTTGTGTCCGGACAGGATCGGATCCCAGAAGAGCTGCCGCCCCAGCTCCTGTTCGGGATCGAGCGGCGCCGGGAAGACGCGTGCGTTCGCGGTCGCCCCGAACGATCCGGCCACAACGAGGGCCAGCAGCGCCGGCAGAAGCATCGATCCGACTCGTACCATGCCACCACCCCTCGATGACGGGAGGGCCTTCGAGAAGGTAGCGCCGACTCTCACGGCGCGACAACCCGACGCGAACTGATCCAGCGTGTGGCGTGTCGGCCGCGCGCCGCCTGGGAGTGAAGGCGCGCGCGGTCGCGACACGCTCCCAACGCACCGGTTCACCGGTGCGCCAACGTACTGCTCGCCTGGCCGGAGCTACGCTGGCCCGGGCGGTCGTACCGGCGACGGGTCGCCGCCTTGCGTTGTGGTCACCCGCGGAGCCCGCCAGATTCCCGGAGGGGCATGCGCTCTGCATGCGTCGTCGTTACCGCAACGTTCAGGAGAGCGACGAGGTGTGACGGATCCCGTCAGGGGCGGACCGGTACGGCGCGGCCAGGAAACCGCAGCCACGCGCGGGCGTCCCGCGCCAGGTGGGTCGCGCCAGGGTGGCGGCAGCAGCGCCCCGCCGCCCACCATGCCGCCCGGCCGCGCCTGGCTCACCTTCCTCCTGATCCTGCTCACCAACTTCCTGCTCGTTCGCTACCTCTTTCCGGGACGCGAGCAGCGGATCACGGTCCCATACACGCTCTTCAAGGAAGAAGTCACCAGGCGCAACGTCGCGCGCATCTATAGCCGCGGCGCGAGCCTCACGGGGCAGTTCCGGTCGCCGGTCACCTACCCGGCCGTGCGCGATAGCGTAACACGCGCGGAGCCCCACACGGCCACCGGTTTCTCCACCACACTCCCGGCCTTCGTCGACCCGGGCCTCGAGTCGCTCCTCATCGCGAATGGCGTCGAGATCAGCGCGCAGCCGATCCAGGACGGCGGGAGTCCGGTCTCGCTCCTCCTCTTCGGCTTCGGTCCCGCGATTCTCCTGATCGCCTTCTACGTCTGGCTCTACCGGCGTGCGCAGAAGATGGGAGGTGGCATGAGCGGTGCGCTCCTTGGGGGTCTGGGAAAGAGCAAGGCGCGCCGCTTCGATCAGCAGGCGGAGGGGAAAGTCACGTTCGACGACGTGGCGGGTATCGACGAAGCCGAGAATGAGCTCGTCGAGATCGTGGACTTCCTGAAGGACCCGGCGAAGTACACGCGCCTCGGGGGCACCGCGCCCAAGGGGGTGCTGCTCGTCGGCGCGCCGGGCACGGGCAAGACGCTCCTCGCGCGCGCGGTCGCGGGCGAAGCCGGCGTCCCCTTCTTTTCGATGAGCGGCTCGGAGTTCGTGGAGATGATCGTGGGCGTGGGCGCCGCTCGCGTGCGCGATCTCTTCCGGCTGGCGCGCGAGCACGCCCCCGCGATCATCTTCATCGACGAGCTGGACTCGATCGGAAGGGCGCGCGGCCAGACCGTGATCGGCGGGTCGAGCGAGCAGGAGCAGACGCTGAACCAGGTCCTGACGGAGATGGACGGCTTCTCGAGCCGCGAAGGGATCATCGTCCTGGCCGCGACCAACCAGCCCGACGTGCTGGATCGCGCCCTGCTCCGCCCCGGGCGCTTCGACCGGCGCGTCGTCGTGAACCTCCCGGACCGGAAGGGTCGCGAAGCGATTCTGACGGTGCACACGCGGAAGGTGCCGCTCGCCCCCGACGCGAGTCTCGAGGAGGTCGCAGCGGCCACGCCGGGGCTCTCGGGTGCCGACCTGCGGAACCTGGTGAACGAGGCGGCGCTGCTGGCCGCGCGGCGTGACCAGCAGTCGGTGCGCCAGAAGGACTTCATGGATGCGCTGGAGAAGATCATCCTGGGGCCCGAACGGCCGCTCCTCCTGAGCCCCGCGGACCGCGAGCGCATTGCGTACCACGAGGGAGGACACGCGATCCTGGGACTCGTGGTTCCGGGTGCCGATCCGGTGCATCGCGTGACGATCGTCCCGCGTGGACAGGCGTTAGGCGTCACCTACCAGCGTCCCGACACCGACCGCTACAACTACCCCGAGGGGTATCTCCGCGCGCGGATCATCGGTATGCTCGGCGGGCGCGCGGCCGAGGAGGTCGTGTTCGGCACGAAGACGACGGGCGCGGAGAACGACATCGAGCAGGCCACGACGCTCGCGCGCGCGATGGTCACGCGCTGGGGGATGAGTGAGCAGCTCGGCATGGTGCAGCTCGCGCCGCGCGAAAATCCGTACCTCGCGCGCCTCGACGGCTATCAGGGCCCGCGGCTGTTCAGCGAGGAGACCGCGCGCCGGGTCGACGCCGAAGTCTCCCGCATCATCCTCGAGTGCCACGAGGAGGCGCGGCGCCTCCTGGCGCAGCACCGCAGGCAGCTCGACGCGCTGGCCCAGGCCCTGCTGGCGCGGGAGACGCTCGATGAGCGGGAGATCCTCGAGGTGACGGGGTTGCCGCCGGCCCCGGCGCTGGAGACCCGCCTCCTGCCAGCCGATGCGTGATCCATCCGCGCGCGGCCCGCGCGACCGGGCGCGACGGCGGGACGTCGGGCAGCGCGCACGGATCCCATGAAGACCGCGCAGGTGCTCCAGCGCCTCGCGGCGGCGTGGTCGGACTTCGAGGCTTCGTACGCGGGACTGTCGGAGGCGGAGCTGCTCATGCCGGGCGTCACCGGGCCATGGTCCGTGCGCGACATCATCGCGCACGTGACGTGGTGGGAAGAGGAGGCGCTGGAGCATCTCCCGCTCATTCGCGCCGGTGGGCGCCCGCCGCGCTACTCGGTGAAGTACGGCGGTATCGACGCGTTCAACGCCCTCATGACCGAACGCCGGCGCCACCTCTCACTCGCCGAGGTCCTGCGCCAGCACGACGAGATCCACGCCCGCCTGATCGCCTGCGTGAGCAGTGCGCCCGAGGAACTGTATGCCACGGAAACACGGTTCCGCCGGCGGCTCAAGCTGGACACGTACGGCCACTATCCGATTCATGCGAAGGCGATACGGAAGTGGCGAGGTCGTGACTCGTGACTCGCGGGAAACCGCGGGAATCGGGGTCAGAGTCGCGGAGGAATGATCTGGCACATCGGGAAATCACCGCACGGCGACTCTGACCCCGATTTCCCATCGAAATCACCGCACGGCGACTCTGACCCCGATTTCTCCCGATTTCCCCATTGCGGGCGCCGCTCACGCGTCCACGGCTGCCGGCCTGCGCCAGAGGATCGCGACGCCGAGCACTCCGGCGAGCACCGACGCCATGAAGATCGCGACCTTCGCGGCGTTGAACGTGCCTTCGTCGGGAAACGCCTGGTGCGCGATGAACAGCGACATCGTGAAGCCGATCCCGGCGAGTGCGCCGGCGCCGGCGACCTGGCGCCAGGTGTAGGCCGCGGGCTTGGCCGCGATCCCGAGCCGCACGGTGAGCCACGCCACCACGAAAATCCCTATCGGCTTCCCGATCACGAGCCCCAGCACGATCGCCAGCACGAGCCGCGCATGCCCGGCGACCAGATCGGGTGACCAGACCAGCCCCGCGTTGGCGAGCGCGAAGACGGGGAGCACGACATAGCTCGACCACGGGTCGATCGTCCGCAGCAGCTTGTTCGCCGGCGAGTCGATGCGATCGTGAATCTGGTCCAGCGCGCGCAAGGCGGGCTCGCTGGGGCCGTGCCGCATGACCGCCTCCCCGCCCTGTGCCCGCTCGGCCTGGATGATCGTCTGCGCCTGCGCCATCAGCGCGTACAGATTCGCGGGTGGCCGCGTGGGCGTGACCACGGCCAGGATCACACCGGCCAGCGTCGCGTGCAGTCCCGCCTCGTGCAGGAAGTACCAGAGCACCACGCCCAGCACCGCGTACGGCAGCGCGCGATACACGCTCCACCGGTTCATCGCGACGAGGAGCCCCGTCACCACCACCGCGCCCGCGAGGTGCGCCAGCGAGAGCTCGCCGCTGTAGAAGAACGCCACGATGGCGATCGCCACGAGGTCGTCCACGATCACGGCCGCCGTCAGGAAGACCCGCAGGTCCACGGGCACGCGGTCGCCCAGCAGCACGATCAGCGCGACGGCGAACGCGGTATCGGTGGCGATCGTGAGCCCCCACCCCGCGGCGAGAGGCCCCGACGGGATCAACGAGAGATAGATGAGCGCGGGCACGGTCATCCCGCCAAGGGCTGCCAGCACCGGAAAGACGGCCGCCCGGCGCGACGCGAGACGCCCCACCGTGAACTCCCGCTTGATCTCGAGCCCGACCACGAGGAAGAAGACGCTGAGCAGGCCGTGGTTCACCCAGTCGACGACGGGAAGCAGGAACGACCCCTCGCCGAAACGAAAACCGAACGGCGCATGCCAGAATGCCTCGACGCCAGGCCCGGCGGCGGAGTTGCTCAGGATCATGGCGAGCACGGTGGCGAGCACGAGCAGCAGTCCCGTGCCGGGTGCCCATCGGGCGAAGTCCACCGTGGCCGTGTGCAGCCGGTGGCCTAACGATCCCAGCAACGCGTCGGCGAGGGCACCCTCGTCCCACGCGCCCTCGTATCGGCGGCCATTGATGAAGAAGG
>DATIGO010000242.1:0-7844 GCA_035454665.1 Gemmatimonadaceae bacterium | reverse complement strand
CTCCCTACTCAGGCCGCAAAGCTGCTCAGCGCACGCCCCACGTCGCCTTCACGCAACCGCTTGAGCGCGCGGTCCCGCAGCTGCCGCACGCGCTCACGGGTGACGCCGAGCATGGAGCCGATTTCCTCCAGCGTGTGCTCGCGTCCGCCCTCGAGACCGAAGTACAGGCGCAGCACCTTAGCGTCGCGCGGCGGGAGCGTGGAGAGCGCGAGCTCGATCTCGTCGGTGAGGAAGCGGTTCATCGCCTCCTCCTCGGTGTCGGGCATCTCGTCGGCCACGAAGCGCTCGATGAGCGCGCGATCGCCCTCGGGATCCATTGGCGCGTCGAGGCGCACGTCACCGGTGTTGAGCGCGGCGAGCGACTGGACCACGTCGACCGAGAGCCCCGTGAGCTGGGCGAGCTCCTCGGGCGAGGGCTCGCGGCGCAGCTTCTGGCGCAGGATCTCCGACGCCTTGATGATGCGCGAGAGATCGGCCGTGCGATTGAGCGGCACGCGCACGGTGCGTCCCTGCCTGGCGAGCGACGAGAGGATCGCCTGACGAATCCACCACACGGCGTACGAGATGAACTTCACGCCCTGGTCGGGATCGAACTTGCGCGCGGCAGTGAGCAGCCCGACGTTCCCCTCGCCGATCAGATCGATCAGCGGGAGCCCGCGGTTCTGATACTTCTTCGCGACGGAAATGACGAAGCGCAGGTTGCGCTTCACGAGCTCCTGCAGCGCATCCTGATCGCCGGAGCGGATCCGACGCGCGAGCGCGATCTCCTCCACCGGCTTGAGCAGCGGGTAGGTGCTGACCTCGTAGAGGTACTGGTCAAGAATGTCGCGCTCCGGTTCGCTGGGTGCGATGCCCTGCGGGGCAGCGCGGCGCCGGCGGCGCTTGACTTCAGCCATGTCGGATCGTCCTCGGACTCCTGATCGGAGTGGATATGTGGTGAGGCAGCGTCTCGAACCCGCTGCTGCCGCTACCGCGTGTCTCTTCTGTGTGTCTCTTCTGTCGCAGCTACCGCTCTGCCGACGCCACTGCTGCTGCCGCTACTGCCGGCACCGTTGCCACCGCACATGCCGGCACCTCGGGGCCCGCCGCCGCTACCGCTACTACCATCAGCACAGCGGCTCCCGCTCATCCGTCGGCGCATCTGCCTTCGGCTGCCTCGGGCCCCGTGCCACGTGAGTCACCGGAGGCTTCTATATGGATGCGAAAGTTGCTGGAAGATACAGGGCGCAACGTGTTTCGCCAGAGTGATTTGCTTGACTTGGCCACTACCCCGGAGTAGACTTGGCGGTTCCGGTTCGGCGGCCCTGCCGGCTGGCGGTCTGAGGTGGTCTGCAGGTTTGCCGGGTTCGGCCAGGGTAGCGGGAGTCGGGTTGGGGGCGTAGCTCAGTTGGGAGAGCGCGTGAATGGCATTCACGAGGTCAGGGGTTCGATCCCCCTCGCCTCCATCGGCGGCGCGGCGGCCGGTGGCTGCCGCGCCGAGCTGTTCCATACGTGCCTTACGCAGGATCGTGCGTTTTGGTTCCCCGCGCTGTGACGTGCCGCCCCAGGGGGGCCGTCACTCGCGTGAGCCCGCACACGAGCCGAATGCGCACGGATGAGCCAGCCAGGAATTCGGTGGAGTCTCCATCGCGGGAATAGCTCAGTTGGTAGAGCACAACCTTGCCAAGGTTGGGGTCGCGGGTTCGAGTCCCGTTTCCCGCTCTGTGCCAGAGTGGTGGCAGTCCGTCGGGCGGTTAGCTCAGTTGGTTAGAGCGCCACGTTGACATCGTGGAGGTCACAAGTTCGAGTCTTGTACCGCCCACCTGGGTGAGTCCGCGCGTGCGGGGGTAAGCGCGGGGCGAGGATTGCTTGACCGGTCCTCCGGCTCCGTCTACCTTGCGCCCCGCCACTCCCTGAGCGCCCTTAGCTCAATTGGATAGAGCATCTGACTACGGATCAGAAGGTTGGGAGTTCGAGTCTCTCAGGGCGCGTAGAAAACACCGGAACAACTCGGGGCGTAGCTTAGCCCGGTAGAGCGCCTGCTTCGGGAGCAGGAGGTCGCTGGTTCAAATCCAGTCGCCCCGACTGGTAGATCACGTCAGGACACATCCCGCTCCGGCGGCGCATTCGATGAGACCCCATTCATCTTATGCGTCGCTTTGCCGCTCCCGCGAGCCGCTCCCCCCGCCCCGCGCAAATCCGCTGTCTCCCGGCACTTGGCTACGCGCTGCCGGCGCGCTCCGAGCGCGGCGCGACGCGTTGCGCCCGGGTCATCGGTGCGTCTCATGAAAGAACTGCCGCGTGAGGCTGACGCCGCCTGGCCAGCGTCTCGCCGCGGAGCTGAGCCGTGCTCCTGCCCATGGCGTGCATCCTCCGACTCGCCGGCCAACCAAGCGTCGGCCACATCATCGATCAAACGCTCGCCCGCGCCGGACACCGCCTCGTGGTCACCTGCCACGTGACGGAGGCCTTCCAGCTCCTGGCGCGCGAGCCGATCGATCTGATCGTCGCCGATGACCGCCTGCCGGGGCTGACCGGCCCCGAGTTCCTCGACCTCCTCCAGCAGGAAAAACTGCGCATCCCCCTCGTCGTTGTAACCGGCGTCACCGGCGCGGCGAGCGAGGGTGATCGCCCCACCGCAGCCTCCCCCGCCGAAAGCCTCACGAGCGCCGCTGCAATGTCGGACCCCGACACACGGGCGTACCGCATCATGGCCGTGGGCGCGGATCGGATCGAGGACGCCGTGCAACAGGCACTGGAATTCGCGCGTCTGGATCGCGAGAACGAATCGCTGCGGCGCGAGATCGCGGAGTACCGGAGCGCAAGGCAGTTCCGTGGCGCCAGCGCCGCCACGGAGGAGATCCTCCGGATCGCGGCAACGATCGCGGCCGGCGAGATGCCGGTGCTGCTCGAGGGAGAACCGGGCTCCGGCAAGAAGCTCCTGGCTGCGATCATGCACGACCTGAGCGATCGCCGTCGGCAGCCATTCGTACAGCTGCAGTGCAGCGCACTGCCCGAGTCACTGGTCGAGAGCGCTCTCTTCGGCCATGAGCGCGGCGCCTTCAGCGGCGCGGTGAAGCGCGAGGCGGGGGCGTTCGAGCGCGCCGAAGGAGGCTCGCTGCTGCTCGAGGACGTGGTCGCACTGCGTCCCGCCCTGCAGGCGCGGCTCCTGCACGCACTCGAGACACAGAGCTTTCAGCGGGTTGGCGGAACCACGCCGGTCGTCACGAACGTACGCGTGATGGCCACGACGGACCGGGATCTCGCGCCCGACGTCGCCGCGGGCTCGTTCAACGCGGACCTGTATCGGAGACTCCGGGGGGCCGCCGTCACCATCCCGCCTCTGCGCAGCCGTACGAACGACATCCCGGAACTGGCGCTCCACTTCGCCCGTCGCGCCGCCGCAGAGGCCGGACGTGAGATCACGCACGTCGCGCCCGAGGCGCTCAACCTCCTGCAGCGCCATTCGTGGCCCGGGAACGTGCGCGAACTGCGCCATGTCGTCGAGCGCGCCGTGATCGTGAACCGCGACGTGGTGCTCGAGGCGCAGTGGCTCCCACTGCTGCACGACGCCATGACGGCAACGGGCGCGCCATCGCTCGCGGCCTTACCCGGCGAGCTCATTCCGCGGCCCAGCACCGAGAGCGGCACCGCCGTCGGGACAGCCGGCGTCGTGCTCCAGACGCTGAGCATCGATGACGCGGAGCGCGCGCTGATCCAGCGGGCGCTCGAGGTGACGGGCCAGAATCGGACGCGCGCCGCGGCGCTGCTTGGCATCAGCGTGCGGACACTGCGCAACAAGCTGAACCGACCGGCTGGGCAGAGCACGGTCACGTCCTCGTAGGAGGTGCGGCGGCGCGCCGACGCGCTTGTACTCACTGGCCGGGGCGGTTAGTCTTTGCCCCACGGCGTGGCGAACCCGGTGGGAACGCGGCACGTCGCCGCGCGAGTAGCTCAGCTGGATAGAGCGTCGGCCTCCGGAGCCGAAGGTCGTGGGTTCGAATCCCGCCTCGCGCACTCCCTCCCCCCGTTCCGCCCCGCCCCAGACCCCCCCCCGATCCACTCGCGGCACGCGCCGCCCATCTCGCCGCGTCTCGCTCTCGGGTCCGCGTAGCACAGATCGCCCGCCACGCCGCTGGTTGGCTCCCCGCCCTCGCGCTCCCGCTTCCCCCTGCCCTCCTCCTCCCCCTCCCCTCCCTCCGTCAGACGCGGAGCAGATCGTTGGATATCGCCGAGCTGAAACGGAAATCCGTCCCCGAGCTGCTCGCGCTCGCCGACAGCCTCGACATCCCGAACACGTCGGGGCTCCGGAAGCAGGATCTCATCTACCGCATCGAGCAGCGGCTGCTGGACGCCACCACCACGCTTCATGGCGAGGGGGTGCTGGAGATTCTGCCCGAGGGGTACGGCTTCCTGCGCAGCCAGGACTGGAACTACCTGGCCGGGCCCGACGACATCTACGTGTCGCCGTCGCAGATCAAGCGCTTCAGTCTGCGAACGGGCGACACCGTGCGCGGCGAGGTGCGTCCGCCCAAGCCATGGGAGCGCTACCTCGCGCTCCTCAAGGTCGAGACCATCAACGAAAAGACACCGTCCCCGGACGAGCCGAGACCGATCTTCGAGAACCTGCGCCCCGTCTATCCCGACGAGCGGCTGCACCTCGAGAACGGCGACCTCAGCATGCGCATCGTCGATCTCATCGCGCCCATCGGCAAGGGACAGCGCGGCCTGATCACGGCGCCGCCGCGCGCCGGGAAGACCATCCTCCTGCAGAAGATGGCGAACGCGATCTCGGAGAATCACCCCGAGGTCAAGCTGATCGTCCTTCTGATCGACGAGCGTCCCGAGGAGGTGACCGACTTCCGCGAGAACGTCCTGGGGGCGGAGGTGATCAGCTCGACGTTCGACGAACCGCCGGAGCGTCACGTGCAGGTGGCCGAGATGGTGATCGAGAAGGCCAAGCGCCTGGTCGAGGTGGGGCACGACGTGGTCATCCTTCTGGATTCGATCACCCGGCTCGCGCGCGCGCACAACGCGGTGATCCCGCAGTCGGGGAAGATCCTCTCCGGCGGGCTCGACGCGCAGGCGATGCAGAAGCCCAAGCGTTTCTTCGGCTCGGCGCGCAAGATCGAGGGGGGCGGATCGCTCACGATCATCGCGACCGCCCTGGTCGAGACGGGCTCACGCATGGACGAGGTGATCTTCGAGGAGTTCAAGGGTACAGGAAACATGGAGCTCGTGCTGAGTCGCGACATCGCGAACCGGCGCATCTACCCCGCGATCGACATCAACAAGTCGGGCACGCGTCGCGAGGAGCTGCTCCTGTCGCAGGAAGAGCGGAACCGTGTGTATCTCCTGCGCTCGTTCCTGGGCGACATGCCGGCGGAGGATGCGATGGTCTTTCTGCTCAAGCAGATGCAGCGGTCGAAGACGAACCGCGAGTTTTTCCAGCTCATGGCGACCTGAGCGTCGACGCTCCCGACCGCACCACTCGTTCAGCATGCCTCGCATCCTTGCGATCGACATCGGTGACCGCCGGATCGGCCTGGCGGTGAGCGACCCGACGGGGATGATCGCGTCGCCGGCGGGACACCTGCTGCGCCGTCCCGGGAAGCGACCGCCGCTGACGGCGATTCTCGAGCGTGCCCGTGAGCTCGAGGTCACCGAGTTCGTCGTGGGGCTGCCGCTCGACGAGGACGGCAACGAGACGGCGCGCACCGACGAGGCGCGCCGCCTGGGCCGATCGATCGAGCAGCAGACCCGCCTGCCCGTGCGCCTCGTGGACGAGCGGTTCACCACGGCGGCCGCGCTCCGCGCCGTGCGCGAAATGGGCGGGACCACGCGCGGGAGGAAGGGCGACGTGGACGCGCTGGCGGCGACGGTGCTCTTGCAGCACGCGCTGGCGCTGGGGTCATCGTGATGAACGGACTGTTCGCGCGCAGCACGCGGGTGGCCGTCGTGGCGGGCGCAGTGGCGCTCGCCGCCTGCGGCGGGCCGGAGGGGAGCGTCCGGGTGACGATTCCGCCCGGGGCCACGGTGGGGACGGCCGCGGATTCGCTCGCGAGGGCCCAGGTGATCGGCGCGCCGAGCCTCTTCCGGCTGTACGCGCGCCTCACGAAGCGGGACCGCAATCTGAAGCCGGGGACGTACCTCCTCCGGCGAGACGCGTCGTGGAACTCGATCCTGTCCTCGCTCGTGGAAGGGCGTGGCATCGTCTTCACGGTCACGATCCCGGAGGGTCTCCAGGTCGCGACGATGGCGCCGATCCTGGAACGGGAGCTCAAGGTGCCGCCGGAGTCGCTCGCCGCGGCGGCCGCCGACTCGGCACTGCGGGAGCGGCTCAAGGTGCCGACGCCGACGCTGGAAGGGTACCTCTTTCCCGAGACGTACGTCTTTCAGGAGGGTGTCACGGCCCAGGACGTCGTGCGCACGATGGTGCGCGAGTTCGAGCGGCGCTGGAAGCCGGAGTGGGACGTGCGGCTGCTGGCGCTCAAGATGTCCCGCCACGAGATCGTCACGCTGGCCTCCATCATCGAGAAGGAAGCGCGCGTAGCGAACGAGCGGCCGGTCATTTCGGCCGTGTACCACAACCGGTTGAAGCGCGGGATGCTGCTGCAGGCGGATCCCACGGTGCTGTACTCGCTGGGTCGCCACGTGGATCGCGTGCTGTACCGCCATCTGCGGATCGACTCGCCCTACAACACCTACCGGTATGCGGGGCTGCCGCCAGGTCCGATCGCCTCGCCGGGTGCGGCGAGCCTCGAGGCAGCGCTTTATCCCTCCGAGGTCCCGTATCTCTATTTCGTGGCGCACCCGGACGGCCATCATGAGTTTCGCCGGACCCTGCGCGAGCACAACGAGGCCGTGCGGCAGATGCGGGCGCTGCGGCAGCAGCGGGGCCGATCGGCGTCGCAGCGGCAGTGAACGACGCCGCAACCGTAAGCGCGAAGGGCGCCCAACGCTGGGCGCGGGGACATCCGTGGATCTTCCGGAGCGACGTGGTCCGGCCGCCGTCGGCGGCTGCCGGAGCGGTGCGTGTGCGCGATCATCGGGGGAAGTGGCTCGGCATGGCGCTCTGGAGTCCCGCGTCGGAGATCTCGTTACGACTGCTCGACGTCGACCCGGAGGCCGCCCTGGACGCTCACTGGTGGGAACGGCGCGTGCGCAGCGCGGCGGCGCGCCGCGCCGCTCTCGCCGACGAGACCGACGCCTTCCGGGTGATCCACGCGGAGGGCGATGATCTTCCCAGTCTCATCTGCGATCGGTACGGATCGTGGCTGGTGGTGCAGCTCCTGAGCGCAGGGATCGAAGCCTTCCGCGAACCGATCGTGGCGGCCCTGCTCGCAGTCACGAAGGCCGAAGGGATCCTGGCCCGGAACGACGTGCCGATGCGGAGCCGCGAAGGCCTGGCGCGTGAGACCGAGCTGCTGCACGGGGATGTTCCCCGCGAAATCACGGTGAGCGAACACGGCGTGCGCTACGTCGCGGCGCCCTGGACCGGACAGAAGACGGGGGCGTTCCTGGATCAGCGGGAAAACCGCCGGCTGCTCGGGACCCTGGCGCGCGGTCGTGCCCTCGACTGCTTCACCTACCACGGCTCCTTCGCGCTGCACATGGCGCGGCAGGCCGCACACGTGGTCGCTGTGGATTCCTCGGCCGAGGCGCTCGCGCGCGCCGCAGAGAACGCTGCGCTCAATGGGTTCGTGAACGTGGAGCCGGTGGAGGCCAACGCGTTCGACTTCCTCCGTGACCAGGAGCGCGCGGGCGACCGGTACGACACGATCGTGCTGGACCCGCCGGCGTTCGCGAAGAGCCGCGGCACCCTCGAGGCGGCGCTGCGCGGCTACCACGAGATCAACCTGCGG
>DATIGO010000241.1:0-30905 GCA_035454665.1 Gemmatimonadaceae bacterium | reverse complement strand
CGTCCTCAGTGCGTGAGGCCGTAGATCAGGTAGTTCACCCCGAGCTTGTAGGCCTCGTTGCTCAGGTCCACGGGGAGGATCCCTTCGGCCGACCACTCCCAGTATTCGGCAAGATCGGCATTGAAGTTCACGAGCACCAGCATCCGCCGCGCGGGGTCGTTTCCCTCGAACATGGCATAGTAACGCGGTGTGACCGCGACCAGGGGATGCGGCACGTAGATGTCGTCGAGCTCGAAGAAGGACCGGAAGACCGCGTGCTCCGGACCGATCTCGATCAGCTCGTATTCCGGCATGGCGCGGCGGAGCTGTTCCTCCATGTTGTACCACTGCTGCTCCTCGAAGTCGTCGAGGATGAGAAAGCCGCCCTTGAGCAGATACGCGCGGAGTCCCGCCGCCTCGGTGTCGCTGATGCGCCAGAAGCCGGGCTCGGAGAGGTACAGGATGGGATGGCGGAAGATCTCCGGATCGTCCAGGTCGAAGACGTTGCTCGCGCGGAGGTTGACCGGGACGGTCGAGACGTACTGCAGGATCTGGGGAAGATGCTGGTCGGCTCTCGGGTAGTCGTGCGCCCAGGCCGCGCCACCCCGACGGAATCCTCCCCCGCCGTACCGGACGCGCGAAAACGTGAAGTCGCCGTCGTACGGAACCTCCGCCAGGCCGGACGGGGCTCGCGCGCGCCCCTGCGCCGCCAGGAGCAGCGGGGGGGGCAGGAGCAGGAGAAGGAGCAGCCTCCTCACCGGAGCGTGTACTCCACCGTCGAGACCACGCGGATCGTCTTGTCGATCTGGCTCGCCTCGGTGATTCCCTGCGCCTGGTCGCGCGGCAGGATCTCGAAGATGCCCTGGTTCGCCCGGCGGATCCCTCCCAGGCTCGTCCGGGAGTCCTGGGCGAACTGCGTGGCGGCTTCACGCGCGCGCGCCGTGGCCTCGGCGATCATCGCGGGCTTGAGCGCGTTCAGTCCGCGAAAAACGAACGTGGGGCCGCCCATCCCGTACTCCGCGCCGGAGGAGAGCACCACGCCCGCGTTGACCAGCTCGCCCACGCGCTGGCTCGCGGCCCGCACGCGGTCGGGCGCATCGGAGCGGACGACGATCGTCTGCCGGATGATGAAGCGGTTTCCCGCGGCTCCCGCCGGGCGGTATTCCTGCGTCAGGAGATCCGACACGACGAAATCCTGCAGTGTGACCTGCGCCGTGTCGAGCTGGTGCCTGACGAGGAATCGAAAGATCTCGCGGACGTGCGACTCGATGCGCGTCTGGGCGCGCGCGAGATCGTCGTCCGAGACCGCGATGCGGAGCGGCCAGATGGCGAGGTCGGCCCGCACCTCGCGCTCGGAGATTCCCTTCACCGTCACGAAACGATCACCGAGCCGCGCGCGCAGGAAACCCTGCCCCACGGCGAGACCGGCCAGCAGCATGCCGGCCGCCAGGATGATCGTGCGCCACGTCGCTCGCTCCAGTGCCACTCCTGCTCCTGCCTCGTGCGTGTGTCCGGCCGGCCTCCGGAGTGTTGCTCGGCCCGCCGAAAGATGTCCCCCGTGGTCCGCCCGGCCAGCCTTCGCCGGGGCTGCTGAAGGGATTGCCTGACAGCCAGACTCGCACAAGACCCCGGCGATTCCCCTGCCGCGCGCGCAGGGCAGGACCGCTATCGTGCGTGCGTACGTCGACTCGTGCCCGCAGAGGTCTCTCGCAGTTCCAGACGCGACCGGGTGGAGACGACCGTCGCATCCTGATGGCCGCCGAGCCCTCTCGCAACGGCCGGACGCTGTCCGGCGGAGGTGCAACATGGGAGCGGCTATCGTGGCTATCCCGCTGGCAGCCATGCTCCTTCCGATCGTCCTCCTCGTGGTCGCGGTGCTGGTCGACCTCGTGGCGCTCGCGTGGATGGGGTATCGCTTCTGGCGCGACGAGTGGTCGGGCCCGATGCGGCAGTTCATCCTGGTCCACACGCCGCATCCGGGCCGCTGGGTCCTGGCGCATCTGCACCACCCGTTCTCGGCGCGGTAACGGCTAAGGGATCGGCTGGACGGTCCCGGAGGCGGCGGTTGCGTATCCGCCGGCCGCCCGGGAACTGCGCGGGGCGCGGTTCCCGGGCGGCCGGCGTTGGGTCCTGTCCTGCGAGCGGGTCGCGGCACCCAGCATCCGGGGGCGCACAATCGTAATGCCAGAGGTGCCGGGGGCCTGCCATCTCCGGCTAACTTCCCCGTTCGCATGCGATTCCCCTCCCGCGCCGATACGCTGGGCTTCGTTCGCGCCGTGCTGCTCGCCGCGCTGGTCCTGGGGCTCATCGGCACCCTGACCGAGCTCTTTCTCCTGGAGCACACCGAGGACGTCTGGCAATGGGCGCCGATCGTGCTCATGGCCGTGACGCTCCTGGTACTGGCCTGGTTCGGCCTGAGCCGCGCTCCGGCGAGCCTCCGGACCGTTCAGTGGCTGATGGGGCTCTTCCTGATCAGCGGGCTGCTGGGGGTCTGGCTGCACTACAAGGGGAATGTGGAGTTCGAGCTCGAGATGTACCCGGACCTCTCGGGCCTCACGCTGTTCCGGGACGCCATGATGGGGGCGACGCCGTCGCTCGCGCCCGGCACTATGATTCAACTCGGGATGATCGGGCTGGCGTGGGCATTCCGTCACCCCGCGGGCCGAACGGTCGCGTCATCGGAACCCTAACGAGGAAGGAAGACATGAAGTCGACGACACGCTTCGCGCTGGCTCTCGCGGCCTCGGTCGCGGTGACCGTCCCGGCGGCGGCGCAGCTGGGGCGCCAACAGGGCCTCATCGACCCCAACGTGGCCACCGAGCAGCAGCTCCTGGCCGTGCCGCACCTGAACGCGACGCTGGTCAAGGGCATCATGGACCGGCGGCCGTTCATGAGCATCGTGGAGCTGAACACCTATCTCACCGGGCAGGGTCTCACGCCGGAACAACTCACCGAGTCATACCGGAAGATGTTCATCCACGTGAACCTCAACGTCTCGCCTCAGGCCGAGATCCTGTTGATCCCCAACGCGGGGCGGCGGATGGCGCGCGAGTTCGACGAGTACAAGCCATATACCGGCGGTTACGCGCAGTTCCGCCGCGAGATCGGCAAGTACGTGAACGAGGAAGAGGTGGCGCGGCTCGAGCAGTACACGTTCATTCCGATCGATCTGAACACCGCGAGCGACGCGGACATACTCTCGATTCCGGGCGTCGGGGAGCGGATGCTCCGGGAGTTCAAGGAGTACCGCCCATACGACGCGATCGCGAAGTTCCGCCGCGAGATCGGGAAGTACGTGAGCGAGAAGGAAGTGGCGCGGCTCGAGCGGTATGTGACGATCGGGAGGTAGGTCGGAGAGCGCTGGCAGCGGAGGGCATGACAAGGGGCCCGGGATCTCTCCCGGGCCCCTTTGCGTTCGCCGGTGGACCTTACCGCTCCTCCATCCACCGGTCCTCGAGCACCTCGACGGTCTTGGTCAGCGTGAGATTGCCGACGTTGAGGGTCACGAGGTAGGTACCCGGCGCGACGCTACCGCCGCCACCGCCGAAGCCGCCACCACCGCCACCGCCGCCACGCCCGCCACCGCGCCCGCCCTCGACCGGATTGCGGTCGAGCTCCCACGGCACGCGGTTGATCCCCGCCTCTCTCGTGCCATCGAGGTTGCGGACCACGCGTCCCGCCGCGTCGGTGATCGTGATCTTCACGTCGCCGGTCGCCGCGCTCCGGAGATGGTAGTTGATGAACGTGCCTTGCGGCGCGTTCTCGCCCGAGAAGACCATCTGCCCGGTGACCTGCTGCATCCGCTTCCGGTCGGTCAGGTACGCTACCGCGGGCCGGATGTCGAAGAGCGTGGCGTCCGCGCTCCGCACCGCGGGCGTGAGCTGCTGCAGCGGCGTGATGTCGTCGGCGATCCAGATGCTCCGGCCGTGCGTGCCCACGATCACGTCCCCATCGCGCGGGTGGATCCGGATGTCGTCCGTCCGCACGGTGGGATAGTTGTTCATGAACTTCTGCCACGACTGTCCGCGATTCAGCGAGACATACAGCCCGAACTCCGTGCCGACGAAGAGGAGGTCGGGGTTCTTCGCGTCCTCGGTCACTACCTGGATGTTGCCGTACGCAGGCAACCCGTTCGTGATGGGCGTCCAGGTGCGGCCGAAGTCGTTCGTGACGTACAGGTAGGGCTTGAGATCGTTGCTGCGGTGCCCATCCACGGCCACGTAGGCGCGCGCCGTGTCGTGCGCCGAGGCCGCGACACGCGACACCCAGTACATGTGGCCCGCGGGCAGGCCGGGGATGTTCCGCCCGACCTCGGTGAAGGTCGCCATGTCGTCGCGCGTGACCTGCACGTTGCCGTCGTCGGTGCCCACCCAGACGAGGCCCGGCTTGATCGGGGACTCGGACACCGTGATGATGGTGCTGTACATCGAGATCCCGTCGTTCTTCGACAGCATCGTGACGTTGCCGGGCTGCCCCATGATCTCGTGCGTGTTGCGGTCGTACGCCTTCGTGAGGTCCGGGCTCGCGACCCAGGTGTCACCGCGGTTGTACGACTTGAAGAGGCGATCCCCGCCGAGCCAGACCACGCTCGAGTTGTGCGTCGAGAGCTGGTACGGCGTGTTCCAGTTGAACCGGTACTGATCGCCCGGGGCGCCGTTCACCACGTTAGGCGGACCGCCGCCGCGACCGCCTCCGCCGCCGCCACGCCCGGCGGGCACGTCCACCTGCTGCAGCTCCGGAGCCCGCGGGCGGATGCTCCCGCCCCGCCCCGTCCGCAGGTCCAGACGGTTCGTGTTGCCGTTCTGAGACTCCGCGTAGACGATGTTGAAGTCGTTCGGATCCTGCGCCGTGTAGAAGCCATCGCCGCCACCGATCCGGAACCAGTCATCGTTCATGATGTCGCCGCTCCGCACCGCGCTCGGCGCACACCAGCTCCCGTTGTCCTGCAAACCGCCGCACACCCAGTAGGGCCGGCGCATGTCGTACGAGACGGCGTAGAAGGTTCCCGCGGCCATCGTCTTCACGGAAATCCACGTGCGCCCCTGATCGTAGCTGATGTCCAGGCCGCCGTCGTTCCCGTTCATGATGTGGTTCGAGTTGCGCGGATTGATCCAGATCGCGTGCACGTCCACGTGACCCGGGCTGCCGTTCCCGCCCGCGTCGTCCAGGGTAACGAAGGTGCGGCCGCCATCGAGCGACTTCGCGATCGGGAGCCCTGCCACGTACACGTAGTCGGGGTTCTGCGGATCCACGCGGAGCTGGCTGAAGTACATCGGCCGCGCGTTGCAGTTGCTGACATGGCGCCAGGTCCGGCCGCCGTTGTCCGAACGGAAAACACCGCCCTGCGCCGGGTTCAGCGCCGGAGGCGTCTGCGGGCCGGCAGGCTGCTCTCCGCCACGACCGCCGCCGCGCCCACCGAAGCCGCGCCCCGGCCCGGCGTTGTTGCACCAGTTGTAGCCGCCGCCCCCGCCGAACCCTCCGCCGCCACGACCCTGGCCCGGCTGGATCACCTGCCCCACGTTGCCGGCCTCGATCTGCGCGTACACGATGTTCGGATTCGAGCGCGCGACGTCGAGCGCGATGCGCCCGTAGGTCCCGGGGGGCAATCCGTTCCCACTCAGCTTCGTCCACGTACGCCCGGCGTCGGTCGACTTCCAGAGTCCGCTGCCCGGACCACCACCGTTGAAGCAGCAGGTCGTACGCCGCCGCTGATAGCTCGCCGCGTACAGCGTGTTCGGGTTCTGGTGGTCGATCTGCAGATCCGTTATGCCGGTGTTCTCGTCGATGTAGTGGACGCGATTCCAGGTGCGTCCCCCATCGGTCGACTTGTAGACGCCACGCTCCTGGTTGGGCCCGAAGAGCGCGCCGAGGGCGGCCACGTAGATCGTCTCGGGATTGCGCGGGTCGATCACCACCCGGGCGATCGTCTGCGTCTCCCGCAGTCCGATGTACTGCCAGCTCTGCCCGCCGTTGGTCGTCTTGTACATTCCGGCCCCGAATGACGACGACTGGCGGTTGTTCGGCTCACCCGTACCCACGTACACGATGTTCGGGTTGGTCGGGTGGATCGCGATGTCACCGACCGACGCAACCTCGTGGGTGTCGAAGACCGGATGGAACGTCGTCCCGTTGTTCTCCGACTTCCACACGCCGCCCACGGCATACCCGAGGTAGATGATGCTCGGGTTGCTCTCCGAGACGGCGATGTCGTCGATCCGCCCGCCCATGCTCGCGGGGCCGATGCTGCGGAACCGGAAGTTCTTCAGCAGCGGATCGCTCGACTGGTTGATCATGGCCGCCGCGTTCTGCGCGGCGCCACTGCCGCCCTGCGCCGCCAGCGGCAGCGCGAACGCGACGACCGCGGTCGCGGTCAGAACGAGGGACGTGAGACGCTTCCTTCGAGTCTCCATGGGCGTGATCCGGGTTGGAGGGCCTGCGGGGGCAACCAGGGCGTCCTGGATGCCCGCGGATACTTCGTGCGAATGCGGCAGAACGTTGCGCGCGGACCTTCGTGCTGGTTTTCCTGGCTACCTGGTTACGCAGCGACCGAGTATCCCGTTTAGCGCGTGGCCGGTCAAGCGGGCGCGCGTCGCGACCGTCACGGCACCAGATAGGGTCGCGCGCCACCCACGGTGCCGAGGCGGAGCAGCGCCTTCACCTCCCCCGTCGCCAGCTCGAGGATCACGAGGCTTGTCTGCTCCGGGCCGTAGGCGGGACCGTCCCGCCCGACTCCGCCCACCAGGTACAGCCACCGGCCGTCCTGGCTGGTCGCGCCTCCCAGGACGCCAAGAGGGCGCTCGTCCCCCAGAGCCGTCCGCAGGTCCACGACGGCGGAGAGCTCCAGCGTCGAGTCCAGCGCATAGATGATCCCCGAGCTGGACACCGTCAGCGTCCCCGCGTCAGCGAGGAAGTATCGCCCGCCGGCCGCGGAGGCGAAGAAGGGCGACGGCAACGGGCGGCTGGCACGCCACCTGACCTGGCGGAGTGCGGGATCCACGACGAGCATCTCGCTGTTCGACCCCAGCACGAGGTCCTGCCCCCCAGGTGTGAGCTCGAGTTGCGACACCACCTGCGTGGGCGGCGCGAGCGCCATGGAGTCCTGTGCCGCATATGAGGGACCGCAGAAGAAGAGGAGATATGCCCGAGTCTGCTGTCCACTGGCCCCGTCAGCCGCAGCCACCACGCACCCCTCGGGATGTTGGACGTCCGGCCGCGCCACCGCGATGGCACGCACGCGGTTGGTGGGCATCTCCAGGAATCCCGTGATGCGCTGGGTCGAGTAGTCGAAGACCGCGATCCCGGGCTGGCCGAAGCGCTCGGAGCGCCACAGAAAGACCTCGGGCCGCGCGGCATGCCGCGCGATCGCGGTCGTCCCCAGCTCTACGCCTTCCACCGGAATCGGCTCGTTGCCCTGGGCGATCGGGATCCGCCAGAGCTCCCCCCCTGTCCGTGAGTCGATTCCAAGGAGGATCGACTGGCCGTTCTCGAGGCGGCCCGCCGTGATGAGCTGCCCCTCCGGGGTGAGGACCGAGGGACCCTGGCGCACGAACCGTGGGCCCAGCGTCCGGACAATCGCTCCGCGATCGAGGTCCACGACGACCGCCGCCCCTTCGTCGGTTCCGGGAAGGAGGAGGCGATGCGCGTGTGCGCGCGGCCCGCTCCCGGTGCTGTCGCGGCAGGCCGCCGCCACGCACGCGAAGATCAGTGCGCGGCGGGCGCGGAAGCGGAGGTGGCGTTTGTGACGGCGGCCCATCAGTGGGCCGAACGATATCACCGGGCGCGGAGCGCGCGAATGGGGTCGAGCCTCGCGGCCACGGCGGCTGGGTACAGACCGACGAGCAATCCGATGGTCGCCGAGCAGGTCACTCCAAGGGCCGCTGCCCTCCAGGAGAACGCCAGCTCCCACCGAGCCAGGAGCGCGGCCCCCGCCGTCACTGCGGCGGCCACCACGACCCCTCCCAGGCCGCCCACCATCGCCAGCAGGCCGGCCTCCAGGACGAACTGCAACCGGACGTCGCTCCGCCTGGCGCCCACTGCTCGCCGCACCCCGATCTCGCGCATCCGCTCGCGCACGGAGAGCAGCATGACCGCCAGAATCCCCGCCGCGCCAACAGCCAGTGAAAGCATGGCGACGGCCAGAATCAGGCGGTTCATGGTCCGTGCGGCGCCGCGCTCGGTGCGCAGCAGCACCGCCTGGTTCCTCACGAGGTAGGGCACCGCAAGCCCGCTGCGCGCGTTCAGACGCCGATTCAGGATCGCGCGCACATCGAACTCCAGCGCCACCAGGTCCTCGGTGCGGTTCGCCTGGACGAACACCGCATCCACGTACGGGATGTTCAGGAGCCGTCGCATCGCCGTGCCGAGCGGAATGATCACGGTGTTGTCGAGATCGGCACCACCTACGTCGGTGCCGCGCGGGCGCAGCACCGCGAGGATCTCGAACGGGACCCGGCCTATACGGATCTCCCGCCCCACGGGGTCTCCCTCTCCGAACAGCACGCGCGCTGCGGCGGGACCAACCAGCGCGACCCGCCGTGTCTCGTACTCCTCGACTTCGTCGAACAGGCGGCCGGTGCGCGGCGCAACCTCGCGGATGCGAAGGCCTTCCGGTGTGGTGCCGATGACACTTGCCGTCGTGTTGCGCCCTTCGGCGCGGACCACGATCGAACGCGTCACCACGGCCGCGGCGGCGCGAGCGAGGCGGCTCTCCTCCGCTATCGCCGCCGCATCCCCGGGTCGGAGCACCGTGGTCGTGGCGAGCTGCCGCGTGCGGCCGGCCACGCGCGGGGCGGGTGCCGCACTCACGATGAGCAGGTTCGTCCCCAGCGCCTGCACGCGCTCGATCACGCGCCGCTCCGCGGCTTCCACCACCGAGACCATTACCGTGACCACCGCGACACCTACGAGAAGCGCCGCGGCGCTCAGCAGCGATCGGAGGCGATGGGCCGCGAGGAGTTCGGCGGACAGCCGCACTCCGCGGAGTGCCCGATGCAGCGCGCGCCGCCTGGGCATCCGGGCGCCCACGTCAACCCGCGATCGTCACGTCCGACTCCGCGCCTGTGCTCCTGATACGTCCCTCCTCGAGCGTGAGCACGCGGTCGGCGGCCCGGGCGATGGTGGGGTCGTGCGTCACGAGCGCGATCGTGCGCCCCGTTTCGCGCAGCGCTCCCAGGATGCGCATCACGTCGGCGGCGCTGCGGCTGTCGAGGTTTCCCGTGGGCTCGTCGGCCAGAAGGAGCGTGGGATCGTTCACGAGCGCTCGCGCGATGGCGACGCGCTGCTGCTCGCCACCGGACAGCTCGGCCGGTGCGTGGTCCGCGCGCTCGATCAGGCCCACCGCCTCGAGTGCCCGCCGAGCCCGCGCCTCGCCGTCGGGCACATCGTCGGTCGTGTAGAGGAGCGGCAGCATCACGTTGCGCAGCGCGCTCGTCCGCTCGAGCAGATGAAACTGCTGAAAGACGAAACCGATCTTCCGGTTCCGAATCTCGGAGAGCATGTCGTCGTCGGCCCCGGAGAGATCCATCCCCTCGAAGCGGTACGACCCGCCGTCCGGGCGGTCCAGGAACCCGAGAATGTTGAGCAGCGTGGACTTGCCGGACCCGGATCGCCCCATGATGGCGACGAACTCTCCGGGAGCCACACGGAACGTGACGCCGCGGAGAACCTCCACCACCTCGTGCGCCCTGGGATAGCGCCTGACGAGTCCCTGAACGTCGATCATTGCGGCACCCTGGTCATGCTGTCCTCGGGTGTCGATCCGGTGCGTCATGCGGTTCGCTCCCGCAGCGATGTCGCTGCCTGCACCGCCGCCGCCGCGCGCGCCGGAATAACGCCGGCCGCGAGGCCGATCGCCGCGCAGACCAGGAGGGCGGCGAGGAACGGGAGCCAGGTGACCCGGGCTTCCGAGAGACCGGTGGCGGAAATCGCGAGGGCGGCCACCACGCCGACCGCGACCCCGATGACGCCCCCGATGAGCGCCACGAAGAGTGATTCGAGGAGGAACTGGCGCCGGATGTCGGACGCCCGGGCCCCGGTCGCGCGACGCAGGCCGATCTCCTGCGTGCGCTGCCGCACCGACGCGAGCATCAGGGCCGCGATGACGACCCCGGCGGCGGCGAGCGCGATCACCGAGAGGACGACCAGGAGCGTCGTGGCCGTCGAGGTCGCAGCCACCGCGGCACCTTCCACATCCTCGGGCTCCCGGACGAAGAAGTCGTCCGGCTCCCCCGCGCCGATCTGATGCCGGACGCGCAACAACGACCGCACGCGCTCTGCCGTCTCGGGGAGCCGCCGCGCATCGGCCACGCGGATCACGATCTGTTCCAGCGACGGGCGATTGAAGAGCCGGCGCGACGACGTGCTGAACGGCACGACGATCCGGTCGTCCCAGTCGTCGCCCCCGGCGCTCGCGCCCATCTCGATGAAGACTCCCTTTACGGTGTAGGGATCGTTGTTCACGCGCACCACCTTGCCGACGGCGTCGCCGGCGGGAAACAGCTCGCGCGCGACGCGCGCGCCGAGCATCACCACGCGGCTCATGGCCCCCATGTCCTCGGCCGAGACGAAATCGCCGTCCGACATCCCCCAGCGGCGGATTGTCATCCAGACGTCATTCACGCCGAACGCCCGCGTGATCACGCTGCGGTCCTCGTACACCACGCTCATGCCGCGCTGGTTCTGCACCGGACTCACGAGTCGAACGCCAGGCACCTCGCGCTCGATCGCCTCCGCGTCCTCGGGAAACAGCACCGAGAGACCGCGGTCGGCGCGGGGAGCGAAGACCTGCACCTCTCCTCCGGCCCGGACCATGAGCATGTCGAGCCCGTGCTTGCTCACAAGGGCCATCATCTCGGCGCGCGCGCCCTGCCCCGCCACGATCACCGCCGAGAGCACGGCCACCGCAGCCGCGAGGCCCAGGACCATGAGACCCGTACGTCCGCGGTTGGCGGAGAGGGACAGGGCCGCGTCGCGCGCGATTCGGCGGCTGCGGCTCAAGGGGCACCTCCTGGTGGAACCACCGGTGGATCGAGAAGAATCCGCTCTCCCTCGCGGAGCCCGTCGAGGACCTCCGCCCAGGCCCCGTCGCGCCAGCCGAGGCGCACGGCGCGCTTCTCGAGGCCGCCGTTCGCGGGGAGAAAGACCTGGCTGCGGCCGCTGTCGCGGCCAACGGCACGAACGGGAATCGCCAGCACGCTGCGCGGCTCCAGCCGGATGCGCACGCTGGCCGTCATCTCCGGGCGCAACCGGCGGGCAGTGTCGGAGGCGATCGAGACCGCGACGACGTACTTCACGACATTGTCCTGGATCGTCGCGTTGGGATACACCGCTGTCACCTTCCCCTCGAACTCCTGCGAGGGGTACGCATCGACCGAGAACAATGCGGCGCGACCCACCGCCACCTTGCCGATGTCGACTTCATCGACGTAGGCATTCACCTGCAGCCGGTCGAGATCGAGGATCGTCACGAACGTCGGCGCATTGAGCCCGGCGGCCACGGTCTCGCCTTCCTGCGTCGCCACGGAGGCCACGACGCCGGAGATGGGCGCGGTGATCGTGGCGAAGGAGCGATCGACCCGCGCGCTCCGGAGCGACGCGCGGGCGCGCGCGACTTCTGCTTCGGCCTGTTTGCGTTGCTCGACGCTCCCCGCGCGCGCGAGTTCGAGTGCGCGCTGCGCCGCGTCGCGCTGCGCCTGCGCCACGAGATGGCGTTCGCGGGCCGCGTCGGCCTCCGCCGCCGCCGCCACACCCTGGCTGAGGAGCGTCTGCTGGCGCGCCCACTCGCCGGCGGCCAGCCTGGCCGTGGC
This sequence comes from Gemmatimonadaceae bacterium, assembly GCA_035454665.1. GTDB lineage: Bacteria > Gemmatimonadota > Gemmatimonadetes > Gemmatimonadales > Gemmatimonadaceae > DATIGO01. The sequence goes on along the minus strand of DATIGO010000241.1, from coordinate 19,122 downwards.
CTCGAAACGTGCGAGATCCGCCGCGGCACGCGCGATCTCCTCCGGGGACAGCCGTTCCAGGGACTGGAGCTTTGCCTCGGCGAGGTTTAGCTCCGCCTGCCGCTGGGCCAGGAGGGCGTCCAGGTCCTCGGTCTCCAGCTCCGCGAGCACCTGCCCGCGCGTCACGGCGTCGCCGATGTTCGCGCGCAACCGGCGCACGCGCCCGGAGATGCGGGAGCCCACGCGTACCTCCGCACCGATCTGGGCCTTCACGGCCCCAATCGCCACGACGGCGGCCGAGAAGTTCCGGCGCTCGACGGCCACCGTCTCGCCGGCCGCCGCGCCAGCCCCGGCGCCGCTCCGCATCCACGCCACGAGGAGCGCGACGACCGCGATCCCCCCGACCACGAGGGCCGTCTGCCGCTGTGTGAGTGCCGCCTTCAGATCGCGCATCTCGGGCTTACCGCCATGTCCTCGACGATAGCGCGCGGATCACTCCCCCCGTAAGTGCGGACGGGCGCGATCAACTCTGGATTGTGGCTGCGCGTTCGCCAGATTGTCCGCCTACCCGCCCCCGGAGCAGACATGAGGAGTCTTCGGCCCCTGGCCGTGGTGCTGTTCGGCGCCGTGGTTGCCCTGTCCATCGCGCCCGCCCTCGCGTGGCAACAGCGCGGCGCCGCCGCGTCATCGCGGCAGGGCGTCACGGAGATCACGGTGAACGAGGGCACTTCGATGGCGGTCGCGGTGTCGCCGGACGCCCGGACACTGGTGATCGATCTCCAGGGCAGTCTGTGGACCGTTCCGGCCACTGGCGGCGCGGCACGACGCATCACCGACGAGTACAACGATGCGCGCCAGCCCGCCTGGTCGCCCGACGGCCGGACCATCGCGTTCCAGGGGTATCGCGACGGCGGCTACGACATCTGGGCCATCGCCCCCGATGGCCGCGAGCAGCGCAAGCTCACGTGGGGGCCGTACGACGACCGCGAGCCCGCCTGGTCGCACGACGGGACGCGCGTGGCGTTCTCGTCCGACCGCGGCGACGCGGGAAGCTATGACGTCTGGGTGCTCGAGGTCGCGACTGGCGCGCTGCGGCAGGTCACGCGCGACGCAGGGAACGACTTCATGCCGACCTGGTCGCCCGACGACCGCGAGATCGCGTTCATTTCCACCCGGGCCGGCGGGCAGTCGATCTGGGCGGTGGATCTCTCGTCAGGCACGGAGCGGCGGGTGAGCGCGGACGGGGTTCGCGCGGACGCGCCGTCGTGGGGGCCCGGTGGCGAGATCGTCTACCACAGCACCGGTGGGGCCGGGAGCCAGCTCGAGATCGAGGGTCGGGCGCTCACGGGAGAGGAGAACGTCTTTCCGTTCCGGGCGGCCTGGGCGTCGCGTACGGAGTTCTTCTATACGGCCGACGGCCGGATCCGGACGCGCTCGATCGGCGGCGCGGCACCACGGACCGTGGAATTCACCGCGGCCCTCGGCGTGAGCCCGGCGCGCTATGCCGCGCGCCCGCGCGACGTCGATTCGCGCGCCCCGCGTCAGGCGCTCGGCATCGTGGCGCCGGTCATCTCGCCCGATGGACGCCGCGTGGCCTTCGCGGCGTTAGGCGACATCTGGCTGATGTCCGTGGGGGGACGGCCCGAGAACCTCACCAAGGACCACTTCCTCGACACCGAGCCCGCGTGGTCGCCGGACGGCAACCGGATCGCCTGGGCCTCGGATCGCGGCGGACAGCTGCTCGACATCTGGGTTCGTGACCTCCGCACCGGCGCCGACCGGCAGCTTACGCGGCGCGCGACATCGGCCATGGGTCCGGCGTGGTCCCCGGACGGGCGGAGGATCGCGTTCCTCGACGTCGACGGCGTCTGGCGCCGGGCGAACGTTGCGGTCGTGGATGTCGAGACCGGCGCGGTCACGCAGATCCACGAGTCGCTGTTCGGTCCGGGGAATCCGACCTGGTCGCCGGACGGAAAGCGCGTGGCGATCGCCGCGGTCACGCCATACTCGTCGCGCTTCCGTGAGGGGACGAACCAGGTCCTCACCATGACCACGAGCGGCGAGGCCGATCACCAGTGGCACACGCCGGTGAAGCACCTCTCGATCGACTCGCGCGTGGGCGCGGGGCCCGTCTGGTCGCCGGACGGCTCGATGATGGCCGTGGTGTACGAGGGCGTGCTCGCGGTGGTTCCCGTGTCCTCGTCGGGCGCGCCGCTCGGCCCGCCGCGCCGCCTGACGAGCGAGATGGCGCACGCGCCGTCGTGGACCGCAGACTCACGCCGGATCCTGTACCAGTCGATGGACCGGCTCCGGACCATCGACGTGGAGACCGGCGGGCTGGCGGACGTGCCGCTCGAGCTCCGCTACGCTCCGGCGATCCCGACCGAGCGGTATGTCGTGCATGCCGGACGGCTCCTCGACATGCGCAGCGCCGCGCCACGCGCGAACGTGGACATCGTGGTCGAGGGCAACCGGATCCGGAGCGTGGCGCCCCACTCGGCCGCCGCGCACGGCGGGGCGCGCGTGGTGGATGCGTCGAACGAGACCGTGATGCCGGGGCTCGTCGAGTACCATGCGCATCTCCAGAAGGACCTCGGCGAGGCGCACGACCGCGCGTATCTCGCCTTCGGCGTCACCACGGTGCGCAGTCCGGGTGGCACGCCGTACGAGGCCGTGGAGGACCGCGAGGCGGTGGACGCGGGGACTCGGCCCGGTCCGCGGAAGTACGTCACGGGCTATCTCATGGAATGGAACCGCGTCTACTACAAGATGGCGGTTGCCGTCTCGAGCTGGGCGCACCTCGACATGGAGCTCGATCGCGCGAGGATCCTGCAGCACGATCTCCTGAAGAGCTACGTGCGCATGCCCGATCTGCAGCAGCGGCACATGGCAGAGTTCGCGCATGCGGCCGGGATCCCGCTCTCGTCGCACGAGGTCTATCCGGCCGCGCTCCACCAGATGGACGGCACGGAGCACACGACCGGGACCAGCCGGCGGGGCTACAACCCCAAGGTGGCCACGCGGCAGCGGAGCTATGCGGACGTGGCGCAGCTCTTCGGGCGCGCCGGGATGACGCTCACCCCCACGCTCGCGTTAGGCGGCGCGACGCTCCGGCGCATGCTCGACGCCGACTCATCGCTCCGGACCGACCCGCGCTTCGCGCTCTATCCCGGGTGGCTGAGCGCCCAGGTGACCGGCGAGGGAGGGCGCGCCGGGCGCGGTGGACGTGCGGGGGGCGGCGGTGGAGGTGGACGCGGGGGGGGCGGTGGCCGCGCCGGCGCGGGAGGTGGCCCGGCAGGCGTCGGGAACGTGGGCGAGATGATCGTGAACGCGCAGCAGGCCGGCGCACGCGTCGTGGCCGGCACCGACACGCCCAACGCGGCGAATCTGCACGCCGAGATCCAGGCCTACGTGCAGGCCGGGATGACGCCCTTCGAAGCGCTCCGCACGGCCACGGTGAATCCGGCCCAGGCGCTGGGCCTGGACGCGGGAACCATCGAGGCGGGGAAGCTCGCGGACCTGATCATGGTGGACGGGAACCCCCTCGAGGACATCATGGCCACGATCCGGGTGAAGCGCGTGGTGGCGAACGGGAGGGTACACGAGGTGGCGGACCTGTTGCGCGGGGATCGCCAGGCCAGGGTCATCCCGAGGGAGCGGAACGACTGAGGGATCCGGGCCCCCTGCCGCGCACCCTACTGAATAGCGCCGTTTCGCATGACGAGGTTCTCGATGAAGAACTCCATCATCCGCTGCTGATTCAGCCCCGTGTGCCCCAGATCCGGGCCCACCTGCACCTCGAAGGATTTCTGCGCGCGCTGCAGGGCCTGAATGAGCTGCAGCGAATTCGACGGATGCACGTTGTTGTCGGCGGTTCCGAAGTAGATCATGAGCCGCCCGCGCAGGCTGCGCACATACGTCATCACGGATCCCGCGTCGTAGCCGGCCGTGTTCCCCTGCGGCGTCCACATGTACCGCTCGGTGTAGATCGTGTCGTAGTGGCGCCAGTCCGTCACCGGCGACCCCGCCGAGGCCGCGTGGAACACGTCCGGATACCGGACGAGCGCCATCGCCGAGGCGTAGCCGCCGTACGACGTTCCGTAGATCCCCACGCGCGTGCGATCGACGTACGGCCGGTTCCAGAGCGACTTGATGCCGGCCGCCAGGTCGTCGATCTCGACCACGCCGAGCTTGAGGTAGATCGCGTCGAGGAACCGCTTCCCCCGCCCGCCCGCGCTGCGCGCGTCGAGCGTGACCACCAGGAAGCCGTACTCGGTGAGCGCACTCGGCATCGTGAAGAGCTCGCGGGCGCCGTTGGTGGCCGGACCGCCGTACACGCTCACGAGGACCGGATACCGCCGCGTGGAATCGAAGTTCGACGGCCGATGCAGCATCCCGTGCAGGATCGTCGTGCTGTCCGCCGCCCTGAAGGTGAACATCTCCACGCGCCTGAGACCTAACGAATCGGCCTTCGACAGGTCGCTCCTCGCGAGCTCCGCCACCACGCGTCCCTGAAGATCCAGGAGCCGCGTGACCGGCGGCCGGTCGTGCGCCTGCGCGACATCCACGAAGTGCCGGCCGTCCGGCGCAAGGTTCACGGCGTGATTGAACGCCGGGTCCGTCAGGCGGCGATCATTCTTCCCGTCCAGCCCCACGCGGTGGAGCTGCAGCTTCATGTGGTTGTCGCCGCTCCGCGCCATGTAGTACAGCACGCCCGCCTTCTCATCGACGCGCACGATGTTCGCAACCTCGAACTCGTGGCTCGTGAGCGGCGTGATGAGCTTCCCCGTCAGATCGTACAGGTAGTAGTTCCTCCAACCGGTACGCTCCGATTCCCAGATGAAGCGCTTGCCGTCGGCAAGGAACCGGATCGTGGGCGTGTTGTCCACCCAGCTCGCGGGCCACTCGTCGCGCACGACCACCCGGCAGGCTCCGGTACCAGGATTGCACGCCGTGTACTCCAGGATGTTCTGGCGCCGGTTCGTGCGGTTGAACAGCAACTCGCTGCCGTCGGGCGACCACCCCACGCTGTAGACGTAGTGGCCCACGACGTCGTCGGTGAACGGCTTCCCGTCGCGCACGTCGATGCGCACACTCTGCTTCGCGGCCACGTCGTACACGAAGACATCGACGATCGGATTCGGCACGCCCGCCTTGGGATATGCCTCGACGTCGATCGAGCTCTGGAGGCGCGTCTGGCCCAACTGCAGGTAGTAATCCGGAACCGGAGACTCGTCGAAGCGATAGTAGGCGAGTTTCGAGGCGTCCGGCGCCCACCAGATCGCGGTGTTCTGCCCGAGCTCCTCGCCGTACACCCAGCTCGCCGTGCCGTACTTGATGCGTTTCTCCTCGCTGCCGTCGGTCGTGACCGCCACGGGGTTGCTGCTGTCGGCGCTGCTCATCCAGAGATTCCGGTCGCGGTAGAAGGCGCGAAGCTGGCGGTCGGGAGACAGCGCGAACTCGAACTGCCGGCCGCGCGCAGGACCTCCGCCGCCGCCCCGCCCGCCGCGGCCGGAGCCGGTCTGCGCGGGCGTCGCGTCCCCGATGGGCGCCGCGCGCCTGGCCGCGATGACATAGCGGTGGCGCACGCCGTCCATCGTGTACTCGATCGCCTTCCCCGAGTCGACCCACGCCACCTGCAACGCCCCGGACTTGAATGCGCCAGACAGCTGCGCGCTCATTCGCGCATACTGGTCGTACCCCGGCATCGTGCGCAGCCGGTCCTGTGCCCGCAGCGTGCCCGCCGTGGACAGTTGCATCGCCATGGCGGCCGCGCAGACCGCGAGAATCCGGATGTGCATGCGCTGGTTCACGACAGGTCTCCTTGGGGTCGCCAGGTGCCAGGAAACACGGGTCTGGAAATCATAGTACCGCTCCGCGAGGCCTGTACAGCGCGAAACCCCGCTGAACCGGGTGAGCGGCGCCCCCGTAATCGCGGTCACACTGCAGCACTGACATCTATAGATCGAGTTTCGAGCCAGATACTGATCCGGGATCCGGCGGGAACGCGACGCTGGACCGGCCTCCGGGAGGTGCCACTCGCGCTCCTGGCGCTGTCGCGCTAGCGCGCCGTCGGTCCCCGTGACGCGGACTCGCGTTCCGACCGCTCCGCCAGCAGGCGCGAGGTGAACTGTTGCTGTTGCGCGAGCCGCTCGACCTCCGCGGCGATCGCGTCGACGGCCTGCTCCATCCGTTCCATGCGGTCGTCCCGCGTGCGCGAGCCCGTCTCGCCGCGGAGCCGGTTCAGCTCCTTGCGCGTGTAATACATCGCGACGCTCAGGGCGACCACGACGGGCGCGGTGAACAGGCCGATCACGGCGAAGAATTCTTCCACGGGCTGCTCCTGAGTGGCGGTCCAGCGACGGGAGCATCACTCCCTGACGGCGTATTCTGCGATACGCGCCTGCGAGGCGCGAGGTGTCAGGCGCCGGAGCCCCACGGGCGGGCCATTTCCCGGTTCCGGCGCTACCCGTATCTTCCCGGCCGCGTCCGCCAGATCCCCTTCCAGCCCCTCCATGGTTTTCGACGACATTCCCCGCTTCCCCCGCGGCTTCCGGTGCGCGAGTCGCAACTGCGGGCTCAAGCCAAAGGCAAGGGACCTGGCCCTCTTCGTGAGCGAGACCGACTGCGCGGCGGCGGCGATCTTCACGCGGAACCGGTTTCCGGGGGCGCCGATCATTCTGGGGCGCGAGACGATCCGCGCGGGGGTGCTGCGCGCGATCGCGGTGAACAGCCGCGTGAGCAACGTCGCGACGGGCGCGCCGGGACTGGATCGGGCGCGCCGCATGGCCGCCGCGGCGGCCGCGGAAGTCGGGACGACGCCCGAGCGCGTCCTGGTGAGCTCCACGGGGGTGATCGGCGTGCCGCTGCCTATCGACATCATCGAGCGTGGTCTATCGGGGATGTCCGCCGAGCTGCAGGACGACCCGCTCGTGGGTGCCGAGGGGATCATGACGACGGATACGCATCCCAAGGCGCTCTCGTGCCGCGTGGGCGATGCCACGATCACGTGGGTGGCGAAGGGATCCGGGATGATCGAGCCCAACCTGGCGACGATGCTCGTTTACATCTTCACCGACGCGCTCTTCGACCCCGCGGCGCTGGACCAGATGCTGCGCCGCGCGGCGCACGTGTCGTTCAACATGCTGTCGGTGGACACCGACACGAGCACATCGGACACCTGCGCGCTCCTCGCGAACGGGATGGCAGGGCCGGTGAAGGAGACCGTCTTCGGCGACGCGCTCACTGCGGGCTGTGTCCGGATGACGGAGATGCTCGCGCGCGACGGCGAGGGGGCGCAGCATCTGCTGCGCTGCACGGTGCGGGGCGCCTTGAACGAGGCGGAGGCCCGTCGCGTGGCGAAATCGCTCGTGAACTCGCCGCTGATCAAGACGATGGTGCACGGCGCCGACCCCAACGTCGGGCGGATCCTCATGGCAGTGGGCAAGTGCTTCGATTGCACGCTGAACCCCCAGGCGACCGACGCGTGGATCAACGGGCACCAGGTCGTGCTGGAGGGGACGCGCGTCACGTTCGACGACGCGGTGGTGCGCGAGGCGCTCGCGACCGAGGTGATCGATCTGGTCGTATCGTTAGGCGTCGGGGAGGCCCACGCGACGGCCTACGGATGCGATCTCACGCAGGGGTATATCGAGGAGAACGCGGCGTATTATTCGTCCTGACGGTGACGGGTGACGGGTCGTCGCGGTGCGGTCATCCCGAGGAGCCGCACCCGTATTGTCATCCCGAGGAGCCGCGCCCGTATTGTCATCCCGAGGAGCCGCAGGCGACGAGGGATCTGCTCACGCTGTGCTCGGGATCAGTCACGAGGCAGGGAGAGACGATCCCGAACGTGCAGCCAATCAGCGACGATCGGCGGACTCCGGAAGCCGGTAGACGTGGAGCTGGTCTTCCCCGTCGGGTCCCGGCGCCACGGCATACAATCGCTGCCGTGTGATCGCCATGACCTGCTGCTCCGCGGGGAGCTCGACGCGACCCAGATACCGTCCCTCGGCATCGATCACATCAAAGACGTTAGGTTCGCGCCAGGTCAGCAGTGGCCGCGGGTTCCCTGGCGGCCGCGGCGGGACGTTCGTGCGCTTCGTGGCCGTGGAATACAGGTGCACCCAGATGCGTCCCGCAGGATCGCTCAGCAGGTCGCGGAAAGGCGGTTTCTGTCGCGGGATCGTGAAGACTTGTCGACGCTCGCGCCCCAGGACCTCGGCCCACGCGAGCCACTCGTCGCGCTCGGCACCCACGAATGAAACCGGACGATGCGCGCGCTCGATCACGAGAACGGGCTTCCCGACGCGCCGTATGACGACCCGGTACCGGTCGGTCGTCCCTGTCACCATGCCCCCTCCCTCATACGGTCCTCCGACCAGCTCGGTGGGAAAGGCGGGGCGAGCTCCTTCCTCCGTGTTCAGCGTGAAATACAGATTGGGATTGTACGACCCGAAGAAGAACGAGTCGATGACCGCGCCATCGATCCGCGTGCGCAGGTACTGCGTCGGTGCTCCCACGCGGTTCTCGGCGCCACCCCCGAGCCCGGAAACCGCGACCCGCTGATACCAGCGGTCCTCCATGTCCACCACACAGCCGCGGCGGCCGCCGTAGATGAGCCGGGCCATCGGCACGGCGCGATGGAACTTCCGATCCGGCGTAAACAACGACACGCGCATGTTCGAGCGATCGCACACCATGAGCATGGAGTCCTGCACGATCGCGAGTCCATCGGCGAACTGATACTCACCGGGGCCCGAACCCTTACGACCGACGCGACCCAGGAAGCGGCCCCTCAGGTCGTACTGACGGATCTGGTTGTCGTCGTGATCGAACACGTAAATCCGCCCGGCCGCATCACCCGTCGCGTGATACACCTCGCCGAGGGCATACTCGGCCGGACCGTCGCTCGTCCCGATCGTCGCCTCGCGCACGAGTCGCACGTTCTCGCCCCAGAGCGGCTTCCCGTCCGCGCGCACGCGCACCGTGTCCTGCGCCCCTGCCGGTCCGGCCACGATCGTCCCGAAGAGTCCTGCCGTGAGCCAACCGTATCCTGCGCGGCGCATGTCCCCTCCGTGGTCCGCTGCCTCAGATCCTCATGCGCTCCACCAGCGCCCGGTATCCCGGATGCTCCCGGACCGGATCAAGTATGGGGTTGACCTTGAGATACGCCAACCATCCGCGGCGCTCGTCGGCCGCCCGGGCCGTCCATTCCAGCGCCTCGTCCCATTTCTCCAGGCCCAGCAGAATCGTCGCGAACGCGACGGGCGAGACGTAGGACCGCGCACTCTCCGCCTGGAGCTCGGCAAGCAGGGCCTGCGCCTCGTCCGGACGCCCCGAGCGCCCGAGCACGTAGCCAAGCGATGCCGTGGTATACGGAACCTTGCCCGGGAGATCCAGCGCTTCGCGTAGCACGCGCTCCGCGTTTCCGGCCTTCCCGCTCTGCAGCAACGCCAGTCCGAGGATCCGGTAACTCTCCTCGGCCAGCGGATTCATCGCGATCGCGCGCTCCAGGTGATACTGTGCTGCCTCGTAGCGCCTGGCGTAATAGTACAGCCACCCCAGCCCACGCCGGCTGCTCACCGAGGCGGGGTCCAGCTCCACCGCCATGTGCCCCTCGAGGAGCGACTCTTCGCGCTGTCCCTTCGCCGCGAGCAGAAAGGCATGCCATTGGTGGCCAGTCGCGTAGCTCGGCGCAAGCTCGATCGCCCGGCGGAACTCCCGCGCCGCCTCGTCCCAGCTCCAGTCGTAGATGAAGAGACTCCACGCGAGCGAGGCGTGCGCCTCTGCCAGGGTCTCGTCGAGCGCGATCGCCTTGCGCGCGTACTCCTTCGCGAGCCGGAATCCCTCGTGCACCGGCACGCTGCGGTAGTCGACGTGGAGCGCGTACGAGTCGGCGAGCCCCACGAAGGCCGGCGCGTACCCCGGATCCTCGGCGATGGCCTCCTCGAAGTATCGGATCCCCTCCGCCACACCCTCCTGCGTGCGCTTGTTCCACTCGAAGCGCCCCTTCAGGTACAGCCCGTACGCCTTCACATTCTGCGTGTACTGCGGCGCCAGCGGCTCCGAGAGATCGGCGAACGACGTCGCGCGCAACGTGTCCACGATCGTGTGCGCGATCTCGTCCTGCACGGCGAAGACATCCTCGAGCTGCCGGTCGTAGCGCTGAGACCAGAGCAGACGCCCGTCATCCGTGGACGTGAGCTGCGCGGTGATGCGAAGCCGGTCCCCCGCCTTGCGCACGGTGCCCTCGAGCACGACCGACGCGCCCAGAATCGCGCCGAGCGCGCGCACGTCCTGGAGCTTCCCCTTGAGCGCGAAGACCGACGTCCGCGATGCCACCCGCAGCCCTCGCACCTTCGACAGGGCGTCGATCAGCTCGTCGGTGATCCCGTCGCTCATGTACTCGGTGTCGGGATCGGGGCTCGCGTTCACGAACGGGAGCACCGCGATGGTCCGCGTGCGCACGGACTGCGGTCCGCGCACGCCCGACCCTTCCTCGTGCAGCGCGGTGATGAAGTCGGACACGCGCTGGTACCGGGCCCGGGGATCCTTCGACAAGGCCCGCGCGAGCGCGCGCTCGACGCCGCCTGGCGCGTCGGGCCGCAGCGTTCGGAGCGCCTTCGGGGCTTCCGTGAGATGCCGCGCGATCGTCTGGGTCGTGGTCTCGCTGCGGAAGGGCGGCGCTCCGGCGAGCATCTCGTACACCACGCAGGCCAGGCTGTAGACGTCGCTCTCGAAGCCCAGATCCGTTTCCCCGCTCGCCTGCTCGGGGCTCATGTACTCCGGCGTGCCCAGCGTGAGGCCGACTTCCGTCCGCCGGTCGCCCGGCTGCTGTGAGCACGCGCGCGCGATGCCGAAGTCCGTGAGCACCGCGTGACCATCGGCGAAGAGGATGTTCTCGGGCTTCACGTCGCGATGCACGACGCCATTCCGGTGGGCGTAGTCGAGCCCCGCACCAACCTCCGACGCGATGCGCAGCGCATCAGGGAGGGACAGCCGCTTCTCCCGGTCGAGCCGCTCGCGCAGCGATCCGCCAGGGACGAACGACGAGACGAAGTAGAGCACCCCGTCCCACTCACCGGAATCGATCAGGGGGACCACGTGGGGATGCGAGAGCCGCGCTGCGATCGCGATCTCGCGAAGGAACCGCTCGGCACCCAGCGACTCAGCGACCTGCGGCGACAGGACCTTGACCGCGACCTTGCGGCCGTGCTTCAGGTCCTCTGCGCGGTACACGGTGGCCATGCCGCCCCGACCGATCTCCTGCTCGATCGCGTAGCGGCCGGCGAGCGCCGTGCTGAGAAGAGACGTAGCGTCGCCCATGTGGGCGAAATATCACCGCCTGGGTCGGCGCGTGCGAGCGGCGGAAACCCGCCTCGCGGCTCCTCCGCGACACCACCGACGCAGCACCGCGGTGGGGCGCACTGGGGCGCAGCGCTATTCGCTGCGAAGCGTGATGGCGGGATCCACCCGCGACGCCCGCCACGCCGGCACCCAGCTGGCCGCCAGCGTGGCGGCGACCAGCAGGGCGGCCACAGCGGCAAAGGTGACGGGATCCGAGGGCGATACGCCGAACAGCAGCGCCCGCAGCAGTCCGGTCGCGGCCAGTGCAACCCCGGCGCCCAGCACGATTCCCGCGACGACGAGTCGCAGCCCGTGCCGCACCACGAGCCACTGCACCCGCGAGGTGCTGGCGCCGAGCGCCACCCGGATGCCGATCTCGCGCGTGCGCCGCGCGGCGACCTGGGCCATGATGCCGTACACGCCCACGATGGCGAGCGCGAGCCCCACCGCGCCAAAGACGAGCACGAGCGTCATGATGAAGCGCTGCCGCGCGAGGGCGCGATCGCGCACGACGGTCATCGGTCGCACCCAGGCGATCGCAACGCTGGGATCGAGCTCCGCCACGAGCCGGCGGAGCGGCCCCTCGAGCGCGGCCGCATCGCCCGACGTGCGCACCACCAGGGGCATGCGGCTGCGAACCTGGTCCTGCGCATACGGGGCGAAGAACTCCGGGCGCGGCGCCTGCTCGAGCTCCTCCTGATGCTCGTTTCCGACCACACCGACGATCGTCCGCCACACCGAAGTGGAATCGGGAACGCGATCGAACGCGATCCGCCGCCCCAGCGGGCTCTCGCCGGAGAAGTACCGGTCGGCCAGCGCCTCGTTGATGAGCACCACCAGCGGCGCATCGCCCCGATCGGTATCGCTGAACGTGCGCCCCGCCACGAGCGGCACGCGCATCACGCGGTGATAGTCCGGCGAGATCTCACGGTGCACGACTTCCACGGCATGATCCCGCGGGGGGCGCCCCTCGACGGAGAAATCGCTCGACCAGCCACGAGCCGTCATCGGGAGCTCCGAGACGATCGCGGCGCTTTCGACACCAGGAAGGCCGCGCACCCGCTGGAGCAGGCCGTCGTGGTAGCCCCTCACCTTCGCCGCCGAATCGAAGCGTCCCGGGGGCAATGCCAAAGTCGTCGAGAGAACCCCCGCGACGTCAACCCCGGGATCCACGCGCTGTAGTTGCCAGAAGCTGCGCATGAGCAGTCCCGCGCCCACGGCCATCAGCAGGGCGATCGCGACTTCCCCCACGACGAGCGCGTTCCCCCAGCGGCGGACGCTCCGGCTGGTGCTGCTGCGCCCGCCTTCCTTGAGCGCGTCGGCGGGTGCGCGCAGTCCGCTCCACGCGGCCGGCGCGACGCCGAAGAGAACCGCACTCAGTATGGTGATCGCGAGCACGAAGAGCACCACGCTCGTGTTCAGATGGATGTCGCCCACCGGAAGCATGCGTTCGGGCTGCAGGGCGACGAGGGCCTTCGTTCCCCACGCGCCGAGCACGAGGCCGGCCAGTCCGCCGAGCGCGGAGAGCGCGACGCTGTCGATGAGGGCCTCGCGCACGACGCGCCCGCGGCTGGCGCCCAGCGCCAGGCGCAGGACGGCCTCCCGCTCGCGATCCGCCGCGCGCACGAGCAGCAGGTTCCCGACGTTGGCGCACGCGATGATGAGAAGCAGGAGGACGGCGCCCTGGAGCACGAGCAGCGGCCCGCGCGTGTCGCCCACCAGAAACTCGTGCAGGGGCGTGAGGCCCGCGCCCATGCCGCGATTCGTCTCGGGGTAGTCCCGCTCGAGCCGGCTCACCACCACCTCCAGCTGCGCCTCGGCCTCCTGCGGGGCGACTCCCGGGCGCAGCCGGGCGATCACGTCGAGCCAGTGGGCGCGCCGGAACCAGACCTGACTCCGGTCGTCGGGCGCCCAACCGGTGCGAAACCAGACGTCCGGATCGCGACCGGGAAAGGCGAAGCTCGACGGCACCACGCCGATCACCTGCGCCGGGCGCCCGCCCAGCTCGATCGATCGGCCCACGAGGCCGGGATCCGCCGCGAAGCGGGTGCGCCAGAGCCGTTCGCTGATCATGACGATGCGCTCGCCGGTGGCCCAGGTCTCGGCCACGGTGAACGTTCGCCCCGTGAGCGCCGGCACGCCCAGCACGCTGAAGAAATTCCCGGTGACCTCCATCGCCGAGAGGAGCTCCGTTCTCCCCTCCTGCATGAGCGTCGTGCTGGACTCGAAGGACGGGTATGCGGCCACGTCCTCGAAGGCCGCGACCTGCTCCCGCCAGTCGAGCATGTTGGCCGGCGCCGCGTCCTGCTTGTACCAGCCGCGCTCCGCGTGCTCCTCCCACAGCATGACGAGCCGCTCGGGATCGCGGAACGGCAGCGGCCGGAGCACGACCGCGTGCAGCACGGTGTAGATGGCGGCGTTCGCGCCGATGCCCAGCGCGAGGGTCAGAATCGCGACCACCGCGAAGGTGGGGCGCCTGGCGAGACCGCGCAGCGAGCGCCGCACGTCACGCATGAAGTCGCTCATGCGTTCCCGGGCGCGCAGGCGATGCTCGCGGTGTGCCGCCGAGTGTTGCAGGCGATGCCGCACCTCGTCGATCGAACCACCCATCCGCCGGAGGGCCTCGGCCCGCGCGGCCTCGGGCGTGTATCCCCGGGCCTCGAGCTGCCGGATGCGCAGTTCGAGGTGCAGCGCGACCTCGTCATCGACTTCGCGCCGCACCTGTCCCGGCGTTCGTGCCGCGAGGTCGAAGAGCCGGCGCACGCCGGAGCGGATGTGGTCAGACATTCGGGCCCCTTCCCTGAGTTTCTCCCCTTAGACTCTGGAGAGAGTGGCGGGGTTTACCGCTGGAGTCAAGTCTCGCGACCGCCGTCAGGTCGTACCGGGGGCGTTGCGGCGCCGCAGATCCTCGAGCTGCGCGTCGACCTCCTCGGGCATGCCGAGCCGGTCCGCGATCGCCGCGATCTCCTCCGCGTCCTTCCATTCGAGCTCCAGCAGGGCGAGCTCTCCCTCGAGGGCCGCGCGCTCGTGCTCCTCGTTCACCGCCATCTCGATCGCGAGCCGGGTCTCGAGCTCCAGCCCGGTCAGGCCCATCGCCGGTTTGCCCTTGGCGCGTCGGGAGCCCCAGCCGCCGTCCCAGCGTTCGCCGCGCCACCAGGAGCCTTCGACCTCGACCAGCCGTTGCGACGTGCGCGGGGCAGTGCCGGCGAGCTGCTCCAGGAAGCGGCCCGGGTCACCGACGCGCTCGATGCGCTGCACCGCATCCTGCACCCGTCGCCGCGAGGCGCCGCCCGCGTTCACCTTGGGCATGATGAGCGCCGTGGCACGGCGTGCGTGCTCTCCGTAGAGCAGCACCGCCTCCCCCCCTTCGTGGGGTAAGCTGAGCCCCCAGCGATCACCCGTGTCCTCGGGCGGAATGAAATGCGCCCGCTCGACGTGCGCGCCGCGAACCGTGAGCCGCTGCCCCGACGGCGCGGTGACCACCGCCACGCGACGCTTCCGGCGCGCCGCCGTGACGCCGGCATTCACGAGCTGCCAGAGGCCCCATCCACCACCCGTCAGCACACCGCTCATCGCCCCCGCCACCACCACGCCTCCACCCACGGCCGCCACTCCCGCGCCGATGAGGATCGCGCGGCGCTGCCGCCGCCCGAACTGATCGCCGTAGCGCCAGGCGGCGAACTCGGGACGCATCGGCTGCCCGATCCGCACCAGCTCGAGCCCTTCGCTCAGCTTGGCGAGCCCGATGTTGTCGGTCGAGACGCGCTTGCGGGCGTCATGGAAGTGGCGCTCGCACACCTCGATCGCCTCCCAGCGCTCCTCGAACGGGCTCAGGTTCCACTTCTCGCACTTCCGGCACACGACCCAGAGCCGGCCGCGCGCCTGGTCGAAGGCCAGGCGGCGCCCGACGGGGAACGTCTCGATCACCTCGTTCCTGCCGAGGGGGTTGTTACAGTAGAGGCACGTGGAGTACATCGGGGAATCGAGGGGCCGCCGAACCCTGGCGGGACCCTCGAATCCTAACTACGAAGGCCGCCGGCGTGCGTTTCGCGGGGCGCTGTGGGCGTCACACCGGGCCTCCTGCCGCAAACGAGAAGATCGACGCGGGCCGCCGCGACCCTGCTCAGGCGCTCTGCGCCGACAGGATGGCGCCGACCGTCGCTGCGTACCGCGTCCAGCGCGTGGTCTCGGCCCGGAGATGCGCGCGGCCCGTCGTAGTCAAGCGGTAGTAGCGGGCGCGGCGGTTATTGTCGGTGGTCCCCCACTCGGCGCCGACCAGGCCGCGCTCCTCGAGCCGGTGCAGCGCCTGATAGAGGGCGCTGTCGTCGATGTCGAGGCTGCCCCCGGAGCGGTCCTCGAGCCACGCGGTGATCTCGAAGCCGTGCCGCGGTCCCCAGGTCAGCGCCTTGAGCACCAGCACGTCGAGCGTACCCTTGACGAGCGGCATGGCAGCGGGCATCTCTCAGTCTCTCACCTTAGACACTTGGTAGAGTGGCGCGTGAGGGGGTCCGGGTCAAGGTGGCTGGGGCGTGGTCCTGCCGGTCGTTCGGTCGCGGCGGAATCAGTGAGGGCCCGGCGACCCCGCTGATCGCACTCTCCCACGCAGGATGTCGAGTCTCAGCTCCGTCCACCCGTCGATCTGGAAGAACTGCACACGGAGCTCGTGACGCCCACCGGTGAGAGGAGCGTGATCGACTTCGGTGCCGTGGAGGTCCCAGTTGTCGATCACGAGCCGGCCATCGACCCAGACGCGGATGCCGTCGTCGCTGAGGGTGCGCAGCGTGTAGGTGCCCGGGTCGAGCGTCACGGTCGTCGTGGCCTCGAGGGCGAAGCGCGACTGCGGGAGCTCACGGATCGTCGGGCGGAACCACATGAAGTCGAGGCGCGGCGCGCGCCGCATGAGAATCGGCGTCCCGCGCAGGCGTGCCTGGAAGGCGTCGTGATGCGTGCGCGGATCGGTGCTGTCGCTCCACGTGAAGAAGCGCAGGGCCCAGTCCATGGCGGGCTCGAAGCGCCCGTACGAGAAGCGCACCGGCTGGCCGGCGGGCGTCAGCGCGCCGCGCGGCGAACGCGTCGCGACGCCCCGGTACTCGAGCGTCACCGACCAGTCGCCCGCCGAATCAGGGTGGGGCGTCACGGTCAGCGTGTCTCCCACCCGCCCGCGCAGGGGAACGATTCCGGACACGCCGCGCCGCTCGGCCACGCGCCACATCCCGGTCGGGCCGAGTACCGCGAGGCGCAGCGGCATGGCGCGCGTGCTGTCCACGGGCCAGAGCCTGGGTGAGCGCCAGTCGAACGGGCCCCACTCATCGACCACGATCGCGGCGCGCGGCCGGCGCGCATCGGGCGTCGCGGGCAGCGACCGCGGGATTCCGGTGAGCGCGGGCACGAGCTCCGCGAACTCGGCCGGCACCACGGGCATCGGCACGCATCCGCCGGTTCCCGTGCCTGAGGAGTCGTTGTCACTCGCGTACAGCGCGCTGGTGTTCGCGGCGTCGAGGCGTGTTCGGTTGCCGGAGAACCGGTTCCCCTGAATCCGGTAGTCGCGGCTCCGCGTGTCCCGGTGCTTCGGGTACCCCCAGTCCGAAGGCTGGATGCTGTCGGCCCACAGCCGGATCGCCGTGGAGTCGCGCAGGAACCGGTTCGCCACGATGACGTTGTCCTGTCCGTGCTCGATCGCGATCCCCCAGCGATTGTCGGCGAAGCAGTTCGCGACGATCCGCGACTCCCAGCTGTAGCCGCCCCACAGGCCGTACTCGCTGCCCTCGGCGCGATTCGCCACGAAGGCATTCCGGCTGAAGGTGGCCTCCATCGCGTTCGTCGGCGCGAAACTGAAGTCGTTCCCGAAGAAGAGGTTGTCGTTCGCGCCACCCTGCCCCGTATCCATCGTACTCTGGCCGGCCCAGAGAAAGAGGCCATCGCCCCCGTGCGTGGCGTTGTTGAATGCCACCACGTTGCGCGAGCTCTGCTCGTAGAGCAGGAGGTTCGCGGAATCCTGTCCGCGCCGGTAGAAGCCGTGGCTGTAGCCCCGGACGTTGTATTCGACCCGGTTCCGGACGATGGTGTTGTCGCTCGAGCGATACAGGCCGATGCCGAGCCCCGAGTTGAAGGAGAAGGTGTTGTCGCGCACAAGGAGGCTGTCGCTCTTCACCAGGAGCAGTCCGTTCATCCCCTGCTCCGCGCGATTTCCCCGGATGGTCCCGCCGCGTACCTCGCTCAGGTACATGGCAGCGCCGAATCGAAGCCACTCGTCCTTCTCGTTCTGGTGGAACGAGAGCCAGTCGGCGAGGCTCTCGTGCTCGACGAGACTGAAGAGGCGCGGCTTCCAGTTGTAGCTGAGGACGTTCCCCGACAGCTCGAGATCGCGCGTGCCGCGGGCCAGGATCGCGATCCGGTAGCCGCGGACGACCGCGTTCCGCACGCGGACATTGCGGCCGCCCTCGATGCGGATGGCGACGCCGCGTGCGCCGTCCGGATCCGCCTCGGGGAGGATCCCCTGCAGCGTGGCGCCGTTGAAGTCGACCGTGATGCCGTCTCCGCGGATGATGACGAGCGCGGAGTCGGTGGAGGGGAAGGCCGGGAACCAGTAGGTGCGCCGCTCGATCCGGACCGATTCCGTGATGATCATGCCCGGCCGGAGCCGGACGGTCGGCGGCGCGCGCTGGGCCTCGGCCACGGCGCCGGCGGGCGACGACAGGAGCGTCAGGACCAGGGATGTGGCGGGTGCGCAGCCTGGGAAGCGCATGCCCTAACATAACGGCGGCGGTCGCCGAGTCGAGCCGACGGGGCGCCGGGGACCCCCGTGGTGTCGAACAGGCGACCGCTCGCGGTCACACTCCGTGGGTGTGACCGCGAGCGGTCGTGACGAGCGATGTCCGGCGACGCGCGACTACGTCACGGGTTGCGCACGACCTGGCCGCGGATCTCCCCGTCAGGGTTCGTGGCCGTGTGCACGTTCACGTAGGCGTTGCCGTTCCGCATCAGCACCAGGAGGGAGTCCTGGCTCACCGACGGATCGGTCGGCGCCGTGGCGAAGCCGCTGGCGAGCGTGCCGGTGGTGATGAGCGTGTCGGCGAGCGTGAAGCCCAGGATCGGCCCGGCAACGCCGTCGATGCCGGACGGGCCGTGGATGTGCGCCGCGGTGGCCGGGCTGCTCAGGCTGTCGACGACGATCGTGAAGTACAGTGTATCGCCGGAGAGCGTGAAGTCGGCCGATCCGGTCGCGGGCGTGACCACCGGGGTGGGACGCTCGTTGGCACCGGTGAGCGTCGCAGTGAATTCCTCGGTCACCGGGCTGGGGCCGGTGCCGTCGTCATCGTCGTCATCGCAGGCTACGATGATTGCCGCCAGGAGCGCGAGGCGCAGATACCGTCCCGCCATACAGACCTCCTCGTGAGAAGCAGTAGAACTGCCGCGAAGTGCGCGAACTGCGGCCACGGCGCCACGTGCGAAGCGCCGACGGGATCGACCCGGGCGGACGTGTTGATGCGGGTCACGTCGATCGCCATGGGTCCGTATCCGCGCGGAAAACGCCCGGGCCGCGGCATTCATCTGTGCGTTGTACGCGCCCCGTCGCGCGAGGGTCCACGTCACGTCGAGGTCGTTAGGCACCGGCTGAGTCCGCGCGGGCGCCGCGCCCGGCGGCCTTAGGCGTTAGGCGACGGGCCGGCGGCCTGGACGCCACCGCGCCCCGCGGCCGCACGACAGGCTGCCCGGGACCGCGCCGGACCATGCCGGACCGTGCCGGACGGCGCGGACCCGGCCCGCCGCGGGCCACGGCGCCCGGGCAGGCCC